>CAIYYT010000127.1 GCA_903930455.1 uncultured bacterium | reverse complement strand
CTTCGATGAAGTCGATCTAAATGCTCTTCCCGGATTGCTGACGGATCTCGACTGCTTGATCGGTGCGAGAAGCATCGAAGAGCGTCAGCAGGATTGGGAGAGGAACCTCTCTATTGAAGACTATCGCCGGCATATTGCCAACCTACTTGATGCCGAGATCGTGTTCAGTTCTATCTCGCCCTTGCTCCCCGAAGAGCGTCGGGACAAGGTGTATCGTTTTATTTCGCTGATTTTTATGGAGCAAGATCGAGAAGTCAGGCTATCCCAATATGGTGAGGACATTTTGGTGGAGCGAAGATGAATCTTTCGGAAAAGGATAAGATCTTCTTGGAGCGCTTGAAGAAGCTCTGTGATGAAAATCAGCTGGAGATCGAACTGAAAGATGTCGGAGTCAAGTACATGGTTTTGAGGCAGAACTACGGCGACAAGGTTGAGAGTTCCTTTGGAATGACTCGCCAAGGCGTCAGATGGCGGTTTCACAGGCTGTTCAACGAGATCTACGTATCGTCCTATGAGACAATCTACTGGGTTGAAAGCAGCTTTGGAGCAAGCCTGAGAAGCATGGCATTGGAGATCATAAAGGAGCGCGTCGAGATGCGCAAGAAGGCTAACAAAATGGTGTTTTTCGGTACTCCTCGACGAGAAAACGATGACTAGGAGGATGAATCACGGGGTCAGAGATTGTAAAGGGAATTGCCCTCCTAACAAGACAAGCAGTTCAGACTGTCTTTGTCGTCTGAGACCTGTTTTCCAATAGTGTACTTGTTGGTGAAGTGGCCTCGAACAGCATGGTTCGCTCGGTTTCGCACGGTTCTTGGTGCAAAGCGATTTCGAGAAAATGGGGGCAAAGTCATCGTGAGTTTTTTAACACAACCAAGATCAGTGGACTCCCCTTGGAATGTCTTGTTTTGATCAAAAAGGGTATGGTAAACATGAAAGGTGGTACAAAGATTGAGTTCGGCTTCAACAGGATCAGCAGGATTCAGTCTCTGGACGAATTTGCCGAACTACTCTTCCCAAGTAATAGGAACCATCAGAGGCTGTTCCTGGCTATCTTCGTCGAGTTGAAATATGCTGACGGCCAGTTCTTGAAGTCACTGGAGTGGGTGGCTGACGAGTATCGCTGTAGCCGGCGGGTCTTGGAGGTCGTGCGGGCAAAGATGCGTCGCATTGGTTTGATTGACCACGTTTCGAGGTTTGGCCAAAGGCATGGCTATCGGGAGGGCTGGGTGTTTTCTACTCGATTCGCCAAGGCCGCAATATCATTGTGTGGACTACCTGACAGGTTTCGCGAAATCAGGGATGCCAAGCAGGAAGCCAGGGACAGGGATCTGTTCAGATACCTTTGAACTGGTTGTACCCGTTTCGGTCGTAGCGGCAATCACCGTTACTGTCGACGTGCACGGGTTTGGTTTCGTCGACGATCAGCCGGAAGATGATGTGATCCAGCTTCTCATCCATGTCCTTCTGCCTTCTCTCAACAGTTCTCAGTCGCCGTTCCAGGTTCTTTAGTACTCTGATGTACTCCGTTAATGTTTGCTTACTGTTCATGCCAAGGGGGAATATTCACTACTATATAAAGGTTACGGTCAGTCAGAACTGACGAGTAGTGACAAGCCTGGTGGTGGGGGGAATCGAACTCCCAAACGTGATACAGGTCGATTACTTACCACGTCACGTGACAAGATCGTGATGGTTCTTCAGGTCACTGTTTCGGGAGACATTGGCCCCCCACTAAGCTAGTTGTCTATTAGTGTTCTCAAGACTGCCCACATCTAAATATATAGTGGCACAATGAAATTGCCGAAATGTGATATATCACACTTCGGAAGACAGTTCTTGTCCACTGGTCAGTTTCTCTTTCAAGACTTCGTATGGAGCTTTTCCCTTAAACGATCCATTTGGTCTGTGGAAGTTGTAGTAGTCTTCCCAGACTTGTAGTTTCTGAGACAGATCAACGCCGTAGTATAGGTCAATAGCTGGTAGAACTCCAAGTCATCGGTCTGATGTGATCTTTTCACTTTACCGTTAAGGCCAGGGGAATGAGGTTTGAGATAGACATGGCGAATCCCCAGATCCTCAACATGCCAGTGAAAGCGGGTTTGAAGCTCATGACCGTCGTCGGTCGTGACGGTATGAATGCGGAAAAGGAACCGCTTGACCACATGGTCGATGAAATTGATAGCGGTCTCCTGATTGTGAGAGGGATAGATCTTTAGGGCCCGAATCCGAGTAGCATCATCGATGGCTGTCTATTGGAAACGCTTGACCGAGACGCCTCCTGGGCTCTTGCAGGTCAGGAAGAAAACAGATCAAAGAAAGAACCCTAGAACTGAGGAGGAAACACTACCGAAAACTGCTTGATAGTGCTCAAGCTGTATCTTAACTTTGAGCCATTCGAGACCAGATTGGTTTGATGATGTACAATCTGCAAGATATGGAAAACATGATATGCGACTTGGTGAATCAACTCATCAGAGTAATTAAGTAGTCGTGCGTCAATAAATAACAGAAATAGTAGAAAGTGCAGACCTTTGTGTTGAAGAAGACAATCTCTATGCAGTGTCCCAAATGTGGATATGTACGCCATGATCTTATTCACATCAACAATGAATGTGGTGGATTGCTATTGATCGATGAATTCGGATCAATCAACTGTGGACTTTGTGGCGATAGTTTTAATGAGCCGTTTGAGGTGACCTGCCCATCTTGCGGTTATTGTAGGATAGTGGAAGTAACCAATCTATTCACAGTTGCAGAATATAGAATAGTCAGAATGGAAATCTTTGAAACTCTAGTTTTCTAATGTCTCAAAATATCATTTAAAATACTACAGACCGATTCTTCGTCCGGAATCTCGGTATTGGCAAAAGGGATAGGTGGGTGATCCCCCGGCGGTTCTGGAGAGCCAAATACTGTCAGGACGTCTGGAATAAATCCATTAATGCAGCATCATCTCTTGGGCATTCAAGCCATTCTGTCGCAAATCTGAAAAAGGCTGTTGCGGGGAGGAAAGCACTTCAGGGGTTAGATGATTACGTGCTCTCAGACGGGGGTTCCCGCGATTCTCCGATGGATCTTGGAATCGTCGACATTGAGTGATTCCAAGATTCATCTTGTCAGGGGTTTGAAAACGCTTGTTGTTCGGGAATTTGTGGGCTTTGGCTTTGGAAGCAGTGAAATGGGTCTGTCTTTCATAGTTTGATCAGTTGTTGAGCCGAGGTAAGCAGAACCTTTGATTGTTCAGATTCAGTGGTGAGTTGGTTCTGAATCTGAATCAGGCATTCTGGTGTTGTTGCCATTATGATTATTGATTCGAAGTCCTTCTTCAGGTTCTTCTCGAGGTTCTTTTTCCAGTCTGATTTTCCGGTTTCGATTTCGACAGCTGTCTTCTTGCCTTCCCTTTCTATGACGATGTCGGTGTAGCCGTTGACTGGTTCCTCGATGAGGACCTTGTATCCCAAAGCTTCATAGTGTTCTGCTGCTTTTTGTTTCCAGAATCGGTGTTCGAGTCCTTCGTTGAATCGGACAGGAGGCTTTGGATGTCCTGATTGTGATAATTGTTGCCAGCCAATGTCTGTGATGTCGAGGAGTACCATTCTTCCGCTTCTTGTCAAGATGCTTACTGGTTCGATCAGTTCCTTTTCGATCAAGGACTTCTTGATGGTGTCGCCGTTTCTCCGGCTCACTCTTAATCTTTTGTAGCGTTCAACAACTCCCGAGAATGGGTGGTCGGCGATCTCTAGTAGCAGTGCTTCTTCTCGTTCGTTGAGTTTCGCGGTGAAATCCTTTTTCGGAGGGGGCTCGATCAGGATTGCTTGATTGTGGAGAACGTTTCTGGAAGCCATTATGATCTTGAGCTTCTCGTCGTCTACTGCTCCCTTTGGAACCTTGCAGTCGGGAATGACGACCTCAAATGGTTGAAGCCATCTGCCTTGTAGCTTTACGACTGCCGCCCCGATTGGTAATCTACCGAGTAGTTCGTTGTCTTCGTCTTTCATCAACATGGCAGCAGCTACGGCATTGACGTCGAGTCGGTGTTTCAAGTTCATGGTGATGGTCGTGTAGGAGTTGCCCAAAGCTGGTATTGAGATGAGGCTGGGGTGCTGATCTACCAGAACAATGGCTTCGCCTAGTTCCCTGATCTCTCTCAAGATGGTGTCGGTTACTGCTTCTCCTCCTGATCCGCCTGGCTTTTTGAGTAGTATGTGGTGTGCCTCTTCGATAAAGATGACGTGTTTGAAGCACTCCCTGTCCGGCTGAACCAGGCGATAATGATGAATCCAGAGTAGCATGGATTCGATGATCAGGTTCTTGTCATTGTTGGTCAAAGCATCAAGCTCGAGAATAACGTTTCTGTCAAGTAGGCTTGCTAGGTTTGGCTGGTTGGAAGTGTTGACTACTTCTCCCATGGGGCCGAAGCAGATTGACTTGATTCCTCTCATGGTTGAGTCCATCCAGAGTGCCTTTCTGCCTTTGACCGGGTTGTCCTCCAGCCATTTGAGAACATCAATGAACGTGGGGTACTTCTGGGGTTTTCCCTCGTAAACGCCAAACTGCTCGTAAACAGCATTTAGTGCCTCTTGGAGCAAGAACATGACTCCCTCACCGAGATAGTAAGCGCCAGCGATAATCTCGATCAACTTCTTGAGCCACACTTTGGGATCGGTGCCGGTTGGAGGGATCAAGGGATTGAAGACCATGGGGCAAGCGTTTCTGCCAACCGTGTACACCAAGATGTTCTCGTCCGTCATGGCTAAGAGGTCTCGGTAATTGCGTTTCCAGTCAAAGATCAAAAACGGCTTCTCCTTGGCCAATAGGCTCTTGAGCAGGATGAAAACCGTGTTGGTCTTGCCAGCACCACTTCTGCCAAATATGGCTGTGTGCTGTATCCATTCGTCTTCCCGCAAGCCGAACACGTGGTAGTTTCGGCCAGAGTAGTGGATCGTTCCGACTGGGTATTCGCCGTAGGCAGCGTCCTTTGGCGGGACTGAGAGATACGTCTCTGGGCTGTCTACTTTGGAGCCGAGGTATTTGACTGCCATGAGCCGTATGGCTGCTTCGATATCTCGCCTGCCCTCTTGGTCTTCGGTGAGGTAGGCGAGGTAGTATTGCTCGGCTTTCTTGCCAATGACGGGTTTGAGTTGTCTGCAGAGTTCTTGGACGTCCATTTTCAATCATTAATCAGTTTTTGTCTGTTCGATTGGGAGTCGATCTGCTGCTTGAGCTCAAGCAACTGCCCTTGCAGCCGGCTCACGTCTCGCCAGCAAGCAACCTTCTCAAATCGCCCTTCCTGTTCGAATGTGATCAGCTCCTTTTCGATGATGGCTTTGCGTTTGTCAATGACTGGCAGTGCTCCTAGCTCGAAGACATCTAGCTGGTCAAGGATCGAATCTGCCCGGCTAATCCTCTGGTTGATTTCGTAGAGGTTGTTGTCTCGCAAGGTGAGGCGTTCATAGATCTGCTCTAGAATACTTGTGGCCGAGTTTAGAAGTACTTCCCTCTTTGAGTCAAGAAACCTATCAATGGGGTCACTTCTCTTGACGATGGAATCAAGGCCGGACCTCTTGTTGCTCGGCTCTGGATCAGCCTCCAGCAGGTAGTCATCTTGAAAACTCAACCCATAGGGGTTGCCTGGGAATGAGGAGAATGACGGGGTCTTAGCTGAAGACAGATCTGAGTAATAGCGATCTGCGAATGGAGTTCGAACGTAGGGATTTAGGCAATTGAAGATCATGTTTACCACCTGATTTGTCTTGACTATCCAGTGGTAATCAGCGCGAGTATATAAATGTTGTGATTCAGCAGTAGTGACACTCCACAGGGTGTCGTACAGCATTGATGACTTGTCAAAAAGAAAACCGGGAATCGCCCTCTTTACTCCCGGCTATCAATTCACTTGGCGTCCCTGTTTACTTACACCCCGCACACGGCGCCGACCCACCGCCAAAGATGTATGCGATCAAGTACACCGCGCGGGCGCCAAAAACCACATTATCCCAGACAAGGTTTTGCGGGTGTACACCGGGTGCAAAGTCATTTCAGCAACACCATCTTTTTGACTTCAACATGATCACCAATTCGTAGCCGGTAGAAATAGACTCCAGAAGTTACCTTCGCTCCTGCGTCGTTTCTACCGTCCCATTGGACTCGCTTGCTCCCAGCCGTGAGGTGTTCATTTATCAAGGTTGACACTTTACGGCCCAAAACATCGTAGATGTCCAGAGATACAAAAGAGGGTCTCGGAAGGTCGAAGCCAATTTCAGTGCTCGGGTTAAAAGGGTTGGGATAGTTCTGATCGAGAGCCGCTTTCTCCGGAAGTACAGGTGACTGATCTCCATCTTCAACGTCGCTGGGGCTGCTGACCGTCACCTCGTAACCTTCTTCTGGAATTGAGCTAATAAGCGAGTCTTGAGCCAAGCAGACAGTGTCACTGCCGTTAGCGAAATAGAGGCTGTAGTCATCGGTAGGAGCAGCATTCGCCATTGGCGTGACTTCGATATGGTATACCCCTTCAAGCGGATGCAGTATGTAGACTGTGGCTCCGGTATCACCAGGCGTCAGTTCGTACATTTCATAGGAAGCGTTCTCTATCGTCGATGACCATCTGTCGATAGTTGCGCCGCTAGGATCTGTAACGATCAGGTCGACCGGTGACATCTTGACGATCTCGACGCCGCTGTATGGGAATTCAATATTGCCACCAATTGCCGTGATTCTGCCGTTAGCATCAAAGTCGACCCTGCGGTAGAAGCCGTATTCACCATTCTCATTCTTGAGCTCACGAGTTACAACGAATGCAGTTTGGTCAGCATCTGTGTTGATGTCCCAAACAGTACCATCAGATCTGTATGGCAATTCTCCATGATATTGCCGACGGGGTGTATGAATGTGTCCACACAAGGCGACTTCGACCTCGTTCTGTTCGCAAAGATCCATAAAATCCTGATTGCGGTTCATGAAGCGCCCACCCATACCCACACCGTCAATGAGATCGAGATGAGGATGATGCATCATAACAATCTTGCCTCGCCCGTTCTCCACTCCTGCTTGCAGTTCTGACTGAAGCATGCCGAAATTATATTCATCGAGTCCCTCGCTTTCCGGACAAAGATCAGCCTGACCGTCTTCATCCATGCCACTGCTCAAGGAGAAAAGTGTGATGTTCGTTGTTGGGGGACGAGCGGAATAATAAAAGGACCCGATCTTATCCACGTAATTTGAGAATCCTCTGCGCCTACAATCATCTTCGCCTTCTGACCAGTTTTCTACGTGATCGAAATCCCATTGATAAGCGTCATGATTCCCGGGGCAGAAGTATATTGGAATCGCCATTTCGTCGTCAATAAACCAATTGCCCCTAGAGCCGTGGAGTGGGTCCAGCAGCTCCGTGTAGTTCGCCGCGCCATCGGCGTCGAACCCCCATTGCACTATGTCCCCAGTTGCGACGACAAACGCAGGATTCATGTCTCGAATAGTAGCGATCTTCTCTGGCCAACCCTGGTTGCTCCCTGCCGCCACGTGCAGGTCAGTAATGTGCACAAAGAAGCCTGGTTTGCCGACAAGCTTGAATTCGTCTGATATAGCCGTTCCCGATCCCTCCGGGCCGCTCGCGATGATCTTTATCTTGCAGTTCATCGAAGCGGGGTCAGTCACCATCCAATCGTATTCGTCAATCCCCTGGTAATCGAAGTTGGCAATCGGCTCAGACTCGAAAGTAACGCCCCCGTCCCGAGAGATACGTATGGTAATATGATCTGTCAGTCCACCTGACAGCGTCCAATTAATCTGCTGGGTTGTACCAATTTCCCAACTACTGAGACTTGTCGGCGAGGTGATCGAAATTTCCGGTGGTACCAATCCACCTATCGTCACCGAGCCGTCGGCACAGTCCGTACCGACGTCAGCTCCGTGGTTCTGGTCGTCAATGATGGCATGTATCCTGTATGTACCTAGCGGAACACCGTCAGTGTCCCAGTTGTAACTGCCGTCCTCAGGCTGGTTATAGGCAATCAGCTCCCAGCCACCATTATTGCCATCGCAATCGGAATCGTAAACAAGCAGGACGTTCGCCTCATCATCGGGATCGGTGCCATTCCAGCTAATCGAAACAGTCTCACCTTGATTGACTGTGATATTGCTCGACGGCTGGGTCACGTCAATCGACGGCTTGACATTGATAATCGTCACCGAGCCGTCGGCACAGTCCGTACCTACGTCGGCTCCGTGGTTCTGGTCGTCAATGATGGCATGTATTCTGTATGTACCCAGCGGAACACCATCAGTGTCCCAGTTGTAACTGCCGTCCTCAGGCTGGTTCAGTGCAATTAAGCCCCAGCCACCGTTGTTCCCATCGCAGTCG
>CAIYYT010000126.1 GCA_903930455.1 uncultured bacterium | reverse complement strand
GCCAGATATTGCTGCGACAAATCCGCCTGACTGTTCTGAGCCGCCGCTTTGGAAAGCCAACGGATCGTTAGGATGCTGTCACTCTTGGACAACGCGGGTTTGGCGAGCAAACCCGTCGCTTTGATAACAGCATCGCTAAACTGCCCTTTGCGATAAAGCTCGCTGATGTTCTTTATTTCCCCTGCGGCGTTCTCCTGTGCGAGAAGCGGCATAGCCAGCAAGAGACTTGCTAGTAGGGCAATGAATATTGTTCTCATGATCTGCTCCTTTCAACTAACTTACATATCTAGATATTCAAGTGCAACCGATTTCATTTTTTCCTCAAAACAAACTCTATCTGCGTGTCACCGCTCAAAGTCACGAATCTGGGTTTGCCCTCGGTGCGATAGTTTTTGTCTTCCACCCAGACCTTGTGTGGTCCGGTCATCAGTTTGGCCGAAAACGGCGTCTGCCCGTCTTCGATCTTGTCATTATCAATATAGACTTGCGCTGGCACGATGTCATCGGCATTGTCAGCCACTAGCGAAGTCACAGTCAATTTGCTGGTCAGGCGTTCGCTGAGGGTGAATGAGCATTCCTTTCTTTCATTTTGAATTTGCACCTGATTGGTCAGCCTGCCCAAATCAGTTGCCACGGTCACTTCATACACTCCCGCAGCCAAGTTCTCAAACACTAGTGGGCTCCCTTGATAGCGCTCACTCTTGCCGTCGAAGCTAACGGTCACTGGTTCAAATATCTTGTAGTTGCCCACCGTCACCACCACACTCCCCGTCGCGGCCGACACCTGCGTCTGTTGAAAAGGGAGGTTCGTTCTGCCGGCAGTAGTATCGGTCACCTTGCCTGTCCGGTGCGTAATTAGAGTGCCTGATGCGGGTTTGCTGAAGAGATTCCATGACTCAGTCACGGCCGTGCCGAACTTCTCAGCCGGAAAGACGGCTGCCGGGTCAACGCGCTGAACCTCGGCAAACAGGTTGCGTGCAGCCAAGGAGTCGCCGCTTTGCAGCCGTGATGCCGCCTCATAGCGCAGCGCTTCGCCCTTGTCGACCTGGCTGGCACTCGCCGAGTTTTTCAAGACGGAAAACAACGCTGCTGCCTCATCATAGCTCTTCTGGCCGAACAGAGTCCGACCTGTCGCAAGCGAATCGGCGAACGTTTGTACGTTGGTCTTCGGTTCGCCGCCGCCACCGCGCATGAGCAACCAGATGACCGCCACAACGATAACTGCGAAAGCGGCCAGAGCCGGAATCAACATCTTCGTCTTAGAACTGGCTACCTTGGCGTGTTTCGGAACCGCAGTCGTTTTGGCGAACTGGTCATCCCTGGCAACAACGGTCTTCTCTGACCCCGATTTGATTCGCGACAAGGCTTCCGACATCTCCTGAGCATTCTGAAATCTCTTCTCAGGCTTCTTCTCGATCGCCTTCAGAATCACCTCTTCCAGATCTTTGGAAATGCTCTCTTTGAACTGACTGGGCGCAAGGGGCGCTTTTTCGAGATGGCCGGTCATGATCTCATAGTCCGAATCCGCTTCGAAAGGTGTCCGTCCGGCGACGACCTGATAGAGCGTTACGCCAACGGAGTAGATGTCACTTCGGTTATCGATGTTTGTGCCTTTGATCTGTTCCGGAGACATGTACAAGAGCGAACCGGCGCCCGTGCCGGTGCGAGTTAACTTAGCTGCGCCGGCAACCTTGGCAATGCCAAAATCGGCGATCTTGACCTCGCCGCTGCCGGTAAGCATGATGTTTGACGGTTTGATGTCACGATGAATTACGCCATTTTCATGCGCGTAGCCGAGTGCCGAGAGAAGTTGTCGAAAAATCGACACAATTTCATCGAGCGTGAAGGCACGCTGATCGCGCAACAGCCGATCCAGTGTGGTGCCGTCGATGTACTCCATCACAATGAAGCTGACACCGTCGATCTGGTCGTAGTCGAAAACGCGCACGATGTGAGTGTGCTCTAATCGCGCCAGTGCCAAGGCCTCTCTCTCGAAGTAAGCCGCCAGCATTTCATCGGAAGCCACCTGCGGATGTAGTACCTTGAGCGCCACGCGCTTCTTCAGTCGGGTGTTGTTGGCGAGATAGACGGCTCCGAAGCCCCCCTCACCCAGCTTGTCAATAATTTCGTATTTCCCAATCTGTTTAAGATCCATAACCTTTGTACGCTTCTATTCTCTTGATAATACGAAAGTTATGAATACCGAGAGTTGCGTGGGAGTCAACAAAAAAAGCCAAAGCCGTGTAAGGAAGCGAAGTCACTCGCAAATAGAAACGCTTGCCCATCTCGACGTGAGAGAAAAGCGAGCGTCGAAAATCAGAAACGCGCCGTCTGACTAAAACGGACTACATGGTGGTTGTGGACCGCCGCTGAAGATGTAGCCGATCAGTAGCACGCAGTCGGAAATGTCGATCGTGCCGTCACAGTTGGCATCGCCGGCGGCGACAGTAGGTACGGACGCCGAACCTCCACTGAAAATAAAGGCTATCAGCCAAACAACATCGCTGATATCGAGAGCGCCACTATTGTCGGCATCGCCCGGCTGTATGAACACGAGCGTTGTGGCCGTATCGGTGTCGGTAACGCCAGTCAGCAACTTTCCGGTCGCTGTGAGGAACACGCTGTCGACGGTACCGGCAGAAGTCAGCGGCGGACAGGCCACCGAGACCGAAATTACTTGTGATCCACCAGAGGCAAGCGACACACTCGCGCTCGATGCCACAGGGCTCCAGCCGAGGTTGTCGGCGGCGGCAAGATCGAAAGTCTCCGCCTGCGCGCCGACATTGTAAACGCTGAACTGGAGGGTCGTGGACTTGTGCGAATAGACGCTGTCGTCCGCCACCGTAGTGACAGCCACGGCATATTGTACCGGTGTGAAGCTCGCGCCATAGCTATAGCTACGGTCGCTGAGAGACTGACTGACGTTACAGATCACGAGAACGGCATTAGTGAAATCCTGCGGATTGGTGAGCGTGTAGGAACCGTCGCCATTTGCGTCCAGGGACAACTGCGTCTCCTGATAGATATCAGTAACACCTGCCTTCCACGCGAGGAATTGGACAATCCAAGGTGTGCTGTTGTCGCCATTGAAAGTCACGGTGAACTCGCCGGTGCTACTGGGCAGATCAAACATTATGTAGTTCGCCCCCATCGCATCTGGAGCGGAGCCGGAAACCGGCCCTTGACCGAACACGGGATAGGTGCTGTGCGTTCTAACCGTTTTGATCAGCGGATAGGACACGGCATCGCGATAATGGTTGCCGTCATTGCGCGAATAGGTAATGAAGTTCCAGACACAGAACTCAGCAAACTGGGCGTTCAAAGTCGCTCCGTGGATATCAAGAACCGAAGTCAGCGCTGGATAGGAAGTGGCAGTGATGCACTGGTTCCAGAGTTCCGGCATGATCGTGTCGCCGAAATTCTGCGACAGGTACTTCGGCCAGATAAACGCGGCGTACAAGTGAAGACTAACCGTGGAACTAAGTGAATAGTCAGGGTAGCTGAACCAGTAGGACAAATAATTGTAGTTGTCGTTAACCGGAGCAAAAACATAGTCCTCCATCCAAGTGGACGATGCCTCCATCAGCCAGATATCTTCATTGTAGTTGTAAGCGAATTGAATGGCGTGATAGTACTCATGGGCGATCGTCACTTTGGCGGCGCCCTTCTGATCGCCGTCGGGATCGTCGTTGGCTGGGAATCCGCTGAAATTGCGGTGCACGGAAATGTAGCTGTAGGCGTCATTCCAGGAATTTGGTCCCGCGCCCTCTGTCTGCGTGTAGCCGTAGTAAGTCATTGCCTCAGTGTATATGTCATATCGGGAGTCCCCCCCCAAAGCACCGTCCGATGGCGGCTCGAATTGAGCGAGAGTAATGACCTCTGCACGATAGGAACTGTCAGCATAACTGGCCAGCCATTCGACGTAGTCGGGAATACCGTTGGCTGGCGCGACATCAGCCGTAGGCACGGCGTTGGAACCGGTAGTGCTGTAGTGAATCTTGAACTTGCCTCCGGGGCTGTCATAGGCGTAAGTCGCCGACGGCCGCGACAGCAGGGCGTTCAACGCCAACTGACCGGAAGTGCTGATCTCGTTCCATTTCCGCTGTGCTTCAAGCAGGATATCAGTGGCGCACTTCTGAGTCTCGATGACCGAGGACTGAAACTGTACGGGCAGTGAGGAAGGGTTCTTGACCGACCGGACCTCCAATAGCAGCTTCTCCTCAGCCGTTACAGTGCCCTGCTGATACGCCTGTTGAATGACCTGATATGATGATTTTGCGGCAAAAAGTGACGATGCAAATAAAACCGTCAGACAAACCAAGCCCCAAAAGCGTCTAAGCACATCTTCCTCCATTCGACTTCTGCTTGCATCCTGTTTCTATCGACACGGCGCTGGGCCGCCACTGAAGACAAATCCGATCAAGTAAGTTACGTCGCTTATATCATTGTTGCCATCACAGTTGGCATCCATAGCTTCCAGCGGCTGTGGAGGCGGGCCACCGTCAAATATGTACCGAATCCCTGCTACCGCGTCCGAAACATCAATCGAGCCGTCGTTGTTGAAATCGCCCGGCAGTTTCCAGTACAGATGATACGAGTAATTGTATGCAGATCCGTAGCTGGATGTAACTCCCGGAATGAAAATGACGCGAAGCACATTCTCGAAATGAGGAATGTAAATTTTGGCGTTGGTTCCCTGAAAGGCAGTCTGAATAGAGTCAGCGTATCGGCCCGAGCCATAGTCAATTACATACCCCAGACCCCAAGTGGCGGTAACCAGACCAGTGAAGTCGAATGTCAGAATGCCACGCATGCCACTATAGTTATTGATCACGACGTAGTTAGATGCAAACGGCTCCGGCGGTTCATTTGAATTTCGATTCAAATCGGGGATGGTCTCAGAATACCGCATGACGTGCACTTGCGGATAGTCGACGCCCGATGCGAAAGTGCCGGGAGTTGCTCGATCGCCGGTGTGATAATTCCAGATCAGGAACCGAACGAATTCATCCTCAAGACTGCTTCCCAGAGTATCCAGCACGTGGTACCAAGCGCCAATTGCCGAGTTAAAGCGGCATTCGGTCCAAATATCCCTCATTATCTTAGGGCCGAATCTCTCCTGAAGGAACTTGGGCCAAATAAAGGCTGCATACACATGATTGCCGGTTTCCACCAAACCCACTTGGGGAATCGTGTAGAAATATGGCAGGTAGTTATAGTTGTCGTTGACCTCCGGACATACCATATCCTCCATCCAAGTCGCAGATTCCTCCATGAAGTAAATGTCCTCGCCGACGTCATAAGCAAATTGAATGGCATGGTAGAACTCATGGGCAATCGTCACCTTGAGAGCGCCAAACGCGTTTCCCGTCGGATCCTGATTGGGCGGAAACCCGGCGAAGTTGCAGTGGACGACGATGAACGAAGAGTAATCGTTCCATGCGTTCGGACCCGGCAATTCTGCCTGAGTGTAGCCATATACACCGACATTCTCGAAATATATGTCGTATTTGTCGACGCCCCCCCCCAAAGCTCCATCGGATGGGGGCGGCAAGTGACCGAGTTTCAGCACCTCGTAGCGCCAACAGGAATCAGCAATTATGCTTGCACGCTCGACAAAATCAGGGATGTCATTGTAATTATTGTCGGTCAGCGGCACGGCGTTACTGCCGGTTATGTCGTAGTGAAGCCAGAAATGCCCCTGCCCCGACTGACAAACCTCCTGCGTCACCGGTCGTGACAGGACTTCTTTGTACGACTTATATCGATCAGAATCAGACAGAATGACCTTCATCGCTTCCCTGACTTCATCTGTTGCGCACTTACCCGGGACAGCGGTGGCGCCACGATATTTCGTTGGCAGTGCCGCAGGACGAACGATGGCGAGCGCTTTGTAGATCGTCGCTTCATCCGGGCTAATGATCCCCACCTTGGCATCCTGTTCGATCAAGGATGTTGATGAGCCAGAAATCCACGAAGTCGGCGCCAACGACACAAAAGTGGTCGCCAACAAAAGGAAGCGTTTTACTCGTGCAATCCGAATCATGCTAGTCAACCCTGGTATGTAATCTGTGGCATCAAGACAGGTACCGACACCAACGTGATTTAGCTCTTTCTCTTCCTAAGTCAAGTATCAACTTGGCAACAGCTTACCCGACCTGCGTAGTTCCTTCGCGCAGACCGTCTTATCAGTATATCGGAAGATGGAGATACGGGCATGATAACGCAGCCTGCGAGTTGTAGGAATTCCCTTCTCCCGCACGGCGGTCAGGTAAGCGTCCTTGCTGCGGTCTATGCGTAGGGAACCCGAAGTCAATAGGCAGACACCAGGCCATACTGGTCTTGTTTGGAAGGTTCACGAGGAGGAAATTCAGCCGGTCTCAGATCTCGATCGTCGTTGCACAGTGGGACGTGTCCAGCACGCTGTAGTCGCCTTTCAATATCTTGTTAACGATCTTGATGAACTTCCATGTTTTCATGGACTGCAGCTCGTACGGATGCCAGATGTCCTTTTCGCCCAAACAGGCATGCTCGGTTTTGGCCTTTGGTCGTGGCATGACAATACCTCCATTGAACGTTTGCTGAAGCCAGCATTCTCATGGATAGAGTCTCAACCATGCCCTTTTTTTGATTCAAATTACGGAAACAGTGGCGGTCCAAGAGTGAGGCGTGAACCTTCCACTATTTAGTCTTTTGACATACACTTTAGGCTTGAAACTTATCGCGTAACTTATTAATGGCGCGAACTTTATAAATATGCACTACCTGTTGGGATATTCCCATACTGGCGGCTGTGTCACGCTCGGTCTTTCCGGATAATATGAGTAGTAGCGCCTGGCGCTGACGCGCCGACAACGAATGACGGATATGCCAAAGCAACTTGCGCTTGAACGAGGCATAGTAGCTGTGCTTAGCCGACAGTTCTTCATCATCATAATAGGCCGACATCTCCTGACCGAAGCGCTCTAAGACCGCCCTATCGACGTGCAGTTCAGCAAAGAGATATTCCCGTTTGGACATTGGCTTTTCACTCTCCAAAGCAAGCTAGCCATCGCTCGTATCGAAGGTCAATCTAAAACTCCGACTCAAAAGTCCCGCGCCGGAACGCCTGGTGTTTCTATGGGCTGGGAGGGCTGCTTGAAGCCACGTGCAAGAGATTAAGACCGTCACTTTTTCGGCAGCGACTTGCGCAGATGGCTTATGGCAAGATCGGAAATGACGTAGCGGTTTTTGCCGGCGCTAGTGCGACCAATCTCCTCGACTACTTCAACTGCAATCTTAAACTGTCCGCCGAAGTATTTTGTGAACGAGGATTCTAGCAATTGGCGATCGTTGTCGGCGTTGAACGCCGAAGTCGGGACGACCCGAATGACCAAATCATCCAGCGATTTCTGTTCAAGCTGAATGCGCTTATAACGATCGAACTTGATGCTCTTGAGGAACGGACTGGTTTGCGGTAGAATCAGTCCATTGCGGGTAAGCAGCAGGTCCTTGCCCCGCCCACCGACGATTTCCATCACCGGGAAGTTGCGCACAGCGCCATCGGGATGGCCGTGCAGCACACCGACATCCTCCGTGTGATAGCGAATCAACGGGAACGCATAGTTCTCCAGGGAAGTCGAGATGATGTCAGCAGGTTGTCCCAACAAAGGGCTCCCCTCGGCAGACTCGAATTCGAGATAGCAGAAATCGGAGTTGATATACATCCGACCATCTTCCAAATCTCCCGCCGACGCGGTGTTCTCCCGATTGCCGTAAAACTGCACGATTCTGCCCTTGAAGAAGTCGGCCATGATCTCAGAATATTCCGGATAGATCTTTTCACCCAGTGCGTAAACGATCGGTATTGACAGCGGCGGGAGTCCGTTCTGCTTGCAATACTCGACAAACATGACAGCATTACTTGGCTGGCAGAAAAGCATCTTAGGCCTAAAAGCTTGAAGTCGGCGATATATCTGCGGTGTGAATTCGGGCGTGATAGCACGGCAATCGATCATCAAAGTGTTCTCATTGTGGTCCACAGGCATTTCAAACATGCTGCGAACAAAACGGAGCGGCACCGTTAGCTGAGCGCGCCGGTCACGAAAGCGAAAACCGATGTTAAAGAGATGCCGCCAAACTACGGCTTTGCGAAAGACCTCGCTGTGCTCGGAACGGTACAATCTAAGGCCGTCTCTCGTGGAAGAACCCGTCACGGTACTGATCGGAGCAAGCTTCTCGAATTGGTCCGACTTAAGCAGCTCGAAGTTCTCGACGACATCCTCCTTGTAAAGCACTGGAATCCGTCGATAGTCGTCGCGAGTTTTGATATCCTGTGGGTGAATAGCGGCCCGATCAAACGTCTGGTGATAGTACGGCACGTGCTCGTAGGCATAGGTCACCAGCGCTTGAATACGTTGCCACTGGTATCTTTCTATCTCATCGCGGCTGCCGTGCTGGCTTTTCTGCAAGAATTTAAAAGTGCGGCGAAACTCGCTTCCGTACTTCACCGGCAGTGGAATCAGCGTGTGCCAGAAACGGCGCAATGGCTCGATCGGCTCAATCATCCGCGCGTTTTCCTCTCAGATACCGAAGAGACCATCCCTGCGATATTCGTCATCAATATACGTGCATTACCACTCATCACACGGCTATTCCCGCGGTCGCAGTCATTTCACCAATCGGCTGATTTCTCGGAAACGTGAATGATCGGCGGTACGGAGAAGCTCGAACAATGTCATCTCGGTGCTCGTAATCACCCCCCCTTGGGATCTTATTCGCTCGATCCCGACCTGTTTGTTCTCCGGTGTCCGCGATGAGACTGCGTCGCTGACCAAATGTACGTCATAGCCTTGCTGGAGCAATTCGGCGGCGGTCTGATAGACACAAATGTGTGCCTCGATCCCGACCAGCAATACTTGCCGCCGACCTGACCGGCGCAATTCATCCATGAACATCGGATTTCCGCAACAACTGAATGTCATTTTGGACTGCGGCTGCAATGCGGTCAGCAGCTCCGTTAGCTCCGAAATAGTGCCACCAAGGCCTGCGGGGTTCTGCTCGTTCCAGAGAATGGGAATACCTAGAATCTGTGCGCCTTTTACCATTCGCACTAGATTGGCGATCAGTCTCTCTTTCTCGAACATCAATTGCGCCAGTTTCCCCTGGACGTCGACAATCACCAACAAACTGTTTTCGATCTTTATCATCAGTCTCTCCTGCCGTTGCCTCTGAACACCAAGTATAGATTGTCGCAATACACCGCGCAATGACAAGTCGAAAATCTGCCCGACTTCCTTTTCGCCAGGATTGCTAGCGAGCGGTAGAAAGGGATGCTCCCGACATACATTTGCCAAACGGCGAGACCCCCTCATACCAACCCTTGTAAGTAGTGGGACTGCGGCGTATATTCTCGGTATGAATGGACATCTGGACCAGCACGACGATAGTTGGAAGCTCGACTGGCAAACCATATTCGCGCCGTTGGAAGAGCTGAAGACGTGTTCGATCTGCCCACGAGACTGTCGCGCTGACCGCTCCTCATCACGACTCGGCTACTGCCAGGCAGGCGTCGGTTTCGCCGTCGATTCGGTCTTCCCCCATCGCGGCGAGGAACCAGTGCTCTCCGGGCCACATGGCATCTGCAATTTGTTCTTCAGCCACTGCAACATGCAGTGCGCCTATTGTCAGAACTACCAGATTAGCGAAAATCGTCTCCCGGTCGCGCGGGATCAGGACGACCTGATCGGCATCATTAAGCAAATCGAGGCGATTCTGGCCACCGGTATTCGACTTGTTGGATTCGTGTCCGCCTCACATTTTGTGCCGCAAATGAAGGTCATCATCAATACCCTCAAAGCACGTGGGCATGATCCGGTATTCGTTTTCAACACCAATGGATATGACCGCGTCGAGACGATTCGACAGCTTGACGGCACGATTCAGGTCTATCTGCCGGACCTGAAGTACATGGATAACAAACTGGCCGCGAAATACTCCGACACACCCAACTACGTTGAGCATGCCACCGCTGCCATTTGTGAAATGTTCCGCCAGAGAGGAAGTAGCATCAGGATAGACGATGAAGGCGCCATAGAATCGGGAATGATTATCAGGCATCTGGTCCTGCCCGGAGAAGTCGAAGACTCCAAGGCCGTTTTGCGCTTTATCGCCGACGAACTCTCACCGTCGGTGCATGTTTCGTTGATGTCACAATACTACCCAACCCATCGCGTCAGCACACATCCCACGCTCGGCAGAACCGTCACGAAAACGGAATATGACGAAGTACTGCATGAATTCGAACGCCTCGGATTTTATCGAGGTTGGGTGCAAGAGCTGACTAGCCCACATCACTATCGCCCCGATTTCCTTCGCGGCCGCCCGTTTGAAGGCTAGCGTCTTCACAGTTTTTGTTGAAATCCGGCTCCCGCTTCAACAGAATGACTTCATGAAGAAAAAAGTCTTTGCCGGCATTGACCTCGGGGGAACATTCATCAAATTCGGCCTCGTCGATATGTTCGCTCAAGTTGTCTTCAAGTCGTCTGTCCCCACCCCAAAAGGACGGCACGCGATTCTCAGCGAATTTGCGCGTGTCACGGAATTGTTGCGCCAGATAGCTCAAGAGCGAGGATTGCGCCTGCAGGCCGTCGGTGTAGGCAGTCCCGGCATTGTCAATGCCACCACTGGCGAGATCATTGGTCGATCGCCGAATATTCCGGGTTGGCAAGGCGCAGAGGTTGGTAAGGCGCTCGCCAAAGCAACCGGCCTGAAAGTAGTTGTCGATAACGATGCCAATGTCATGGCGCTGGCGGAGCACCGTTTTGGCTCTGGCAAAGGATTTGGCTCGGGGCTCTATATTACGGTTGGTACCGGCATCGGTTCGGGGATTGTTCTGAACAACCAGATCTGGCGAGGCGCCCGCTTTGCCGGAGCCGAAATTGGGCATACGATTATCGAGAAAAACGGCAAACCGTGCAAATGCGGCAAACGCGGTTGTGTCGAGGCATTAGCAGCTACTTCCGCCTTCATCGAGTATTATGGCCGCAAGACACCCGAACCGGGCGGTGTCAAATTCATCTTCGACCGCGCCAAGCAAGGTGATATCAGGGCGAAACAGGCAATCGCCACCGCTGCCGATTATCTCGCCTGCGGCATCGGCTCGGCCCTCGAACTACTCAATCCTGAAGTAATCGTCATTGGAGGCGGAATTGCCGCCGGAGGCGCCGTCTACTTCCGAGCCATCCGGCAAGGTCTCAAAAAATACGCTTCCGCGTCCTGCCGCCAGAAGGTAGTTCTCAAAACTGCGCAGCTTGGTAACGACGCCGGTCTTATTGGCGCAGCCATGCTGGCCAATGATGCCCATTAAGCCATATTGCTATGTATGCATTAACAACACCGAATGTCTCTTTTGAACAGCATCGAGCTTTCCGCGTCTCGACTATGGCGTCTGTCGGAGGCAAAAAAAACATGCGACCGGCTTTAGCGCTTGCGCTGACAGACGAAGATGGCTTATATTCTGCGCAGTATTGATCTGAGATATTTTTGGAGGATTTTGAGAATGAGACAGTTTACGAGAATCTGGGTGATGGCGGTGATGGTCAGCACGCTTCTCTTGGCGCTTGTCACTACCAGTGAGGGCGCCAGCGCTCTCGGACGCAGAACGTTCCGCGCCACTGACGACAATAATCAAAATTTCGTGACCCTAGAGTCATCCGGCCAACTGGAAACCCTATTTGCCCTTACTTCGTCACTAACGCTGATGACCGACCTGAACCTTGACTCTATTCAGGATGCGCCCCGGCTGGAAATGACTGTTGACCTGAGCAAGCTGACGACCGGCTTTGCCGACCGCAACAGCACCGTTTTTTCCCGGACGTTCCTCGATTTCGGCGCCGCCACCAATATGAGCTTCCGCCTGACGAGTTTTGAAAGAAGCAGAAGTTCGGTGGTTACCAACGAGCAACGCATCGAAGTCACCGGCGTTGGCGAGCTTACGCTGGGTGGCAAAACCGCTAACGTCGCCATGGATCTGTTTCTGACACGGCTGGAGCAGAACGAAATCACCAAAGGCCGTCTACCGGGTGATCTGCTGCACATGGTCGGTACCTTCAATTTCCGTCTGTCCGATTTTGGCATTCGCATTCCCCAGGAAGCTCTGCTGAAATTAAACGACCTGGTCAAGATCCACTTTGACGCGTTCGCGACAAATCAGTAGATCGACCAACAGGATTAGTCAGATTTCCGAAAGGCCCTCCACAATGCAGGGCCTTTTCTTTGTGCTATCACAGAACAATATGCATTATCGGATATGGCTATATTGCTATGCGTGTATTGTCTGATGGGTGAAAATCCAGCCGAGACCACAACCCTGGACGTTTGTGCTGCATAGCCATGTGCATGTGCCCACCAGCTATCCTCCTCTGCCAGGACGCGGTGCTGACAGGCATGGACGGAGGCCAGGCGCTCACTGGCTTTTGCAGCGCCGTCAGGAACCCTTTCCGACGGATCGAAAAAAATTCGTGGGAATTTGCAAAAATACTCTTGACATTTTGCCGGCGTTTTATACATTGTTGCTGTCTAGGGTTTTGAAGTCGTACAAGATTTCTTAGTTTTCTTTTCTTCACGCGAGCCAAGTACTGACCGGATGCGCAAGCATACCTTCTTATGTCAGCACGAGCCTTACTTAAAGCTTTAATCTAAATTTCGTTTTGTTAATGGCATATCGCCATTCCTTATGAGGGGTTGGTGAAGTGCAAGACTGAACGAGTCATTCTCGAGATCGTAAGCGAGGGTGGATTAGCAAGAAAACTCGAAGATGACTCACTTGATTTGAAACTATTTTGAAACTCTAAGGAGCTTGTAATGAAGCAAAAAGATCGTTCGTTACTATATTTGCTGACGTTCACAATGCTTCTGTTCTCGTTTAGCTCTATTTTCGCGGCTGTTACGGTGACTTACGTGAATAAGGCTCTACCGTATCATAGAATTGGTGAGACGATCGAGGCTACAGTAGTAGTGACCGGTAATCCGATTGCCTCCTTCGATCTTATAACGAAGGTGACAAACCTCACCGGGACCGCTTTTGGCACTGTCACTGGCATTAGTGTGCTGCCTGCGATTCCGGGTGCTATCGCTGACGTCACGTCTAAGGTTGATGGCGTATCGGCAGACTTCACCCGTTTTTACGGGTGGGATCCCGACCCGCTGGTCATCATGCTGCCGATTGGTACCTATAATTTTACATTTACGGTAAATACCGCCTGCGGACTTGGTACCTTCACCCTTGGGGATGGCGAGTGGGTGCTCGATCCTGATGGGATGGTGTCTGTGTGGACGGGGTTTGTCAACACCTCTGCGGGTTTCGAGCCGCTTGTTGTCACCCCCGGGACCTATACTCTTATCAATACGGCCCCGATTATTTCTAATTGCCCGCAGAACTCTAATCTGGACGCTTGCCTTGCCTACAACAATGGCGAACCGTATCAGTTCACCGCTACGGACCCTGATGTTCCGTGCGTTCCTCCAGTATGGTCGCTTGTTGCCCCGATACCTACCGGAGCAGCTATCACAGCCACTGGAGCCTTTACGTATGATCCCCCGACGGATCCCGCGTCATTGGGTCCTCAGGTAATGAATGTAAGAATTACCGACGAACAAGGTGCGACTGCTAATTGTCAATTCACAGTTACTGTTGTAAATGATACGCCGGTAATTACTAATTGCCCCGCTAACTCTAATCTCGACGCTTGCGGTGTATACACTCTCCAGTTCACCGCTACCGACCCTAATATTTGCCTTCCCAATACTCTGGTATGGTCGCTCGTTGCCCCCGTGCCGGATGGAGCAACTATCACGGCCAGTGGACTCTTGACGTTTGATCCCCTCCCGGTGCCAGCGGCATTGGGTCCTAAGGTCATCACGGTAAAAGTGGTCGATCAGTTCGGTGCGTCACCTGCTAATTGTGTATTCACAATTACTGTTGTAAATGATGCGCCGATATTTACCAATTGTCCGACTGCGGCAATTGATCTCTTCGGATGCACGACTGCTACGTACGAGCCCATCGCTACCGACCAGAACAAGTGCACTGCTCTTGTGTTTTCGCTGGTTGCCCCGGTGCCTGCCGGAGCGACTATCGTTCCAGCCACTGGGGTCGTTACGTACGATCCTCCGGATGGCCAAGCGACTGGTCTGGTCCCTGTCACGGTGCAAGTAACCGATGAGTTCGGTGCGTTTACTCAATGTCATTTTAATTTCAACGTAAAGGCCGACGCTCCGGTGTTCACCGTGTGTCCGGACCCGAATGCAGACATCCCGGTAATGTGGGGTGGAACACTGCACGGTTTTGTAACCGCTGTCGATCCGGATGCGGGTCCAGTTGCCATTGTGTATACGCTGCTTAGCTTCAATGGCCCAACCTTTGTCGGTGCCTTCGACCTTAATCATGCGACTGGTGTTTGGAGCTGGCCGACGCAGTATGGCAACAATGCGTATTCCGGCGAATTCGCCGTCTCTATCCAGGCTTTCGACGGCTGCAAAGCGGATACCTGCAATTTCACCGTCCACGTGGTTGGTATGCTTGCCACTATCGGCAAGCTGCACAAAGTGATTCAAGGGCACTACGCCTTTGATTCCGTCTTCGTGGCAGCTGACGGCAATTTGCTTGGCGGCCTCGATCTCTTGATTGGTTACGACGCCAGTGCTTTGGCCCTCTCTGAGGTCCTTCCGGGTACGGAGCTTGCTCAGTGGGAGTACTTCACGTATCGTTTTGGCGCCCAGGGCAACTGCAACGGTTCATGTCCGTCAGGGCTTGTCCGTATAGTTGCGATCGCCGATATGAACAACGGTTACAACCACCCACCGACGATTGCGTACACCATTGGTGACAATAACCACGGCCTTGTGGCCATTCTGAAGTTCTTGGTTACAGACGATCGCAACTATGAGTGCCAGTTTGTACCGATAGGCTTCTTCTGGCTGGCCTGCACCGACAACGTGCTTTCGAGCCCGAACGGTCAAATCGCCTACTTAAGCCACTACGTATGGTGGTACACAGGTGACTTCCCCCCGACAGATGTTATCCGTATTGACAGCGTTACTGACGCAACCGTCGACGCTGGATATCATGGTTGGGGAGGCATTCTGGGTCATCCTATCTGCGACAGCTTAGACGGCCAAAAGATTAT
>CAIYYT010000125.1 GCA_903930455.1 uncultured bacterium | reverse complement strand
ATGACAATATCCCGCGTCCGTGCCACGTTAATCCCTTAACTCTTGGCGATCTTTAATCGGTCTCCAACGTTGAGTTTCAGTGAGGTCAGGTTATTAAGTCTAACAATCTCTTCGACACTACAACTAAATGCGCTCGCGATATCCCACAGAGTATCGCCAGCCTTCACTACATACATAAGGATGCTGGCTGCCGTCTTAGCTTTGCTGCCCGCGCTGCTGCGCGCCGGCACATTGATCAACTGTCCCACTCGAAGACGACGATTGCTCTCGAAGCCGTTTAGTAGCACCAGATTCGCGGAAGTCGTGCCATACTGCTTGGCCAACTTGTCCATCGAGTCTCCCTCGCGAACCTTGTAGGTCATGATGTGCTGTGATTTGGATGCACGCGGTGCGCTGCTATTCTGGCGACTTTGGGAGAACCGCTTGACACCGACGTTGAGCACCTGCCCAGGATAGATCCGCGACGACTTGTCCAGTCCATTGACCATTAGGAGCTGGTTCACGGTAGTGCCATTGGCAGACGCGATATCCGCCATGCTGTCCCCTTTACGAACCACATACAGATCCGATCCTTCTCCCGTGGCATGAGGAGAATCGTAACTCCTACGTTTGAGTTGTTGGGTCGGGCGATCCTCCTGTGCCGATTGCGGCACCGGAATCAGTAGAGTCCGGCCTTCCGTCAGTCGCTGCTTTTTGCTCAAGTTGTTTGCGTCTGCCAGCGCCTGAGTGCTGATGCTGTATTGCTTGGCGATTAGCGACATCGTCTCACCCTTACCAATTGTATGGTGAACCAGCGTCGCGGAACGTGCCGAAGCAAACTGATCGTAAGAGGCCCAGAATTTCTCTTTCTGGTTAGAGGGAATTCGTAGAGCATAGCTTTCTTTATGCGGATGAGTCAGTTTCCGCAGAAGCTCCGGATTGAGCGTCTTTAGATAATCATAGGTTGTGCCAAGAGCGCTGGCGACCTCATAGAGATCAAGCGGCTTGTCGACAGTGACAATATCGTACTGCAATGGATCGTCGTAGAACGGAACAAAACCATATTTCTCAGGATTCTTCGCTATAATCATTGCCGAAAGAAATAGCGGTACATAGTCTCTGGTCTCGCGCTTCAAATGCGACATGTGCCAGTAATCTGTGGTTCCATCGCGTTTGATAACTTGGTCAACCTTGCCCTCGCCGGCGTTATAGGCTGCCAAAGCCAAGTACCAATCCCCGTATCGCTCATAGAGATACTTGAGATACCGCGCCGCGGCACGTGTTGATTTCTCGTAATCGCGTCGCTCGTCGAACCACCAATCGCGTTCCATGCCAAAGCGTCGACCGGTTGAGCTGATAAATTGCCACGGTCCGACGGCGCTTGCCCAGGAATAGGCATTGGTCTTGAACCCCGATTCGATCATCGGTAAATAGACCAGATCGCGCGGAACACGTTCCTCCTCAAGTATTTTCATCATCAATGGAGTATAGCGACCACTGCGAGTCAGAGCCGCCTGAAAGAAATCACGGGCTATCGTCTGGAAATAGACTATGCAGTTTTCCACCTGATCGTTGACAACCACTGGAATATCATATTCCTGATGAGTGTCTACCGTGGTAATGACTTTCTCGTCCTTCAGTTTGCCGAAGTCGTCGATTTCACCAAAACGGTCGACGAAAGCCTGACTGGATGCTTCGCCCGGAATCGTGGCGAGATAAAGCAACGTGAGCTTGTATTCGGCGCGAATGTCGTCAATCAGTTTGCCGTAGCTATAGCCGGCCGCACTCTTATCTTCCCTGTCGACATTGAGTTCCGACAGCAACGAAAGTGCTTTCTCAAAATTGTACTGAGCCTCTTGCCAGCGTTCAGCGCCATTGGCCTGTACGCCGTAAGCATAGTATTCCTCTGCCAGACGAATCTCTTCCATGACCTGCTGAGCTTGCTGATCTTCTTCGTCCGCCACGTCCTTCAAGGAGTCGACACCGCTATAGGCAGTCTCGTCTTCAGCAGTTGCCGCCGACTTGGCTGGTAAGTCCCCCATAGTGGATTTGTCCCTGACAACTGAAGAACATCCCGCCACCAACATCGTCACCATCGTCAGAATCAGCAAAAATCTTGTCATCCTCAGGTTCCTCCCTGACTCCAAAACATGTAAGCCGTTGGAAGATATGACTTACAGCAATTTGCTGTCAAGTTTTAATTTGCGAATCTCGGCAAAAAGAAAATCCTTCCAACCGGGCTTATCCCCATCGACGAAAACCTGATTATCCGTCTTCTTAAACCAGGTAATCTGCCGCTTGGCATAGTTGCGCGTCTTCTGCTTAATCAACTCTAGACATTGCTCAAGCGCAAAGCGGCCGCTGAGATGCCCTAACGCCTCTTTGTATCCGACCGTACTTGCCAGAACCGGGGAATTTTGATAACCCATATTAACCAATGTTTCAACTTCGCTCATTAGCCCATCCCTAAACATTTTATCGACCCGCAGATTTATTAATTGATAAAGTTTTTTGCGATCAAGGGTTAGCCAGAAAACCCGAAATTCGAAATTATTGCTCGGGTAAGCCCCGGTTTGTTTTAGTTCCGATTTCGGTCTGCCGGTCGCGTGAAAAATCTCGAGTGCTCTGATCATTCTAACCTTATTGCCTA
Source organism: uncultured bacterium (assembly GCA_903930455.1). Classification (GTDB taxonomy): domain Bacteria; phylum Zixibacteria; class MSB-5A5; order CAIYYT01; family CAIYYT01; genus CAIYYT01. The sequence continues at coordinate 19,329 of CAIYYT010000125.1, read as the reverse complement.
CAGGTACTTCCGCCGCCGTCTCCGGGTCAACTTCCCCCAGCCGGGCGTGCAATTCCGCTGGATTCAGCCTTGATAACTCCTCTCTATAAGACGCATCAACCTCTGGAGTTGTGAAAAAACCTGAAATTAATGCTTTAAGATATAGGCCAGCTCCCCCCGCAATAAGCGGTACTTTGCCTCTTCTAATAATGTCGGCGATCGTGTCTCTTGCAGCGTCTCTGTAGCGAACGGCTGAGTATAAACGATCGGGTTCAACGAAATCTATTAGATGATACGGCTGACCACCGAGTTCTTCCGGGGTCGGTTTGGCCGTGCCAATGTCAAGATACTTATATATTTGGCGTGAATCGCAGGAGATGACTTCAAGGTCAAGCTGCTCTGCCAACTCCAATGCTACTGCTGTCTTGCCAACGGCAGTCGCACCTACCAGCGCCGGGATGATTAATCTATCAGATCCTGCCGAAGCGGACATCAAGCTCATCCTTCGAAAGCCGAATCATGGTCGGTCTGCCGTGGGGACAGACATACGGATTCTCTGCTGCCAGCAGACCCGTGAAGAGCGCCCGCATGCCGGGTTCGTCCATCCGGTCGCCAGCCATCAGCGCACCTCGGCAAGCAAAGGAGGCTGCCTTTTTCTGGAAGCGTTTCTGGCTGTCACCAGTAATTCCGCCGAAATCATCCAGCAGCTCCCTAAATAGAATCTCTGGATTTTTCCCAGCCAAAATCGCTGGAGCCGCCATCAACTGAAGTTGACGAGGGCCGAAACTCTCCAGTGAAAATCCAAGAGCCGCAAAGGTCTCTTGCTCCTGAGTGAAGGTATAGAAATCATCCGGTTCAAGGTGGATCGGCACCGGAAATAGCAACTGCTGGCTGGTAATCGTGCGCGCCGCAAGCGATTTCATGGCCGTTTCGTAGAGGATTCGCTCGTGGGCTGCGTGCTGGTCAATGATGAAGACGCTGTCCGCCGTGAGCGCAACGACATACATCAAAGCCAATTGCTGAAATCTGACTTCCCCGCTGATTCCTAGCGCTTTGCTGGTAACGTAAGCTACTGAAGGCAAGCCCGTTTCCTCCATTGGCGAAGCAGTTCCATGTGTCACTGCCTCTTCGAACTGGGAATGTGTGCGGTCTGTAATATCCGCCGCAGGTTCGCCGAAAATCGCCGCTAACGACTCCTCGGATTGAACTGCCGCCGAAGTCGATTGTCCGAAGAAGTCGCGGACCGATTGTCGGGTAGTGATCTGATGATCTGACTGGGCTGGACCGTCGGAACCGTGTGACCGGCTGAGGCCAAAAGCTCCCGGCAGAGCACTGCCGCCAAGCAGGGACTCTCTGACCAGATGATATAGTGTATGGAAAATGATCCGTTCGTCGGCAAAGCGCACTTCCGATTTGGCCGGATGGACATTGACATCAACCAGCGACGGCTCGATCGTAATGAACACTGCGCCTTGAGGGTACATGCCATGGGTCAGGAATTCACCGTAGGCCGAAGTTAGGGAGGCAAACAGCGCTTTAGATTCGATGCGGCGGTTGTTGACCAAGATCATTACTCGCGAGCGATTGCGTCGGCAGATTTCGGGTTTGGATAGGTAAACTTCTAGGTGCAATCCGTCACCGCTACGTTCACCCCGCACGAACTTGCCCGCCAAAGAAATACCAAACAGTTGCTTGGCTCGCTCTATCTTGTCGGTGGCGGAACCTAAGTCAAGTAGCCGCTGGTTGTCGGAATCGACCACGAACTCCGTTTGCGGATTGCTGACAGCCAGCGATTCGACAACCTCCACTACGCGTCGCACTTCCGAGGATGGTGATCTCAAGAACTTGCGGCGCGCCGGTGTGTTAAAGAACAAGTTGCGGACGGAGATGAATGTGCCGTAATCGCAGCCGGTTTCTGATTCCTCAGTCAATTCGCCGCCGGAAATCTCAAGCAGATAGCCGCTAGCCGCGCCGCGTGTTCGCGATTTTACTGTGCACTGGGACACAGAAGTAATCGACGGCAACGCCTCCCCTCGGAAACCGAACGAATGGATATTAAAGAGGTCTTCCGGTTTTTCGATTTTGCTGGTGGCGTGACGGCAGATGGCGAGTTTGAGATCGTCCGGCGTCATGCCGCTGCCGTTGTCGGTGACTTCAATCAGCGCCAACCCACCCTCGGAGATGTTGACGGTCACAGCGGTGGCTCCGGCGTCGAGCGCATTCTCGACCAGTTCCTTGACGACCGAGGCTGGTCGTTCAATCACTTCACCGGCTGCTATCTTGTTAATCAGAACATCCGGCAACAGCCTAATCTTTGACGCCATTTTCCTTGTCCGCGATTTGCTTGAGTTCCACAAGCAAGTTGAGTGCTTCTATCGGCGTGAGCTGCTCAACAACAATATCTCGCATACGCTCGGCGGTTGGCGAAGGTTCCCCACCAAAAAGGCCAAGTTGGTTGGTGCGCATCAAGTTCTTCTTCGAACGAGCTTTCAGCGGCTCAAAGCTTCCCTCTTCCAGTTCCTTGAGTATTTCCTTCGCCCGTCCGGTCAACTTGTCGGGAACACCGGCAAGCTTGGCAACTTCGATACCAAAGCTGTCGTCACAACCACCTGGAACCACCTTGCGCAGAAAGATGATCTTGTCGCGGTGACGTTTGACCTGCACTTGATAATTGCGGATACGCTCAAAGAGAGAAGCCAGTTCAGTGAGTTCGTGGAAGTGAGTCGCGAAGATCGTGCGGGATTGCAGGTGCGGGTCTTCGTGCAGCATCTCACACAACGCCCAAGCGATTGCCAAACCGTCGTACGTTGATGTCCCGCGCCCGACCTCATCGAGCAGAATCAGACTCTGCCGCGTTGCACTGCTCAGAATGCGCGAAGTTTCGTTCATCTCGACCAGGAACGTCGATTCACCGAGCGCCAGACGATCAGAAGCCCCGACGCGGGTGAACACTCGATCGACGATTCCGATGACTGCCCTGTCCGCTGGTACAAACGAACCGGCTTGCGCCATAATGACAATCAGCCCGACCTGTCGCAGATAGGTCGATTTGCCGGCCATGTTTGGTCCGGTCAGCAGTTGAACTTGCTCGGCGGCGGTATCGAGGCAGGTGTCGTTTCCGACAAAATCACCCTTTGGCAAAAGCTGTTCAATCACCGGATGACGTCCCTCAGTGATCTCGATGCGAAGAGAGTCATTGAGTTCGGGTTTGCTATAGTTGTAGCGACGCGCGGCCGTGGCATAGGACAGCAACACATCCACAGCACTGATTGCCTGCCCGGTTGCATTGATTTCGTCCACATGCTCTGAGATCTGATCGCGCACTCGCAGGAAGACTTCTTCTTCGAGCTTATTGATTTTCTCTTCCGCCGCAAGAATCACTTCTTCCCTCTCTTTGAGTTCGGTTGTTATGAAGCGTTCCGCGTTGACTAGCGTCTGTTTGCGGACGAAACTCGACGGCGTCAGCGCCAGATGCGGCTTGGTGACTTCGATGTAGTAGCCGAAGACCGAGTTGTAACCGACTTTCAACGACGAGATTCCGGTCTGGCGCCGTAGCGTCTCCTGTAAGCCAGCGATATAGTCGACGGCATCCTTGATCGACGCCTTGAGTCGATCGAGTTGCTCATCGTAACCGTCCTTGATAAGAGAACCGCCATTGATCAGATATGGAGGATCGTCCTTGATCGCGCTCTCAATCAATTGTGCGACTCTGGTGAGATCAGGGAACTTGGCGGCGATGTCTGCAAAGAGTATGGTCTTGGCTTCCGAAAGTAACTGCACAATTGTCGGAAGTTGCCGCAGACTTGTTTTGAGTTGTATGAGATCCCGTGGATTGGCTTTGCGGTAACCGAGCTTGCCGGAGAGCCGCTCCAAATCAGCGAATCCACGGAAGACGTCTGTGAGTTGTTGCCTCAGATTATCATCATGCAATAACCGCTCGACAGATTGCAGGCGTTCATTGATTCGCTTGATGTTCTTTAGTGGCGCCGTCAGCCAGCGCGCCAGCAACCGCTTGCCACCTGCGGTAAGGCAGAAATCAAGGAGTCCCAAGAGCGCGTGTTCCTTCCTGTCACCGGTGTTTGGCTGCAGGATTTCCAGATTGCGAATCGTGGCGGCGTCTAGATAAACTTGATCCGCATCGTCAGCTAGTCGTGGCGGGTTCAGATGCTGAGGAACCACGAACTTGATTTCCTCTATATAAGCCAGCAACCCACCCAACGCTGAAACCGCATGTGGAAACGATGTCAACTCGAATGCTTCCAACGAATGAACCTGATAATGTTTCCTGATTCGCAGAGAAGCATCGTCAAACTGGAATTTCCAGTCTTCGGTGCGAGTGATTTGAGCAGCCAGACGCGCCAGTCTCGGAGTAAGCAGATTGGAACTCCCGTCGGCGATCAGGACTTCGTGCGGGCTTAGCGATTCGATCTTGTCGAAGGTCGATTCCCAGTCACCCTGATAGACAACAACCCGACCGGTCGTAATCTCTACCGCTGCCATCCCCAGATCACCTTTGGGATCGCCGAAGATCGCGACAACCATGTTTTCTTCGGACTGCGGCAGCGCGCTGTCGACGGTCACGGTGCCCGGCGTTATGATCTCGATCACTTCCCGTCTGACCAACCCTTTGGCCAATTTGGGATCTTCCGTCTGTTCGCAGATAGCGACTTTGAGACCAGCCTTGATTAGCTGCGACAGGTATTTCTCGGCGGCATGATACGGCACTCCGGCCAATGGCATGCGCGTGGTCTTCCCGTGTGCGCGTGAAGTTAGTGCGATCCCCAGAATTGGCGCGGCGATTTCCGCATCCTCACCAAACATCTCATAGAAGTCCCCCATGCGGAAGAAGAGAATCTTATCCGGATGTTGACTCTTAATGCGGAAGTACTGCTCCAGAAGCGGAGTTTGTTTGTCAGTCATTTACTACAGCGGTGATGGTGTGACTGGTTCTAGTGCGACAAAGCGGGCTGGTCGGCGCGCTCAATGGCAAGGACGATGCGGATCTAAGTCTGCTGCCTGACCGCCCCTTGTTGCTGTTGTTGCTGCACGAACAGTTTCTCCAGAATTTTGAGGGCTTCATCAATTCTTCCCCGTTCGCGATACAGCCTTGCCAGCCCGAGACGAGCCTGAGCAAACTGCGGATTACTGTCGACCGCCTGACGGTAGTACTCCTCCGCCTGCGACAGGTTGCCTTTCTTCTCATACAGTTCAGCCAGTGAGACCGCCGCATACGGATTACCCGGATCTTGTTCCAGTATTCTCTCGAAAATACCGGCCATCTGGTTGAATTGGCCAACCTCAAACAGCGCCCGCTTGAGCCGATCGAAAACGAGATGCGCTTCCCTTGGAGCCGAGTCGACAATATGCATCCAACTGCGGATAGCGTCCTCCAGCCGGTTCTCGGTGACATAGGAATCACCCACCTTGATCCAAGTGTCGATTCTGGTCCGGTCAAGATGAAAGGCGGTCTTATAAAGCGTCCGCGCTCTGCGACCCTTGCCACCTTCCTCGGCGAGATCGCCGACTCTGATCTTCACATCCGCGACCACAGTGGCGAAACGCTCGCGGTCCCGTTTGTAGAGTTTCTCGGAAATTTCCTCGGCCTCTTCCCACTTGTTCTCTTTGCCGAGCAGTTCCAATAACCGGACACCGGTTTGAACGTCACTCGGATCACGCTCAAACTCCGATTGCAGCAAATTGATCGCCTTGCCGGTCTGGTTGTCGAGAACGTAATCGTCAATCAAGTAACGGTTGATAGCCTTCTTTTGAAACGGTGACAGATTCGAGCGGAGAAGAAGCTCGTTGTGTACTTGAATCGCATGCTTAATCTTGCCACGGTTGGCCAATATTTTGCCCAGCCGCAAATAGGCGTCGATGTTTTCCGTATCCTGAGCCACGGTCTCTTTCAACTTATAGAAAGCACCAACCTCGTCCCCTTCCAAGAGCGCTTGCAAGGCGCTGATATAAAGAGTGCGGTCCTGCTGCCGTTCGCGTTTGCGCCGTCGAACCTGGAAACTGACAAGGATCGCCAGCAGTAAAATGACGCAGCAGCCGGCGATATAGTAATACATGCTCAATTCAAACATAGCTACACCGAATCGATCTGATCTATCTGACGGTTACGTAGAGCGGTGATTTCTGCCTGCAGACGCTTAATCATGCGCTTGTTAGCCGAGGCTTCGGATGAAATACGGAAGAAATAGGTCACGGCAATTAAGAAGCTCGCCACCATCCCGATGCCAAATGCAATAAGCAGCACGATCATCAAGGGCACATCGACATAACGTGTTTGCAGGATGTTGACATCGACCCGTTCGCCGGCATTGGCGATGAAAAAGGCGATCGAGACGATAATGAAAATGATGATCAGAAGCATTCTAACCGCCCACATGGCTAGCCTCCTTGCAATCGGAACCTATGTTCGCTGCCGTTGTAGTCCTAATTCTGCCGCGCATGGTCTCTATTTCCCTGCGCTTTCAAGAGTCAGCGAATTGATCATCGTATTGAAGTCAGGTTGCAGAGATTCCAGATATTCATTCTCGCATGCTAGCTCGATATACATTAGCCAACCAGAAAACGGGACGATATAGATGTAGCCCGCTCGGAAACCGTTTACCTGAATCATCGCCGACGTACCGGGACTCTCCACGCGCACGGTATACTCCAACCGCGCTCCCAGCTTGATAGCATCCTGACCCAAGATCTTCGCGGTAGTCTTCTGCAATATCTGGATTTCACTTGTTGTTCCCTGATCCAGAAAAACGGACTTGGAAAGAATACGGCTCTTGAACTCAGTTTTGCCGGTGTCGGCGCGCAAAAAAGCGAAAAACGCCTGTGGCGACATCGCAGTAGAATCAGCGAAGATCAGGACCGATGGTTTGACCGCCGATTCCGGGCTATTCTGCAACCGAAGCGGAACTCTCGGTTTTTTCTGCACCAACAGCAGTCTCTCCGGTGTGGGCTCTTTGCGGAGCTTGGCTTCGCGCCATTCGACCGGAATTTTGACGGAAAAACCGAAACGGGCATCGTGATAAATGCCGTCTTTGATGTAGCCCACTTCAGGCGATTTATCGGCCGCCGAAAGCGATGCCATTGAAAACAAAAACACTCCGATGATTGATGTCGCCGATAGCAATCTGATTAGTTTCATTCGTGTTCCTCACCCGTCAATTTGCTGGAATTATATGATTATCAAACTAAGAGTCAAGCAATTAAATAGACGGGCTATTTGATTAGCAACATCTTACGAACACTGACCGACTTATCAGCCACCAGACGCAGGAAATAGACTCCCGAAGCGACCGGGCGGTTGCCGGAATCGGTTCCATCCCAGGCAATCCGACTGCCGAACGCGCCGCCGTCAAGTTCTCCGCTACGAACTACACGCCCCAGGACGTCAAGTATCTGAAAAGAGATTTTGATCGCGCCGGAAGATTTGACCTCAATCACAGTGCCGGAGTTGAAAGGATTAGGGAAAGGTTCCGAAACAAAGGCACTGCCTGATGAGCTTTGCAGTCCTTCCGACACCGAGCAGTAACACCTGATAGCATCGGATTCGAGCGCATAGAGTCGGTCGCTCCACAAAGAAATGGCAGTGGCTTTGCCGGAACCGCGAATCGGGAAGACGGCGCTTGGGTGGTACGGATCGGTGAGATCCACATAGCGAATACCATCCTCTCCATTCGCCACTACCAGCAACTGCGTACCCGGGTCAAAAAGGAATTGAGAGACGGAACTGATAGGCAACAGATCTCCCATCTGGTCAAAACGCTCATGGGATTGTGAGTAACTGAACAGACTTGCGCCAGACTCCGAACCGACGACCAGAAAGCGACTATCGATCATAAGCAACGAGCGCGGCGAGGAGGAAATTGTTGTGCTGCCACGGAGTACCGGTTGGGGAGAACCACAATCATGGCAGTAGTAGTCGATATCGCCAGTCTCGGAAGACAAGATTAGCGAGCTTCCGTCACAATATCCGTTGTTTACCAGAAAACGCGACAGCGTCTGCCAGAGCGCATCGGTGCGGCGTTGTTTAACATTGATGCTTACCGCGCGAGCGCCATCCGGACTGATAGCCATGAGATCATAGCTGTCTGTTCCGCTCTGACGAACGTAAAGCTGTTTTGCTGTCGCTCCCATGTCGACTACCATCAACGGATCGACGGCTCTGTCTGACAAGTTGAAGACCATCACAGAATCAGAATTCGCGACACCGCCGAAAAGCAGCGAATCTTGATAGCAAAGCGAGGAGAATCCTAGTCCGGTCTCGAAGATCAACTCCTCGGTCACCGCACCGTCTTCGAAGTTCAGCAGAGACAATCCCCTACCGGCGCGGGAGATCACGAGCCCTCTATCGGTGGCAACCATCGCTAAAGGCAGATCGGTGAGATCGAGTTCCTTTGCTGGCGACAATTCCTCTCCGAGGAGTCCGGTCAGATTTCCCGTTTCGTCTAGGACATAGCAGAGTCGTTGCTGGGAGTCATTCGGGGCACTCCGCACTTTCTTGGCAGGATATGCGAGCTGGGAAGAACCAAGGGCTTCTTCAGCGCGAGGGTGATAACTCTGCAGCATGCCGTTGTCGAAGCCGATGATAACGCACCCACCGAAGTCTTCGAGATGGAACACGCGCCGATCGAACTCCAGATTTATGTCCCACACGCCTTGACTACCATCGAGTTGTCGCCTGTTGACTATCTTGTTGCCATAGCACATGAGGATCGTGCCGCCATTAAAGGTGAAATCAATGACCGGCCAGTCCGTCAAAAGTGTGCGGAGATAAACCAACGCGCTGTCACGGATGCGAAAAACATCTACCCCGTTGAGTCGGTCAACAGCCAGCAACAAGGTATCGCGAACTGCAAGCTGAGAATAGTAACCGCCGTGGTCTGCCTTTCCGACGGTGCGCAAGACTCGCAGGTCGCCGATGTCAACAATCTTGATGCCGTCGAAGCCTTGCGCCAAATAGAGATAGTTGCCTCCGATCGCAACCGAAAATATCGAATCGCCACGTGTCTGCTCGCTGACAACAACCAACGTGTCGGCATCGACTCGAACCAAGCCGAGTGCACCGCTGCGCGAATAGAGGATGAGTCGGCCGTCATGCAGCGTGCAGTCGTCGTACGATTCCCGCAAAGGCGTTAGAGAACGCACCGACACTCGCGTGCCTGCAAGTGCGGTATTCGAAAGCGCCACGGTCTGGTCAAAAAGTAGACTAAGTGTTGTGCCTTCGACATCAAATGACTTGACCCCAGCCAGAGGCAGGGCGCCCAACTGCTCAAAATGATCTGGAGTTACATCCGCAAAAACCGCTGAAGATGTCGCGGCAAGGCCAACCACGTGGATCAGAACGAAGATTGCGCTCTCTGTGAGCCTAATTCGCTGCAAGCTCTTCACAATGGCGTGTGCGATGTGTCGCGTAGACGGAATCATTTTAGCAGCACCATCTTGCGTGTTTCCGTGTGGCTTCCGATCCGGAGTCGGTAGAAATAGATCCCTGATGCCAGAGCATGGCCATCATAGTCGGATCCGTTCCAGTCAAAGCGATAGAACCCGGCATCAAGAGCTCCGTGGAAGACTGTGGCGACGCGCTGACCGAGGATGTTAAAGACATCGAGAGCGAGATCGCCAGTCTGAGGTAAGTCAACTTCTATCACCGTGTTCTGATTAAACGGATTGGGATAATTTTGGGCAAGGAGATATCCTGATGGTACAGGCGGCCGAGGCCGTGGTTGGACCTCCGGACACACAAACGGGAGCGTCCCCGAATGGCGCTTGTCGTGCAGGAAACTGCCCCATACCACGGCACTGTCAGAGGCGACAGTCGGCAAGTCCCAACAGTAGAGCTGCTGGTCATTGGAAGGCATGTACAGTTCCAACAAACCGTCGGCGTCGAAATCACCGACTGCGGGAGTAAACAGAGAATAGATGACATCGGAAGGGTCGGCATAAGTATAGATCGGCCATCCTCTAGTGACAGTGCCATCCAGTTCCCAGGCAAATATGCGTTCAGGTTTCCCCATTAGGGTCGCGCCGGCGCGCGAAACGATTTCGTACTGGCCATCGTTGTCCACATCAAGCACGAGCGGGTTCGACAATGAGTTGGTGGTACCGGCGAGAAAGCCATCATTGCGGCCCAACGTGTTGTTCGCAAACGCAGTACCGTCACCATGCCAAACATACAGTTCGCCACCGTCTAAAGCGCTGAATACACAGATCAACTCCGGCAGCGAATCACGGTCAAGATCGGCTGCCGCCGGATACGGTGATAGAAATTGAACCTTGTCCACAAAACACTTGGGCCAGCCGGGCAAGTACGAACCATCGGCCCTGACAATACTGACACCGATCTGGGTCAGACTGCCACCATAGCGATGAACGAACGCAATCTCAGCATGGCCGTCACGGTCGAAGTCCGCGAGCACGCCTCCGAAAAGCCGCTCGGTTTCGAGTACGCGGGCGCCTTTCTCAGGATAGAGCGGGCGGCCGTTCTTGCCCGAAAACATGTATAGACCGCTTCTGCCAATTGAGGAATAGAGCACTCCGACGTCCTGATAACCGTCGTCGTTGAAATCGGAGGCAAAGATGAACGGAACCAGCGCACCAGCAAAAGTGCGTTCCTCGCCTGTAGTCGAAATCAAAGCAAAGAGCCCGCCATTGGAGTGGAAATAGCCGCTGCCATCCGAACGCCAGCACCAGATTTCTCCGCCGGAATTGACAAGTAGCACTTCCATAGAACTGTCGCCGTCCAGATCGGTGATCAGTGGCGTTGGGTAGGCATCATATTGCCAACCAGTTACAATATGCTTGGGCCAGCCCGGCAAGGCATTTCCTTCGCCGTCGATGATCGCCACGCCGGAGTCAGTTACCATCACAATCTCATCTTTGCCGTCGTTGTTGAAATCCCAGAGCGCCGGCGCCGACTGACACGATGTGCCGATGGACGGAGAATATGATTCCAGTCGTCCTTCTGCGAAGTGGTTGACAATAATCCTTGCCGCTGACCCGGTAACGAGTTCGGGAGCCGGATCACCATCAACATTCCCGACCGCCGTGGCATTGTGCGGTCGCGACGGCGTCACTTTCGGGTAGCCATCGGCGATGAGGCTGGCGATACGTATCCGCTTCGAAGTCTCAAAGACATCGTTTTCGGAAGATACTGTGAGCTTGAGCACTCCGGAACCGGGATGCAAAGCACCGACCGTCCATTCCGCCAACCGTGACCGATAGACTATCTCGTTAGAGTAAGCAATCAGGTTCTTCTCTTTGGGGTTGGCGTCAGCATAGTAAGAGACCTCGTACGACTGAAACCCGGGCAGCGATGCCGAGCCGATGATTTCGGCATAGGAACTGACCGTGTCGCCGTTCGCCGGTGAGACAATTTCGATTTGTTGGTTGTTGACCAGCCGAAGATACGACGTGCAGACAACATTGTGTCCGATAGTGAGCCTGATCTCGGTTCTGCCGTCATATTCGGAGCTATTCCAAACGGCTAGAGTATCGCGCAGTTTGTCGGCACTTCCCGAGGCGATCAAAATCCAGAGATTTGCTGATGGCGGTTTCGCCTCCAGTATGAAGGTTCCGCCCGTAGCCGAGTAAACTGACCCGATGAAAGTGATCATCCCATTTTGTAGAGTATTGAACTGGGGTGCCTCCAATTCGGCAAATTCATCAGCCAGAGATTGCACGGCGCGACCGAGATTGACCCGTCCGTGCCCGGAATAGACGTTAAACCCATGTCGAATATCACCGTTGGGATCGGCGATGTCATCGGCTGTATTGCAGAGTAACTGCTTGACGCTGTCAGCGCTCAGCCCGGGTGATGCCGAAAGCAGGAAAGCCGCCGCACCGACAACAGCCGGCGTCGCCATACTCGTGCCATCTGCGAGGTAGTAGAGACTATCAATAATGCGCACGCCCGGCTCACCGGACTCTGCGTACATATCGGTGCCTGCTGCCCGCAGTGACAGAATGTCCAGTCCGGGGGCGGCCAAGTCAACCCAGTTGCCGAAGGTCGAAAAAGCGGTTACGCGATCACGCGAGTCGCTGGCGGCAACCGTCAAAACCTCGCCGAACTTCGCCGGATAATAAGGTGTCGATGCTCCGGAGTTTCCTGCGGCTGCCACGAAAAGAACGCCGTGGGCAACTGCATACTTAACGGCGTCATCCATGATCGATGAATAATATGGTGAACCCCAGGAAGCGTTGATCACTTCGGCGCCATTGTCTACGGCATAAACAATGGCCTCGGTCATCGCCGAGATAAAGGCGTTGGGGAACATCTTGAGGCACATGATCTCGACATTCTGTGCAATCCCCTCGATACCGATTCCGTTACCCCCTTCGGCGCCGATGATTCCGGCGCAGTGTGTGCCATGACCGATCTGATCCATCGGATCTGGATCTGGGGAGACGGTGAATCCAGTCTGCTCATCGCCGGAGAAATCGTAGCCATAGTAATCGTCGGCATAGCCGTTGAAATCGTCATCAATACCGTTGAACGGTATCTCTCCGCTGTTGTGCCAGATGTGATTCGCCAGATCAGGGTGCTTGTAATCAACGCCCGTATCAATCACGCCAACGCGGGTCTTGTGCCGACCGGTACTGGCAGCCTGTGCGGACACCCATTTGATGTCTGCCTCAATGCTCCCGGTCTTGTATGTCAACGTGTCATTCTGATTACCTTCGGTACGGATGATACCAAGGTAGCGCTGCCCCTGATTGCTCAAACTCCACTGGTTCTCGAACAGCGGATCATAAAACAGCTCGATCCTATAGTCACGTTCGACTGACTTGATGTAAGATTGGCGAGACAGAGTGCTTTCGGCCGCAAGACGCTTGGTAGAATCGGAGAACACATAGAGATATGTCGTTGCCGCGAAAGCTGCCTCACTCTTGCCGGACAGACGATGAAGCAATGGACACACTTCGGCAGCACCAACATCCTGCGCGCTTGCTGCCAGACTTGCCGTCGCCGGCTGCGACCTGAAGCGCACAATCAGCCGGTTGGGATGATACGCTTCATCGGCAGCGGCAAGCGAGACCACGTACAGCAGCACGCAGATGACGAGATTCTTCATCATTGACGATTGTCGCATAGCTTGTATGACTACCTCGACTGTGCGTCTTCTGGTTCGATCCTACGCAATCAACCTAATCAACATGCTTTGATTGCGCAAGAAAAGGAACCTCCGTCAGCCTGCCGACCAACGAAACCTCCAAGTAACTTACGGGCGATGTCCAAATCCGCTGAATTATGGAACTGCTGAAGAAGCCCAGCCCTGTCATTGCGAGGAGTGCGGAGAGGTGATGCGGGGTGTGGAGCACGACGAAGCAATCTCGATTTTCGCTCTACTGATGCGGGCGCGCAGATTGCTTCGTCGTCATTGCCCCTCTCCTCTCACACCCACCCTGACTCCTCGCAATGACAACTCCGAAGTTGTTCAACAGTTCGATTATTCGTTTTGAGTGACGGGCAAAACCGCCCAATGAAGCTTGTTACGAAGAATGGCATAAAATGAATGTTGCGGAAACGTGACCAGATTCGTCGTGTAAGCGGCTCGTTTGATCGCCACTTCTTCGCCATTCTTCAGAGGAATTGATACCTGACCATCAAGGGTCATCAACGCCGAATGATGTCCGGAGGTGACTTTAATTTTGATCTTATCGTCGCCATCAAACAGCAGCGAACGCGCCGCCAGCGATTGTGGCGCCATCGGCGAGGCAATAATGGCATTCATCTTGGGATTGACGATCGGGCCGCCAACAGCGGCGTTGTATGCGGTTGAGCCGGTCGGTGTGGAAATAATCAGACCATCAGCGCGATAGGTACAGATAAATTCTTCATTTACGGAAAGGTCGAGTTGAATCAAGCGCGCCACGTTCCCGCGATCGACTACAACGTCATTCAGCGCGACTCCCTCCTTGGCGTCTTCGCGACTATCCACTGCCACCGTCAATAGCATGCGGGGTTCGATATGGTGTTCGCCATTCACGAGGGCTTGCAGACTGCGCTCCATATCCTCAGCAGCAACCTGAGTGAGAAATCCGAGCGAGCCGAGATTGATACCGAGTACCGGGATACCACTTGCCCCGATGGCGCGGGCCGCCGCAAGCAATGTGCCATCCCCCCCCATCGAAATGACGTAGTCGCAAAACTTGGCCAGCTCTTCCCCCTTGCATATTAACTCGGGGGTATCGACGAAGTCTTTCAGCTCTTCACAAACGCGATAGTCATGGCCATTCTGTTGCGTCCACGCGAGTAGACGGCGGATGACTTTCGCTGCCCCCGATCGTTTGCGATTAGCGACAATACCAAAGCGCATCAGGTTTTGTCCTTCGCAACCGTTCTCACCTGCTCCGTCCTGTTTGCGACTGGAATCGCCTGAGAGTCAGTCTTTATCTTGAGCGAATGCTTGCCTTCGGTCTTGATAAAACCTGCAACGGCGCCGGCTATTCCCTCGGGATGCAGAGAGATCATCTTAAGCAACTCCGAGCGATTGCCGTGTTCGATAAACTGGTCGGGAATGCCCAACCGGTGCAACCGGATATGGCTCCGTGCGGTGTCGGTAAGCCAGTCATTGACCCCGGAGCCAAATCCGCCCACAAGCGCGCCTTCCTCGACGGTGATAAACTTGGTGTGCTTCTCCGCCAGATTCTCGAGCATCTTAAGGTCGAAGGGCTTGACGAATCGGCAATTGATCACTGTGACATGTATTCCTTCATCTTCAAGCAATACGGCCGCCTTAAGCGACTGGTCGACCATCGTGCCAACGGCTAGAATTACACCATCATTGCCTTCCTGTAAACATTCCCAAGAGCCCCATTCCAGCATTGGGCGTTCCTGCAGATGCCCTTCGGGGATGTCGGCGCGCGGCCAACGAATCGCTATCGGTGCGTCGAACCTTTCGATGGCAAGCTGCAAAAGCTGTTTTAGCTCAGTGCCATCCTTGGGAGCGCAGATCACCATTTTCGGAATCGGTCGCAGATACGACAGATCAAAACAACCGTGGTGCGTTGGACCATCATTGCCAACCAAACCGGCGCGGTCAAGCGCAAGCACCACCGGCAAATTCTGTAGAGCTATATCGTGAACGATGGGGTCGTATGCGCGCTGGCAAAAAGTCGAGTAAACTGCAAAAACCGGCTTTTTGCCTCCCCGCGAAAGCCCAGCCGCAAAAACCGCCGCATGTTGCTCGGCGATACCGACATCGAAGAAACGAGCAGGATACTTCTTGGCATACTCGGACAGGCCTGTCCCTGTCGGCATTGCGGCGGTAATAACTGCCAGATCACTGTCCTTCTCTGCCAACTCGATCATCGTGGTACCAAAAACGGACGTGTAGCTGACACCGCCGGAACTCTCCGACTTGCCGGTAACCTTGTCGAACTTACTAACGCCATGGAGACAGCAGGCATCATCCTCGGCGGGTTTGTAGCCTTTCCCCTTCTTAGTCCGAATATGCAGAAGCAGTGGACCCTGTAAGGCCTTCATGTGGTCGAGGGTCTTCACCAGAGCCATCACATCGTGCCCGTCGACCGGTCCAAAGTATCGCAGACCGAGCTTCTCGAAAATAACACCCGGCACCAGCATGCTCTTAATAGACTCATCTACTTTACCAACGATGTCTCGAATCATCGAACCGTGCCGCAGCTTGCCGGTCATATCCCAAATCGTCGCCTTAAGCTTGTTGTAGGTTTGATCCGTTAGCAACTCGGTCAGATATTCGGAGAGCGCGCCGACGTTCTTATCGATCGACATTGAGTTGTCGTTGAGAACAACCAGCATATTGCGTTTGGAATTGCCAAGATTGTTGAGCCCCTCAAATGCCAACCCTCCGGTAAGCGCGCCGTCGCCGATAATCGCAATGACGTGATTCCTTTCGCCGGCGAGATCCCGGCTGACGGCCAGACCGTATGCCGCCGAGATTGATGTCGATGCATGACCGGCGCCATAGATGTCATGCTCGGATTCGGTGATCTTGGCGAATCCGGCAAGTCCTCCGCGTTGGCGTATTGTGCCCATACGATCGTGACGACCGGTCAACATCTTGTGGACGTAGCTTTGGTGGCCGGTGTCCCAGATCATCTTGTCGACTGGACTATTGTAAACATAGTGCAGTGCGATGGTGAGCTCCACCACTCCCAGATTGCCGCCCAGGTGCCCGCCGACTTCAGATAGCACTCCTACGAGCGCTTCGCGGATTTCCGCCGCCAGACCGGGGAGCGACTCCGGAGGGAGTTTCTTGAGATCAGCCGGTGATTTTAGATTCTTAAGAAAGTCTGTCATCTGTCTATGATACTCAGAACCGGCAAACCGGTTCATTATGTTTGACGCGCCAAAATATAGTCCGCCAACTGCCAGAACACTTCCCGATCAGAAAGCGGCTCCAGAGCGGCTTTTGCATCGGCGATCAGATCGGCGGCGATTTTTTTCGAGGCTTCCAGTCCTATCACTTTCGGATATGTTGCCTTTGCCAGTCGATCATCCGAACCAACACTCTTGCCGAGTGTTTCGAAATCCCCTTCGACATCCAGGATATCATCGACAATCTGAAATGCCAAGCCCAATCTCTCGCCAAACTGTTCCAGCATCCTGACCTGCGGTTTGGGCGCATTTGCCAGCAAGGCGCCGATTTTGACAGAAGCGGTTATCAAGGCCGCCGTCTTGCGGCGATGGATGTTCTCGACATCCGCAAGCGTAACCTCAAGTCCCTCGGCTTGTACATCCCTGACCTGGCCCCCGATCATCCCCACAGTCCCGATAGCCCGACTCACTTCCAGCACGACATCACAGTTGCCCGACTCCGCCAACACTTCGAACGCCAGTGCGTGCAGCGCGTCTCCCGCCAGTACCGCAATGTATTCGGAGAATTGCTTGTGTAGAGTAGGCTTTCCGCGACGGAAATCGTCATCATCCATACAAGGCAGATCATCATGGATCAGCGAGTACGTATGCAACAGCTCAAGCGCAGACGCGTACCGAAAGATCTTGTCGGACCTCCCGCCTGAGGAATGATAAGATGTAACGGCGAGGATCGGTCGAATTCGCTTACCTCCCGCCAGAACCGAATAGCGCATAGCCCGATGCAGTTCCGTCGGCTCCAAATCAGCGGGCGGAAGCACTGCCTCCAGCGCAACATCAATCTGCTCGCGCAACCGCGCAAAAGCGGCGAGCGTCTTTCTAGCGGTTTCAGGCATTGTTATCCGGCTCGAATGTTTCCAACTTGAGCTTGTCGCCTTCGGCAACGAGCTTCTTGATCTCCTGTTCGACGGTTGACAGCCGCTGGGAACATAGTCTGGATAAGCGCATGCCGTCCTGGAAAAGCTTCATCGCCTCATCTAATGGCAAGTCACCTTGCTCCAATCTCGCGACCACATCCTCAAGCTGCTTGAGGTCCTTTTCAAAAGTATCCTGCTTCTCGGGCAAATCTACCTCATTATCAATAGGCTACTCACGGACATAGCATAATAGTTGATTTTTGTCCTTCCAGCAATCACTTCCACCCTTTCCTCACTCGATTGTTGCCGGTTTTGAGCCGTCAGCGAACTTGATATCTACTCGATCTCCGCTCGACAATTCGGCGGCTTGTCTGACAATAGCGAGTCCCTTTTGACGCTGCACGACAGCATAACCACGTTTGAGGACATTATCGGGGGACAGAGTACCAAGTTTGTGTTCCAGTAAAGTCAAGGCGCCACGATTTTTTAGGAGCAGCAACTCAGCAATGTTCTTCATCCGGGTAATGTTATCGTCCAGTCTTTGGGATGGCCGCTCCAACAGGGCAGCCGGCGACAAAAACACTCGCGCGTTAGTCAGCCGATCAAGTAGCTGCCGACGCAACTCAACGTTATGCGTCAGTGCCCGCGCCAATCGGGTGCGAGAATCGCCGATGAAAGTAATGGCTGCCTGAGCATCATAGGTCGCCAGTTCCGCCGCTGCGGATGGGGTCGCCGCCCGCAGATCGGCGACAAAGTCAGCGATCGAAAAATCAATTTCATGCCCCACGGCTGATATGATCGGGATCCGCGACTGATAAATCGCCCGCGCCACAATCTCTTCGTTGAAAGCCCAGAGATCCTCCAGTGATCCACCACCACGCCCAACAATCAGCACATCAACCTCCCCCCACTGATTGAATTCTTCTATGGCGTTGGCAATATCCTGGGCGGCGCCCTCCCCCTGCACCCGAGCAGGGCGCAGAATCAATCGCACAGCCGGGGCGCGACGGCGACAGATATTGATGATGTCTCGGATAGCGGCTCCGGTAGGTGACGAAATAATACCGATTGCGCTTGGATATGCGGGGATTGGCTGCTTGTGATCCTCGGAAAACAAACCTTCCAACGCCAACTTCTCCTTGAGTCTCTGGAATTGCTCCTCTAGACTCCCCTTTCCTACCGGCAGGATGCGGGTTACCCGAATCTGGTAGTATCCACCCTTCTCATAAAGTGTGATGTCACCAAATACTCGAACTTTCAGCCCGTCTTTCGGTTCAAATTGCAGTCCTTGTGCGCTGAACCGCCAGATCACGGCTTTGATTTGCGCTCCCGCGTCCTTCAGAGTGAAATAGCGATGCCCCGAAGTATGATGCAGGTAATTGGAGATTTCCCCTTCCACCCAAATTGACTGGTATTCGGCCTCCAGCGTAGCCTTGATCTCCCCTGTGATTTCAGTGACTGAGTGAATCTTTTCGAGCCGCAATTCCGAATCCATGCCTAGCATAGTAATGGTTTTGGAATGTCGTGGAAACCGCTTTTGGTGGACCCAAACCGAAGAAACTGCCGACAGAGTCTTGTGGTTCGTCATTCTGAGCGCGGCAAAGAATCTCGCACGCATGCGATGCAACAACCGCGAAGCATCCAAAAATCAATCTTTAGTGTTCTAAAACCTGACGGACTGGTCGGCGTTGTTAACACAATACTCATCAATCATTTACCAGAAGACAATGCGGAACCTTCCCATAAAAGTGTCGAAACGGCTTACACCCTCGTCGAGGGTGGCGTCTATTGACAGAATCAGCGCGTTGTGACACAAGCAGTTCGCTTTGGTGAATCATGGCAAGGGTTTTGCTTCTATGTGTTACATCTTGGCCAGTAGTGTCTTACCTTAGTATCCACTTAGCAGAGGCGACAACGCCTCTGCTAAATTATTTTGGGGCTAATTCAAAAACACACTCAATCTCAGCTTCTTATGCTCGACGGGAGATGCGCTACATCTCCCGTCGAAGTACTCGATCAATCAATTCCGTGTGATGTGAGTCTGTCAGTAGTTCTTGCAGTCGCAAGTCGAACCGGGAGCTGTACCTCCGGAAAAGATGTAGGCAATCAGGTAGACCACATCACTGATAT
>CAIYYT010000124.1 GCA_903930455.1 uncultured bacterium | reverse complement strand
TGAAAATGCTGCAAAAAATCATCGCCGGCGAGAAGATGTTCACCATGTGATCGTGGAATCGCCACTGACAAATTTCTGGTGCTGCAGCTCGGTTCTGGGTGTAGAATCGCTGCGGCGCTTTTATTTTGGAGCAATTTGTCGTAACAAGTGAGTAAGAAACAAATTATCAGACGAGACTGGATATAGACAATGGCACAGAAAAAGGTAACGGTCAAGAAAGCGCGAAAGGCGACCGGTAAGTCCAAAGCGGTTGCGCCGAAAGCGATGAAGCCTCGCAAGATTGGGGTTCAACTCAAAGAACTGCTCGTGGAGACGAAGAAGCCGATCCCTTCCACCGGTGGCAAGTACTTCTACTATTTTGGAGGTGGTAAGGCCGAGGGCTCCGGCACGATGAAAGACATCCTTGGAGGCAAGGGCGCGGGTCTGGCGGAGATGATCAATCTCGGTATTCCGGTTCCACCGGGATTTACGATTTCAACCGAAGTCTGCCGAATCTACTACGACAACAAGCTGTCGCTGCCTAAGTCTTTCGACCGGGAAATGAAGCTTGTGGTGGAACGGCTGGAAAAGGCAATTGGCGCCGGATTCGGCGATGCCAAGAATCCACTGCTGGTCTCAGTGCGTTCGGGCGCCAAGTTTTCGATGCCCGGCATGATGGACACGATTCTCAATCTCGGACTCAACGAAGAGACACTGAAGGGAATCATCGCCAAGACCGACAATCCCCGCTTTGCCTACGACAATTATCGCCGTTTCGTTTCGATGTTCGGCAATGTCGTGCTCGGTATTGACAAGGATCAATTCGAAGAGATCATTACCAAGAAGAAGAAGCAGCGTTCGATCAAGCATGACGCTTCCCTGTCGATCGACGATCTGAAAGACATTGTCAAACAGTTCCAGAAGCTGATCGCCAGCAAGTCGGGCGAACCATTCCCAACTGACCCGTGGGTGCAATTGCAGATGGCGCGGGATGCAGTGTTCCGCAGTTGGAACTCGCCTCGTGCGATTACCTATCGTGCGGCCAGCAACATTCCTTCTGATCTCGGCACTGCCGTAAATGTGCAAGCGATGGTGTTCGGCAATATGGGGGACACTTCCGCCACCGGCGTCGGTTTCACACGCAATCCGTCAAACGGCGTCAAGGAATTCTATGGTGAGTTTCTGGTGAATGCACAGGGAGAGGATGTTGTCGCCGGCGTCCGCACGCCGCAGCCAATCACCGAGTTGGGCAAGGCTATGCCTGAGGCGTACAAGCAGCTCAAGGATATCACTGCCAAGCTGGAGAAGCACTATCGTGATGTGCAGGATTTCGAATTCACGATTCAGGAAAACAAACTTTACATGCTCCAGACGCGCACCGGCAAGCGGACGGCGGAGGCAGCGATCAAGATTGCCGTTGATATGGTGCAAGAGAAGCTCATCACCAAAGATGAGGCGCTGATGCGTGTTCAGCCGGAGCAGCTTGACCAGTTGCTTCATCCTCGCATCGACCCACATGCTCCGGTGGAAGTGATCGCTCGCGGGTTGTCAGCGTCACCCGGGGCGGCCTCCGGCAAGGTTGTGTTCCATGCTGATGAAGCCGTCCGTCTTGCGGAGCGTAGTGAAAAGACGATTCTCGTTAGAACCGAAACCAATCCCGATGATATCGCCGGCATGATCGCCGCCGAGGGGGTGCTTACCGCACGTGGAGGCATGACCTCGCACGCCGCCGTCGTCGCTCGAGGTATGGGCAAGCCCTGCGTCGCCGGATGCGAGGATATTCGCGTCTACGAAGCCCGCAGGCAGTTTGCCGTCGGTACTCTAGTGGTGAAGGACAAAGAGATCATCACGATCAATGGCACGACCGGCGAAGTGATGCTGGGTGAGGTTCCAACGATCGATCCGGAACTCTCCGGCGAGTTCGGCTTGTTCATGACGTGGGCGGATGAGTCGCGCTCGATCGGCATTCGCACCAATGCCGACACGCCCAATGATGCTGCGCTGGCGCGCAAATTTGGCGCTCAAGGTATCGGGCTCTGCCGCACCGAACACATGTTTTTTGGCAAAAACCGTCTGCCGCATGTTCAAGCAATGATTCTCGCTACCACGCAGGACGAACGTCAAGCGGCGCTCGACAAGTTGCTGCCCTTCCAGAAGGCCGACTTCAAAGGGATTTTCGAAGCGATGGAAGGACTGCCGGTCACGATCAGGACCCTTGATCCGCCGTTGCATGAGTTCCTTCCCAAGAAAGAGGATGTCCTGAAACAGATACAGGAGGCGGAGGCGGAGCCGGGAAAGGGTGATGAGGTCGTGCGTCTCAAGAAACTCATTGATCGCATCGACAACCTGCACGAACAGAATCCGATGCTGGGACATCGTGGCTGCCGACTGGGCATCAGCTATCCCGAGATCACTGAGATGCAGGTTAAGGCGATCTTTATGGCGGCCGCCGAGTTGATTCGCGATGGCAAACGCGTTCTTCCGGAGATTATGGTGCCGTTGGTCGGGCAACGCACGGAACTCGTTAATCAGAAGGAAATCATCACGCGTGTGGCCGAGCAGATGACACGCAAGTACAAAGTCGAGATTCCATATCTGGTTGGCACGATGATCGAAATCCCGCGTGCGGCGCTGACCGCCGACGAAATTGCGCCGGAAGCCGACTTCTTCAGTTTTGGCACCAACGATCTGACCCAGATGACAATGGGATTCTCACGCGATGATGCAGGCAAGTTTTTACGCCTCTACCTCGACAAGGGCATCCTGGCCCGCGACCCGTTCGTCACTCTCGATCAGGTTGGCGTCGGGCAGTTGGTGAAAATGGCGGTTGAGAAGGGGAGAGCCGTGAAACCGCACCTCAAGACAGGTATCTGTGGTGAGCATGGCGGTGATCCGGAGTCAATTGGCTTCTGTCATCGTGCGGGCCTCAATTACGTCTCCTGCTCACCGTTCCGTGTGCCGATCGCTCGTTTGGCGGCGGCACAAATCGCGATTCGAGAGCGCTTGGACGGCAAAATCGACAAGACGAAGAAGAAATAGTAGTGATCTCACTTGCGCCTTGAAAAGCCCCGCTTACTGCGGGGCTTTTTCTTTGGCTTGCACTGGTAGCATCGCCCAGATTGTCGGGTACACTGGTTGAGTAGGGAATCACATTCTCGCGAGCAGACAGAACCGGAGACGCAAAGCACGTGCCTCACTATTTCTCCGCTTCTCCCGTCATCGGCACAAAGCGTACAGGTATGACCGCCTTTGTTATACTTCCATTC
>CAIYYT010000123.1 GCA_903930455.1 uncultured bacterium | reverse complement strand
ATGACAATCCCGACAGCCGACAGGGTGGAAGCGGCGCTGCAGGAATGGTGCGCCACTCATGTTGGTCAGATAGGAATGGAGGACTAAATGGAACTAACGCCCCAGCAAATCAAGAAGCTTGACCCTGCAGACATGTACACGCGGATTTATGAGTTTCCCAAACAGCTGCAAGAGGGTTACAATCTGCCGATTCGCGGAGACCTGTCGGCGATCAACCCCGCTGAAATCAGGAACATCGTGATCATCGGTATGGGTGGCTCGGCGATCGGCGGTGACATCCTGCGCTCCTATCTTGCCGAAGAGGTCGCGATTCCGATTTTTGTCAACCGTAATTATGGCCTGCCCCGTTTTGTCAATCAGCATACGCTTCTCATTGCCGCGTCATATTCCGGCAACACCGAAGAAACGTTGGCCGCGTTCGAACAAGGTAAGCAGCGCGGATGTCAGATCATTATTGCCACCACTGGCGGCAAGCTCGGCGCGTTGGCGGTCGAGAACAACTATCCGCACGTGATTCTGCCGGCCGGTCTGCAACCACGCGCCGCGCTCGGCTATTCCTTTGGACCGCTGCTGCAGATTATGGAAAAGCTGGGCTACGTGTCAGGACAGGGGGAAATTGTTGAAGCGACCTGTGCCTATTTGAGCGTGAGCCGCAAAAAGCTAGGAGTGAACATTGCCGAGAACCGCAATGCGGCGAGACAACTGGCGGCGAAACTGAAGGACAAGATCGCCGTCGTTTATGCGGGGGCCGACTACTACGACACGGTCGCGATTCGGTTCAAGGGACAAATTTGCGAAAACGCCAAGTCGCTTGCATACGCCAACATCTGCCCGGAATTCAACCACAATGAGCTTGTCGGTTTCGATTTTCCGCCGAAGTTAGTGGCTAAGTTGGTGGTCATCTTCCTGACCGGCCCGGCAGATTCTCCAGGTGTGAGCAAGCGCTTCAAGATTATCAACAAGATTCTCGCGGAAAAGAAAATCACGACCGTATCTCTAAAAGCTCAGGGACCAAACCGTCTGGCGGAGATATTTACTCTGATTCAGTTCGGTGATTTAGCCAGCTACTATCTGGCTCTCCTCAACAAGACTGATCCTTCGCCGGTACATGTGATCAATCGCCTAAAAACCGCCTTGGAGAAAATGAATTGAGATTAGCCCGTCCGGTCGGACTCTTGTTACTTCTCATCCTGTTGCTGATACCGGAATTGCTTGCCGCCAATGGCGCCTCGTCGGTTGAGACCGGATGGTTTCGCACCTATCGTATCAACGCCGTCATCGTTGCTGCCGTGTTCTCGGCGGCGGTACTGTACTACACGCAACGTGCCAGACGCGGTGACAAACTGTTTGTCCGCAAGATTGCCGGTCTGGACGAGGTCGAGGATGCCGTGGGGCGCGCTACCGAAATGGGCAGGCCGGTGTTGTTCATCCCGGGCATTGACGAAATTGACAAGATCGACACACTTGCAGGATTGTCGATTCTGGGTCGTGTTGCATTGATCACAGCGCGATATGAGACGCCGCTTTACGTACCGGTGCGCTACCCGATGGTACTGGCGGCGGCACAGGAAGTGGTCCAGCAATCGTACATCACGGAAGGTCGGGCAGATTCCTACAATCAAGACATGGTCTGCTATGTCGCCGGCGAGCAATTCGCGTACACCGCAACCGTGAATGGCTACATGATGCGCGAACGCCCGGCAGCCAATATCATGATGGGGGCGTTCTACGCCGAATCGCTGCTGCTGGCGGAGACCGGCAACGCCGCCGGATCGATTCAAATCGCCGGGACGGCGCAGCCGGAGCAATTGCCGTTTTTTATTGCGGCCTGCGACTACACGCTCATGGGTGAAGAGCTATTTGCGGCTTCTGCATACTTGTCTCATGAACCGCTGATGCTGGGTGGCCTGAAAGGGCAGGACTTCATGAAGGTATTAATCATAGCTGCAATTTTGGTCGGAACGTTCATGGTGACGACGCACCTGGGTGGCGACTGGATGCGCAGTCTGTTCGAGGTGCGTTGATGAAGACGAAGCTCCCGATAGCCATCGCCTTCTTGTCCGGCCTAGCCATGGTTGCCGTATTCATTCTCAATCCTGAGAAAGTCGGCGACATGGAAGGCGAACTGCTACAGTGGACGACCGTAATCGGCGGGTTCACGCTGCTGTTAGGTGTAGTTTCAATTGTGCGCGTCAACTGGCGGCCGGTAGTTCGGCGTGAGACGGGGTGGCTCAACAACGCGGCGCTGATTTTGTCAGTGGCTGTGATGGCTATACCGTCGGTGCTACCTGTCAGTTGGTCGCCCCTTTTCGGCACGGACGGCGGTTCGATCTACGATTGGTTCTTCATCAACTTGAGCGCGCCGATGATGGCCACGATGTTCGCCATGCTGGCGTTTTATGTCGCATCGGCTGCATTTCGCGCTTTCCGCGCACGCAATGCGGAAGCAACGTTACTGCTGGTGACGGCGACGATTGTCATGCTCTGGCGCGTGCCGGTGGGCGAAGGATTGTTTGTTGCCATTAACCCCAGACTACCGAATTTGATTAACACTTACGTCATGGGGGGCGTGAATGTCGCGGTACAACGCGGCATTATTATCGGGGCAGCTTTGGGAGCGGCGGCTACTTCGCTGCGGATCATGCTGGGTATCGAACGCACCTACATGGGGAAAACCTGAGATGGGTTTCTGGCAACGCGTCTCCCAGCTTGATCGGCGCTGGATTTATCTTGCCGTTGCGCTGGCGGTGATCTTCCCGCTGTTGGTGCCGATGAAAATGAAGCTAGGCATTACTCCGGAAGCACGGCAGTTATATGAAGCCATCGAGGCGTTGCCTGACAGTTCAGTGGTGATGTTGACTTTCGACTACTATCCCTCGACCGTCGCCGAGACCCGGCCCATGTCAATTGCGGCGCTGCACCAGATGTTTCGTAAGAATCTCAAAGTAATCACGATGACCACTATTCCTCTGGGTGGACCATCGATCGCTGACCGCACGATGAGGGAGATGGCAGAGCTATATCACAAGACCTATGGAGTGGACTACGTCAATCTCGGCTTCAAGGCCAATTACACGGCGGTGCTACTCGGAATGGGCAGTTCGATTGAGTCGATTTATCCGTCAGACCAGTATGGCACGCCGCTGGCGAAGTTACCGTTGATGCAAACCGTGAAGAACTACGATCAGATCAGTTTCATCTTTATCGTTGCGGACAACGGCATCGTTGACAATTGGATTTCGATCGTAAATGCTCAGTTTAGCAAACCGATGGGGGCCGGCGTGACGGCGGTGATGGCGCCGAAGTTTTATAGTTACGTGCAAGCAAAGCAGATGACCGGTCTGCTTGGTGGGATGAAGGGGGCCGCCGAATATGAAATGTTGGTCAATAAACCGGCCATGGCACTGATCGGTATGGATTCGCAGTCTATGGCGCACTTACTGATCATTGGCTTCGTAATCGCCGGCAACGTCGCATACTTCATGACGCGAAAGAAGAAGGAGTCGAACGGCTGATGGAGATTCTCGGGCTTTGGCTGGCAGGCTTCTTTACGCTTTCGCTTTTTTCCTTCCTGTACAAGGACAATCCGTTTTACGGGCTGGCCGAGCATGTCTTTGCCGGTCTCTCCGCCGGCTATGAGGTCGGTCTCGTCTATCACTCGGTGATTCTGCAGCAATTGGTGGATCCGATCAGCCAGCACTGGGTCAACGCAACCGCGGGTGATCATCCGGGATTCCACATCATGAAGATCGGCTTCCTGCTGTTTGCCGGTGCTCTGGGTGTGCTGATGTTCACGCGCTTCTTCCCGAAGGCGTCGTGGATATCGCGCTACCCGCTGGCGTTTGTGATGGGGAACACCGCCGGAATCTATCTGATGTCGGAGCTTCACGGCCGCCTAATACCACAAATTGCCGGTACGTTTGTCAACCTGTTGAATCCCCTAAACCTGATCATCTTCTTCGGTGTGCTGACGACTCTAATCTATTTCTACTTCTCCAAGGAGCATACCGGTCTGCTGGGAGGTACCGCCCGGGTCGGAATTTGGTTTATTATGATCGCGTTTGGCGCTCATTTTGGCTACACGGTAATGGGGCGAATTAGTTTGTTGATCGGACAAGTACAGTTTATCCTTATTGACTGGTTGAAGTTGATCAAACCGGGTTGAGGTCGTAATGAAGGTTATTATTCCGGTCGCCGGCGAGGGAAGACGTCTCCGCCCGCACACGTACAGCACTCCCAAATGCCTGCTGCAGGTCGCGGGAAAGCCGATTCTCGGTCATATCGTCGATCAGATTCTGGATCTGGATTTCAGTGAGATCATCTTTGTCACCGGGCCGAGTGGCCAGCCGCAGATCGAGAAGTTCGTTCGCAGCAACTACGACTTCAATGCACGATTCATCGCACAGGAGAAGCTCTACGGTCTCGGCTATGCAGTCTATCTCGGTATAGTCAGCCGTTCGGAGGATTTGCTGATAGTGCTGGGTGACACGATTGTCGAACTGGACTGGCGGGGAATGATAGCGGCGGGCAATAACGCGCTGGTGGTCAAAGAGGTTGCCGATCCGCGTGCTTTTGGAGTCGTGGAAACCGCAGGTGACCGCATTGTCCATTTGGTGGAGAAGCCGGAGAATCCGCCGACGAATCTGGCGGTTGTCGGTGTGTATTATATTAAGGATACGGCTAAGTTTTTCGACTGCATTACCGAAGTTATCGAAAAGGGGATCACTACGCACGGGGAGATTCAGGTCACCGATGCGTTTGATCTGCTAATCAAGAAGGGGTCAACCATCCACACGTTTCCGACTACCGGCTGGTACGATTGTGGCCAGAAAGAGACGATCTTGTCAACGAACCGTTTTTTGCTAGATCGGCAAGCGTCCTCGGCGTACCGTGACGGTTCGGTGATTATTTCCCCTTCCTACATTGCCCCCGAGGCTGTGATCGAGAATTCGATAATCGGTCCGTACGCTTCGATTGGCAAGAACAGCGTCGTGCGCAACTCGATTGTGCGCGACAGCATTATTGCCGACCAGACGCAGATTGTCTCTTGCACGATTGAAAAATCGCTGATCGGGAACGATGTGATGATGCATGATGCCAACGGCACGTATAATCTCGGAGACTATTCCGAAATTGGTGAACTGCGTATCATGTAGATGTCTTGTGGTAGGCCACTGTGAGGAGCGGCATACCGGGTAGGACAGACGTTGCGGCACGTTGTTCGGTTGTCGTCCCGCGAAAGACGGCGAAAACGGCGGCGGCATCAGGGTAATCAGGAAAGAATATCATCTAACAGAGGATTACGATATGGCAGTAAACAGATTTCTTTTCACTTCCGAATCGGTCACGGAAGGACACCCGGATAAGCTTTGCGATCAAATCTCCGATGGTGTACTGGATGACCTACTGGCGCAGGACGCCAACAGCCGCGTGGCTTGCGAATCGTTTGTCACGGTTGGCTTAGTGGTTGTCGGCGGCGAGATCACTACCAAAGGCTTTTGCGATATCAACGGGCTGGTGCGGCGGATTGTCAGAGAGATCGGTTATACCAAGCCGGAGTATGGCTTCCACTTCAACTCGTGCGCCATCCTCAACACGATCGGCTCGCAGTCTCCCGACATCGCGCAGGGGGTTGACATTGGCGGCGCCGGAGATCAAGGTCTGATGACCGGTTACGCCTGTGACGAAACACCGGAGCTGATGCCTCTGCCGATCATGCTGGCACATAAGCTAGTGTTGCGACTGGCGGAAGCGCGTAAGACCGGATTGCTCGGTTATCTTGGCCCCGATGGTAAGTCACAGGTGACTGTTGAGTATGTCGATGGCAAACCGGCGCGTTGTGAGGCAATCGTGATAGCTTCGCAACACAGCGAGGAGATTCTGGATGCCAGCGGCAAGAAAATCACCGAGCAGGCGCGGCAGGAAATCATCGACAAGATAGTGCGTCCCATTATTCCCAAGCAGATGATCGATGACAAGACGAAGTTCTTTGTCAATCCGACCGGCAAATTCGTTATTGGCGGCCCGCAGTCTGATACCGGCATGACCGGACGAAAGATCATTGTCGATACGTACGGCGGCATGGCCTCGCACGGTGGCGGCGCGTTCTCCGGCAAAGATCCGACCAAAGTTGACCGCTCGGCGGCATACATGGCTCGTTACATTGCGAAAAACATCGTAGCATCCGGTATTGCGCGCAAGTGCACGATTCAGCTTGCCTATGCTATCGGTGTTCCTGATCCGGTATCGATTATGGTCTTTACCGACAAAACATCGGGGATTTCGGATGAGCGCATTGTCGAGTTGATCAAGAAGCACTTTGCGCTGACACCAAAGGGCATCATTGACATGTTGAATCTGCGACGTCCGATCTATCGCAAGACGGCAGCGTACGGGCATTTCGGCAGAACCGATCCGGATTTCACCTGGGAGAAAACTGATAAGGCTGACGATCTCAAGCGAGACGCCTAACTAATAGGAAATAGTAGAAGATGGCAAAATATGACGTCAAGGACCTCGGACTGGCCTCTGAAGGCAAACGCCGCATTGAGTGGGCGGGGAATTTCATGCCGGTTATCGCGCTGATCGAACAGCGCCTCAAGAAGGAACAACCGCTCAAAGGCCGCCGGATCGCCGCCTGTTTGCATGTAACAACCGAAACCGCCAACTTAATGCGGGTACTCAAATCGGCTGGCGCGGAGATACATCTGTGCGCCTCCAATCCGCTTTCCACGCAGGACGATGTTGCGGCATCGCTGGTGAAAGACTACGGCATCAATGTGTCGGCTATCTGCGGTATCGATACCAAGGGTTACTACCGGCATATCAACGCGGCGCTGGACATCAAACCGGAAATCACTATGGATGACGGCGCCGATCTGGTCAATGTCCTGCATTCCGACAGGCGCGATCTGCTCAAGAATGTGATAGGCGGCACGGAAGAGACCACAACCGGCGTTATTCGTCTGCGCGCGATGGCCAAAGACAAGGTGCTACAATATCCAATTGTCGCAGTCAATGATTCGCAGACCAAACACATGTTTGATAACCGTTACGGCACCGGTCAATCGACGATTGATGGTATCCTGCGCGCAACCAATTTCCTGCTGGCAGGATCGACTGTCGTGATCGCCGGATATGGCTGGTGCGGTCGCGGGCTGGCAATGCGTATGAAAGGACTCGGCGCCGATGTGATCGTGACCGAGGTCGATTCGATCAAAGCTATTGAAGCTGCAATGGACGGTTTCCGGGTCATGCCGATGTTTAAGGCAGCGCCTTTGGGTGATGTGTTCGTAACGCTCACCGGTGACATCAATGTCCTGCGACCCGAGCATTTCAAGAAGATGAAACCGGGGGCGATCGTCTGCAACAGCGGACACTTCAATGTCGAGATCGATCTCGTGGGTCTGGCCAAGATGTCAAAGAAGCGTCGCATGGCGCGCAATCTGGTCGAGGAATTTACACTACCTTCTGGCAAAAAGATCAATGTGCTTGCTGATGGTCGGCTGATCAATCTTTCGGCGGCCGAAGGGCATCCGGCAATGGTGATGGATATGTCTTTCGCCAATCAGTTGCTGTCTTGCGAGTTCATCGTGCAGAACTACAAGAAGCTGGCGAAGGATGTTTTCTCGCTACCGGCGAAACTTGACTATCATGTCGCAACGTTAAAACTCAAGTCAATGGGCATCGCCATCGACAAGCTTACCGCCGAACAGAAGAAGTATCTTTCCAGTTGGAAGATGGGGACGTAAGGCGTGAATTGGGGCGCACATTTCGCCTAAGCTTTAGGGTACCGCGCCCAAGCAGTCTTAATGTCTAAGTCTTGGTATCCAATACTGCGATGGTCAATAAGGCTGTGTTATAGACTACACAGTCTCAAGCACAGGGCGCCGAACCGCCGGAAAAGATATAGCTAATCAAGTACACCACATCTGAGATATCGACAACCGAATCGCAGTTAGCATCGCCAGCGAGCAATGGTGCGGGAGCAGCACCGCCTGAGAAGATGTAGGCGATCAGATAGACCACGTCTGAGATGTCAACAGTGACGTCACCATTGGCGTCGCCGGGAATGTATGGCGGGCGGATTGTGAAGTTACTATCGCTTATATCCGAAGGAATTCCATCGGCGGCATCTGACACTCTCACCCTGCAGGTGGCAGAGCTAACGAGCGGGATTTTCCACGAATAGAAGCCGACATTTATGGTTTTGGGCACTACGTTTGTCCATGAGCCACCGCCATTTGCGGAGTATTCGATCTTCACGCTGTCGGTGAAACAGAAAGGATTCCATTGAATCGTGGTTGAGGAGTCGGGCACATACTGCTCACCACCGTTCGGGGAGATGACGATGATAGACTCTGAGGGTGGATAATTAAAGCTTGTAGAGAATGGTGTGTAGTCGACTTCGCGCAAACTCGGATCGTCCCAGAAATCATAGATGAGCAAGTCAATGAGACTCTGATTTGTTGTTCCCCACCAGTTATTGCCACCGTTCACTACAGACGTACCGGAGCCAGTTTCAATCTCGAAGACAGACTGCGATAGGTTGCTGTTGCCATAGATGTTGTTATAATTCATGTTGATAATACCCGAACTCAGGAGACTGGCACTGGCTTCCAAAACGGCATTTCCCGAAGAGACGTTCCCGGTTATCGTGTTTCCAGACAGCGTGACGAATGCGTTGCCAGATTGAAAGTATATTGCGGATGCATGAGCAGAAGTGTTTTGAGATATAGAATTACAGGCAATAAGATATTGACTACCATCTCTCCCGGAGATACGAATGCCACCACCATACCCGTCCCCGTCGGCAACGTTTGAGTCAATCGTATTACCGACCACCGTGAGCAGTCCACTGATATTGTAATCGTTGACGGAGATTCCCGCTCCCCCGCCGGGCCAGTAAATCTGATCCACGCGGTTTCTTCGAATAACATTGTTCTTGATAACTGGGCAGGGACTCCCGGTGCCGTCGTCCCAGATGATAATGCCGCCCCCGTATCCTCCGTAGAAGCGGCTTGAAGAATTTCCATATATCAGGTTGCCTTCAATTGTGGGTCTGCTTCTAGGACCACCTATCGAGATGCCATGACCGGAACCATAAAAAACACCGTTTGAGATGATTGAGCAGTTCATGATTCTCGGCGATGCATCTTGGATTCCAATACCCACATTTGCGTGAGTGACCCTGCAGTATTCCAACAAGCAGACGGAATCCAGGCTTGGATCATTAAAGCCCAAAGAACCCCAAAACTGATCTTGGATTGACCAGTCAAATACAATCGAATCGGAAGGCGTCCCTCTGGCTATGAGGCCACCATCCACGCTGATGGAAAAACCTGCATTGACCTTTACCTGTACACCCGGCTGAATTGTAAGTATTATATTTGTGTCAACTCTTGTGTCGCCGATTACCAAGTACGGGTTGCCAATTGGTGTCCAAGTAGTATTTGAGTGTATTGTCCCGCTCACAAATGTGGTGTCGCCCCATGCCGGAACCTGCGGCATAACGACAACAATCAAAGTGACCGCCAAGAGGACTCCTAGTTTAGCAATGCTTTTCATTTTGCACTTCCTGCGATGCGGGTTTTGCTCTAAGCACGGCAAAAGTGCAAACCAATAACATGCCACGGAAGAACGGAGCTTCCCCCAGTCAGCACTTCTGCCCCACAAATTGTCTCTTTCGATCACAATATGGAAAATCACTCGACGAAAATCAAGTTCTTTCTTGATCAAAAGAGCATGGGCGTGCCGCAAAATGCTGTTCGAGCCATTTTCGCTGGGACCAATGGCTCGCTGCCAAGCGTGCTGCAAAGCACTCTGCCGTACGGACTTTCGCCTATGCGGCGAGCCTGAGTTTAGACTATCTTTCCGCCGCCGAGCACGATATCTCCGTCATAGAATACACAGCTTTGTCCCGGCGTGATTGCGCGCTGCTTTTGTGACAAGTGGACTTTAACATCTCCGTCGGGTGAAATTTGCAGTTCGCCTGCAACCGGCTTGTGGAGATAGCGAATTTTGATCAGCGCAGGATACTCCAACGCTTTTAGTAGGGCTGTCGTTGGGTCGATCGCTACCCAGTTAACATCGGTAACTTGGAATGTATCGGTCAGCAGGTCATCATCGGAGCCAACGACGATTTCGTTTTTCTCAGGGATGATGCGGGTGACATAGCGCTTCTCGGTGGTGGCAATCTGAATCTTCTTGCGTTGGCCGATCGTGTAGTGAAAGTAACCCTCGTGCGTTCCGACCGCATTGCCTGCCGTGTCGCGGATAACTCCGGGTTGCGCCAATTGAGGGTGACGTGCTTGCACGAGGCGAGCATAATCATCGTCCGGTACAAAACAAATCTCGCGGGACTCCTCGCGCTCGGCATTTATCAGGCCATACTCGCGCCCGAGTTGTCGCACTTCGGTTTTGTGCAGTTCACCAAGGGGAAACAGAGTTCGTGCCAGTGATTCCTGTTTGAGTCCCCAGAGGAAGTATGACTGATCGCGGGTGGCGTCTACGCCTTTCAGTATTTGATAGCGACCGCTTGCTTGATCGCGGCGAATGCGGGCGTAATGTCCCGTCGCCAGAAAGTCACAACCCAGTTGCTTGGTCTTGTGTTCGAGTAACTCCCATTTGATTTTGTAATTGCAGACCACGCAGGGATTCGGCGTTCGGCCTTTGACGTATTCGGATATAAAATCCTCGATCACGATCTGATTAAAGTCCTGGTGCATGTTCAGGACGTAATGGGGTATATCGTATTTGAAGCAGACACTGCGCGCATCATCAAACATCTCCAGCGAGCAACAATGTCGGCTGACATGTTTGTCTTCGCCGCCAATTTCACTGACATCCCAGAGCTTCATTGTCAGGCCGATGACATCAAACCCTTCCAGCTTCAGCTTGACAGCGGCAACGGAGCTGTCAATTCCTCCGGACATGGCAACGGCAACGAGTTTGTTCTTCATAGATGATTTCGGTGAGGTGTATCTTGCAGCAAGTGCCGGGACCTCTGCAGAATTATGCCGTTTTTGATTGCGCGTAGATCGGAGACATCATCCGCAGTCGTTCGATAATCGGCGGCAGAACTTCCAAAGTGTATTCGATATCTTCCTTGGTATTGCCCTTGCCCAAAGAGAAACGAACGGCAGTCTGCGCCTCCTCGGGGCGTACGCCCATGGCCAGCAGTACGTGTGATGGTTCGACCGCGCCCGACGTGCATGCCGATCCGGATGAAACGGCGATTCCTTTCATGTCCATTGACAGGATGGTGGCTTCACCCTCGGCCCCCGGAAAAGTGAAGAACAACGTGTTGACGATGCGGTGATCGGGGTCACCCTGGAAGTGTGAATCGGGGACTGATTGCAGAAGACCGTCAAAAAGCTGTTTGGCCAGAGTGGAAATATGAGTTTGATTTTTGCCCAACTCCGTGACCGCCAGTTCGAGGGCTTTCGCCATACCAACGACACCGGCCACATTTTCGGTTCCTGCGCGCTTGTTGCGTTCATGCGCGCCGCCATGCGCAAAGGGGGTAAAGCGTGCTCCTGTCTTGGCGAAAAGGAAACCGCAGCCTTTTGGTCCATAGAACTTATGCGCAGAGCCGGACAGGAAGTCCACGCCAAGATCTTTGATGTCGACGGGAATTTTTCCCAGCGCCTGCACGGAATCGGAGTGGAACAAGACACCTTTGTCATGTGCGATCTGGCACAGCTTCTTGATATCCTGAATCGTTCCGACCTCATTGTTGGCCTGCATGATCGATACCAGTATCGTGTCGTCGCGGATGGCGCCGCGCAACTCTTCGGGATCGACATAGCCGCGCCGGTCGACGCTGAGATAAGTGATATCATAGCCGTGTCGCGAAAGGTATTCGCACGGTTCCAACACGGCGTGGTGTTCGATTCTGCTGGTGACAATATGTTTGCCTTTGTGAGCCAACGCATCGGCAACACCCTTGACCACCGTGTTGTCAGACTCGGTGGCGCCGGAAGTAAAATAGAGTTCATCGGGACGACAGTTGAGTAACATGGCGATCTGCTCGCGCGATTTTTCGAGACCGGCACGCGCCGATTGACCGACAGAATGAACGGAAGAAGCGTTGCCGTAAAACTCAAGCAGGTACGGCGTCATGGCTTCGAGCGCCCGTGAATCTAATGGTGTCGTGCTGTTGTGGTCAAAATAGATTCGCCGCACTGCTGGTGCCTCGTTTCTTTTCGATTAGCCCCATCTCGATGTTAGTCAAATCCTCAAGGGTCGTATTGAACAGTTTGCTGTTGACCGTGTTCTCCAGTTCCGACCAAAATTGTCGGGAGGGGCAGACTTCGGCACGCCCGCATGGCTCGTCTTGTCCGGGCTTGTGGCAGTGGCTGAATGTCACCGGACCGTCGAGGGTGCGGACAACATCGCCGATGCTGATCTGGGCAGGGGGTCGAGACAAATCAAATCCGCCTTGAGCGCCTCGCTTGGCCAACACCAAGCCGGCACGCTTGAGCCGGTTGAATATCTGCTCCAGATAGGGCAGCGAAATATCTTCCATCTGCGATATCTTGGCAGTCGACAGGGGACGTCTGGCCCTGGCAATGGCCAATAGTGCTCTGACCCCGTATCTACCGCGCGTCGATATCGCCACTATTCACTCTTGGGTTACTCATAGTCAACTAGAATAGCAATCCTTAGTCGCTTTGTCAAGATTCTCCTGCTCCATGCTAAATACGCGGCTTCTGCGGGAAATGGGAGAAGTTAGTTTGTCGCGACAACCTGTTTTGTGGCAAACACTAAGCTGAGGAGGCAATTTTCGGGAAACGATGGCAACGAAATTCCGAAGCGCAGATCAGGGTCTAATTGAAGAACTCTTGCCGGCAGTCGCCAGAGAGCCCCCCATCTTCTTCTGCAATTCAGCCAACGGCATGTAATCGGAGTCAGCGTTTTTCCAAACCGCGAGCGCTCGCCGCCTGTAGTCGGCGGCCAAGTCTCCGTTTCGCCCAGCGTCGGCAATATCCCCCAGAAGAGTCAGCGATCGTGGGTGGTTCGGATTTGCGGAAAGGTTCTTCTGGAGTTCCGATTTTGCTTGATCAACATCGCCTTTGCGCCAGAGAACATCGGCATACATCGTTCGCATTGTGACCTGCTCGGATGGGTTCTTGGTGGAGTCGCACAATTCTGCAAATTTCCTGGCAGCATTCTCCAGATCGCCCGCCAGATCGGCCTCGGTTGCATTCATAAACAGATAGGTGCGGGCAAGGCCTGACCCCTCAGCCGTGGCCGGTTTTTTCTTAACAAGCTGCTCGATGTACTGGCGACGCTGATTCCAAGCGCTCTTGAGTCCCTCAATATCCCGGCTATTGTAGGCCAGCCAGCCTTTGGCAGCGATGGCGCTTGCAGTGTTTGTCTTCTCAGAGTCAGGATCCTCTCTAATCACCCTGTCCAGTATTTCGCCGGCGGCGGCGAATTTCCGGCAATCAACATACAGGCGAGCTTGCTGAATAAGGTAGCCGTATTTCGTTAACGGATTCTCCTGTTGGGTTGCCAGAGTCTGGAAGCAGTAGTCCATCTGCTTCGGTTCACCGAGAACAGCATAGGTCGCCGCCATGTGTAACACTGGAAAGTCGAGTTCGGGGTTAATATTAAATGCTTCCCGGAATTCGCGCAGGGCATCCTCGTATTCACCGCGAGCATGAAGGATTTCGCCGCGCGAGTCGCGGGGATTTGCCTGATTCGGGCAGAGTTCTATATATTTATTCAGCGATGCCAGGGCTTCATCATAGCGCCCCAGATAGTAGTTCAGATAGCCGAGCATGTTGTAAGCATTGGCATAGTTTGGATCTATCTTCAGGATCTTTTGATAAAGCTCTATGGTGCGTTCCCAGTTTTCTCTACCAAATTCCCGGTTCGCCAAACTGATGTAACCCTCGCGCTGATCGGGATACTTGGCGATGTACTTTTCTGCGAGACTGTCGGCAAATGCGGGATTGTCTCCCTCTTCTGCAGCCCACATGTCGAGCAGCAGCTGTTCCCGTTCCGAGACCTTCGACTTGTTAGCCTTGGCAAGTTCCCACATTTCCTTCTGTTTCTGGCTGTAACCCATCATCAAGTAGGCTCTTGCCAGTTGCGCTTCTGCCATCGCAAAACCGCTATCGAGTGCCACCGCTTGTTCGAATTCCTTTGCCGCCTGTCGGAAGTAGAGCTTCTCAGTGAGATCAACACCGTTGAGGTAGTGCTTGTATGCTTCTGGCGACTTTGTGGTAACGGTCTTGTCGTCACGCAGAGCAAAAATGACCGACAAAGCTGTCAGCAGCAGAAAAATACCGAAAGCCAATCTACGCAGCATGAGGTCTCATCCTTCGAAGCATTTTCCCACCAAAGGCGGGAAAAACGCATTCCTATCAATAGCTATCGACACCAGAATATATGAGGTTTTGCCACCGAGGTTCGATTTCTTTCCTCTTATTTGTTGCAATTCCGGTAGTTAACTGTCATTTTCTCGCCATGAAGTCAATCGTTTGCGCCATTCTCATGCTACTGCTTTCGGCAAATTTTGCCAGGGCCGAGAGTATTAGCCTGTCCGCAGCCATTCACAAGGCAATCGCTCAGAACCGGTCGTTGACGGCGCTTGCTAACCGGTTGCGGGAAAGCGACCAGAAAATCGAACAGGCGCGAGCTTCCTATCGGCCACAGTTCAAGCTTGGCGGCAGTTACACTTATCTTTCCCGGCTCTCGGAAATCAAACTCAGTTTGCCTCTGCCCGTCAGCATGCCCTCAGTCAAGACCGGAACCCATAACGTGCTGGATGCCAACGTTTCCGGCAGCTATCTACTGCTCGATTGGGGCAAGCGCGCGAAAGTCGTTGCTCAGGCGAAGATCGGACGCAAGCTGGCAGAGGTCAACCTTGCCGGTGCTTCGGAAGAGGTGATCTATCAATTGATACGGGCATACGCCGGTGCAACTCTGCAGACGGAAAATGTCGGTCTGCTGCGGAAGTATCTGGAAATTTCGAAGAAACACCTTGAGGATGCCAAAACCAAGTTTGCCAACGGACTGGTGTCGGAGTTTGACGTACTTAAGAGTGAACTGCAGTCAAAGGTGTACGAGGAACAATTGGCGATGGCAGACGTCGATCAGCAGGAAGCTCTCCTCTCGCTCACGGAAATCTGCGGCGGAGACACGCTGATTCTGCTTGAGCCTGCCGACTCACTCTCACAGTTGACTATCGATTGGCCAAGCACGGTAAGTTTTGACGAATTGCTTGCGCAGAAACCGCAGGTACGCGCTCTACGGACGCAACAGTCCTTGTCGCAACTGTCTGCGGCTGCCGAGCGGCTACGTCCAACGGTTGCGGCTGTCAGTTCCGCCGGTTGGAAGAACAGCTATATGCCGGAGCCGAATAAGCTTCAACTCAACTATGTGGGGGGTTTGTCGCTGACGTTTCCGGTTTTCGACGGTGGCTACTCAAAGCACCGACAGCAGGAAGAGCAGGAGAAGCAGAGGAGTTATCAGCTCGACATTGATCGCATTCTCAGCGAAAGCCGCCGACGCGTGGATATACTCTATCAGGAAATGCGCAAGATCGACGCCAAACGGAGAATCACTCAGGACAAACTCGCACTCGCCCGTAAAGCACTGGAAATCGCCTCGGTGTCATACGGCGCCGGTTTGATTACCAACAGCGACTATCTTGACGCCGAACTTGAAATTGAAAGCATCGAAACGCAATCGCTGCAAGACCGATACGCTATGATTATGAATCAGCTTGAACTCAAGAAAGAGCTGAGTTACTTCCCGGAAATCGAGCACTAGTTGCCGCCAGCGGTTACTCTCATTTCCAACCGTCTCTGATCAGTCTCATTAAGAAGTACAGAGAGTTCAGCAAGAAGCAGGTGCCCAGCAGCATATCGCCCCAGACATACTTGCGGTATGCCTGCGGGGTCTTAAACCACAATCTCTGTTTCCAAGGCGGAAGCAACATCTGTTTCAGACTCCCGCCAGAAACACTAGGCGCGTCCGGCGTACGTTCCCACATTCCCATCAGGATCAATACAAATCCTATGGGCATTAGGATGAGTGAGATAAAAAGAAGAATGATCACGATACCCTCCTGTCGGTATTAGGCCACTAATAATATGCGATCTTGTCGAGGCGGGCAAGAACAGTATCTATTGACATCTCGGATTCAGTCTACTTGATTGCCTATATTTTCAGCGGCGGATCGGCGCCTTGTGCCGCATGTAAGTGAGTAGTTCACGTCGGGGCTGTTGAAGAATCGTTATTGCTCGGGATTGTCGCGGCTGAAGTTGCTTCTGCAGCTGCTTTCGGTTTCGTCAGGTCTTAGCAGAGGAGGTGTGGTGTTGTGGGGAGCGTGATCTGACGCATAAGTGAGTTGGATAGACATTCCGTCACGTCACACGCCGCGAATAAAAGCGAGAGCCAATGCCGGACGGAGTTGCGCGGCGCAAGACGTGACGGAACGCGGGAAAGGAGTTTCCGAACCTTTGGCACCTGCCCCACCAAAAATCAGTCCCGCTGGCTCACCGCCTGAAGTTCCAAGATGACAAAATCAACTTGTGGGACAACCTCAGGACGACTGCCGCGCAAAAATTCTCATATAAAACAATCGCGCGATTTCGACCGTGCAATTCCATTACCATGAAGAGATTGCAGTACTTCAACACACGTGAAGGGCAAATTCACCTGCGTTTTCGGCGCAGTCTCGATACCGTCTACATTCATGTTCTACAACAGCCGCTAAGCAAGAATGCTATGCACCACACTGACAAGGTGATTTTTCAGCAAGAAGTGCTAAGACAGCTGACCTCACAAAAGAGGAGACCTTTTCGAAGTGACATTATTCTGGAACTGACTTTCTTTATAACAGGGAAGAATCCTCCTAGTATCCACACGCTTGCAAAAAACTACTTGGATTTGCTGGGAAAACCGCTGTCTAAATCCGGAATCAACAGAAGTGGCCTTCTGTATGCGGACGACAGACAGGTGAAGCTCCTCATAGTCAATTGTCATTTCGGAACCATTACCGCTGAACCTTCCGTATGGATTAAAGCTTCGAGACTGTCCCACTTTGTTTCAGACTTGAGGTTGCTTGACAAGATTCGGACAGACAGTTTTGAGGAGTCAGAGACTGACCGGTACGGCATGCGTTCCGGTTTCCAATTCGACTCCGATAAGGTCAACGACCTTTACGATTCGATTGAGCAATATTCGGAGGAACTGAGCGACGTTGTGAATGACCGTGGAAGTTGGGTCAAATCGTTTGGGCAAGCTGCCTTCGACTCCATAAGAAGACACCTAGCTCAGTCTATTCAGATGAAGTACCTGCAATCCATGAGACTGACTCTTGACCAACTGATCTCTATCTATATGGCAGCATTTACTCGCGCCGAACCATCGAATCTTCTTGATCCTCTGCTGAGCGCATTGCGCGAGCAGAGCAGAGACTTCTACATTTCCACGCCTTTTTCCCTGAACCTGACTCATATTCCAGGTAAGTCCGGTGAGAACCAAGTCTTCCGTAAAGCTGTCAAAGGTGCGCTTGCAGATTTCAAAACCCGACACTCGACGCTTTTTCCGTTGACGACGCCAGTGAGAGCCATCATCATTCACATTCCACCCCGCGACGGAGGAATAGACCTTGATAATCTCGCCAGAAAGCTTATTCCGCTTGTCTTGGAAATCTTGGCCCCTCCCACCACTTCAATTAGCCAGCTGGATGTAGAAGACATCGCCGACGGAGCACGAAAAGTATTCCTCCAAGGCCTTCTTCGAAGAATGGAGGGATTTCCAAAACACTCTGTCGCGAGTCTAGAAATTCTTGAAGTACCACGTTTGGCGAAGGATCCTCCAGAAGGGAGCGTCCGCTTTATCTTCTGCGATGCACTTGACTTTGAGAACTGCTGGGGCAGGATCGATGCGGCCATTGACAAATGGAAGGAGCATCTTGACTGAATCGTCTGCTCGGGGTACGCCGCCGAGCGCCGCGATCTCTGACGGCGGCGATTGAGCGCAGGCTTCGTGTGCCCTTACGGATCCGTGTGTCAGCAGGTCGGCGCGAGCTGTTGCAGTCAGCACCAAGGGCAAGCCTTGGGCGATTACGGCGTACAATGTAGCACTGCTGTCCCCGGATGTGCTTGACCAAACAAACGATCCCGTCTGCCCCCTATAATTCCCTTTGCCATACCCAGTGCGCCTGCTATCTTTGCGGCCGGACGTGAAACATGAATAAGACGTTGGCGTATCTAAAGGTTAGGTGTGACAGGTGATTGAGCCGGATGAGGTCTTGATCAACAGTGCGCTCGCCGGTAATCAGGCGGCGTACGCCGAGTTACTAAACCGGCACAAGCGGACGATTTCACAGATCATTCAGAAAATCGTCCGCGACCGGCTGGAAACCGAGGATTTGGTGCAGGAAACGTTCATGCGGGCGTTTCACTCGCTGGCGAGCTATCGCTCGGAATACCGGTTTTCGACCTGGCTGTACAAGATAGCCGCCAACTGCGCGATCGATTTCCTGCGCAAGAAGAAGATCGAAGCGCTCAGCCTGGATAAACCGGTCGACACCGAGGATGGCGCAGTCGGGATTGACCTCCCCGACCGGTCTTTCAACCCGGAGGAAAATCTCTGGGAGAAACAACGGCGGATGTCGATCGACGAGGCGATTGACTCACTGCCCGAGAAGTACCGGATAGTGATACTCTACCGCCATCGTGACGATCAATCCTATGAGGAGATCGCACAGATACTAAGGCTCCCGGTGGGAACGGTAAAAGCCCGAATCTTCCGGGCGCGGGAGCTTCTGAAAAAGAAGCTGAAAGGCGTCAGGTAAGTGTCAGGAGAGAAGTCATGTCCAAATTGATGCTCATGTGTTCATGCGTTGCCACACTTGGCCTGTTCGTGACAACCGGGTCACTACAAGCCAAGGTATTCCAATTCAAGACTACAAACGAATATGCAGTCGAGAAAGACTTCGAGCTGTCGGTGTCCATCACCTCTGGCATGATTGAAGTTTCTTACGTGGCCGGCGACAAGGTGGTCGTAGAGACCATCAAGGAAATTGATGCCTCCTCGCGGGAGGAAGCGGAACGACTCGAAGATCGGTTGGAGGTCGCAATCAAAGCGAGCAAGAAATCGATCGACATCGATACTCATTATCCACGCGGTCGTTCATCAGCCGGTTTCTTGGAGGAGCTGTTTCGCTGGAGCGACGATCTGAAGGCGTCCGTCAGGTACGTCATCGAAGTCCCCACCTCCGTGAATCTCGAAGTCAGCTCGACATCAGGTGACGTCCGGTTGCTGGGACTGACAGGCTCCGCAACCGTTTCGGGAACATCGGGGGATATCAAGATCGTCGG
This sequence comes from uncultured bacterium, assembly GCA_903930455.1. Lineage (GTDB taxonomy): Bacteria > Zixibacteria > MSB-5A5 > CAIYYT01 > CAIYYT01 > CAIYYT01. The sequence goes on along the minus strand of CAIYYT010000123.1, from coordinate 4,028 downwards.
TTTCACCGGTGACTTGAAAGTCGAGACGACTTCCGGCGATATCAGTTTCAAAGATGTCAAGGGTAACATCGACGCCAATTCAACATCCTCGGACATGCTGTTTGACAATGTTACCGGTGATGTGGCTGTGCAGTCGACTTCCGGGGACACGGAGGCGCATTGGCTGATCGGGAAGATGCGTGTTACGAAAACTTCCGGTGATGTCCGCATTGATGCTCTTTCGGGCGATATCGACATCAACACGACTTCCGGCAATATCGAGATCGATCAGAAGGAGGGGAGTGTCTTTGTGTCTACCTCCTCCGGTGATGTGCGCGTTCATTCAGAGATGACCAATGGCAAACGCTTTGAAGTCGAAACGATCTCCGGCAACATCACGATGGCAGTTCCGTCCGAGATGAAGGGACGTGTAAAACTGGAAACGATTTCCGGATCGATTAACACCGATCTCGCGGTTGAAGTACGGTCGTTTAACAAGCACAGATTGGAAGGCAAGGTTGGCGGAGACGGTCCCGAAGTGATACTCAGCACAACATCCGGCGATATCAATCTTGACGGGTTTTAGGCGGGAAGGACAGTTTGCGAAGACTCCTGTTAGCCATACTCATGATTGGACTGGTCGTCCCGACTGTCGCGAGAGACAGACTCAGGTCTGATGATTACAAGGGAAAGGTTTACAAGGAGATTCGCGTTGATGATCGCGGTATTCTGCTGATTGATACGCTCGGTAATGAGCATGAAGTACTAGAGTCGGGTGAAAGGGGGAGCAGTGGTGAGCGACAGTCGCAAGTAGCACCGGTTCCGCCTTTTCCAAGTAATGCCGATGTCCCAGAGGGTTTCTACACCGACACGATTGTCGGCATCAGCCGTATCGGCGGTTCGGTCACCGTTGATGCCAACGAGTATGTTGACGGCAGCGTGGTTGTGGTCGGTAACGCCACGATCAAGGGACGCGTCAGCGGGTCGGTGACGGCCACCGGCAGAGTCCGCATCGCGTCAACCGGCATCGTGGATGGGAATGTCACCGGCAGCAAAGTGACTGAGGAACCGGGTGCACAGGTTGTCGGGAGAATCTCAGAACAACGTATCAGTATCCCATTCCCCGAGAGCGAATGGCCGGAGGGTTTACGTACCAATCCGGCGGAACCCTTGACTGTCGGCTTGATCTGGTTGCTGATTCACCTGGCAATTGCCGTTGGGTGCGCCCACATATTTGAAAGACCAACTGAACGGCTCAGAGCGGTCTATCACCAGAATATCTTCAAGGCGCTGGTTGTCGGGTTGTTGTTCGAGATCATGCTGGTGCCAATCATTGTAGTCCTGTGCATCACGATCATCGGCATTCCCGTGGCTGTTATTGCCTTGCCACTGGCGATTGTGGCTGCGGGATTTCTCGGATTTGCGGCATTCTGTCTTTTCATCAGTGACTATGTCAGGGCGAAAAACGCAGCGTCACATGAAAGTCGTTTCCAGCAGACACTAATTGGTTTTGCCATCTTGCAAGTTCCGGTAATCGGGTTCTTCCTGGGACTTATTATCGACTCGAATCCCATGGCGATCGTTTTTGGTATTGTTTCAGGCATGCTTCTTCTCATCGTTTTCACCGCGTCGTTGGGTGGCGCAATTCTGACCCGCTTTGGCTCGCGTTACTACGGCGGCAGAATCGAGCCGGGAGTCCGCATCGGATCGGATTTGACGACAGTGTCCGAGAAAACAATAGCGCCCGAGGTGAAGTTGGTGAATGCGCGGGTTATCATGGCGGCGGGACGTTTTCGACTGACAAAGTGCTCGGCTGAAGGCGTTTTGTCAGCGGTGACCGGCAGCTATAACCGCGAACTGCTCAAATATAACTATGGCTTCACACCTCACGGTGACAGTGGCGATTTCCGTTTCGCCACCGATTCTGAAGGGAAGAGTCTGTTGGATCTTGAGGGGCGTGAAAGCAACTGGCAGATCGAGTTCAACAGCGAGGTCGATCTGCAACTCAAGACCACTGTCGGCGCCGCCAAGTGTGAGATTGATGTCGGTGGTTTGACACTCTCGCGCATGGATCTTGAGATCGGCGCTGCCGATGCGCGAATTGATTTCTCCGCGCCTAATCGCACCAACCTTGATAATTTCACAGTCGAGGCAGGGGCCTGCAAGCTGCAGATGGTTAATATCGGCAATTCGCGGTTCAGGCAGCTCCAATTTGATGGTGGTGTCGGGAAGTTTGTTCTCGATTTTAGTGGTCAATTCGATTATCGCGCGGAGGCGAAAGTCACTGTCGGTATGGGAGCGATGACCCTGATTGTTCCGCGAGGGTTGGGTTTGCAGTTGCGCGCCGATGAGAACTGGCTGAGTTCGCTTGATTTCTCCAAGGAGCATCTCGTGGCGGTAGCGGGATCGGGTGTCTACGAGACCGAGGGTTTTGATGCTGCATCGGGGCAGTTGATTCTTACGCTGGAAATCGGTCTTGGATCGGCCAATATCGAATTCAAGTAATCCCCACAACCCGGCATCCCAGCTGATAGAAGCGCCAGATCGAAATGGCTGACTTCGTTGTCTTGACGACGTATCAAGATGAAACTACCGGCAGTAATGAGGCGCACTGCCGCCGCTGAAAATGTAGCTTATCAGGAAAACCGCGTCGGAAATATCCACATCCTTGCTGCAGTTAACGTCACCGCGGGCCAGAGGAACTGGAGGCAAGCCTCCACCAAAGATGTAGCCGATCATAAATACGACATCAGAGACGTCGATGGAGCCACTACCATCTACGTCGCCCGGTAGGTAATCGGTTATCAAAGACACGGAGAGAAAACCACTGGTAACCGCGCCGGAAAACCCGTTAATACTCTGACCGAGAACCGACTCCAGACGACATTCTGCGGTTTTGGCTCGGCCGGAAGCCGCCGCGCCGACCTGATGCTGGCTTGCCATGACCAAGCCAGAGCATGCGAAAAGCAGAAGAGTACTGAGAATGATCCACTTCATAAGCTAATAAGCAGTCCTGATGAATATTGCCTGTAAATGCCCCTGGTAGAAGTCGACTGGCCCTACCGAGGATGCCGCCGCGCGGACATTGGCGTAGACAATTACATCACCTGCGGCAGCAACCGGAATCACATCCGAAATCGAGACAGTCATATTGGCGCCGGCTGACGTGGCGCTGGACGCAATACGCGCTTCGCCATAAATACCCCAAGCCGTCGGGGATGTGGCGATGCTTGTCTGAGCAACTTCATTGTTGGCAATGTTAGCAATGCAGGTGAAGAAGGCAACGATGTAGCCGGGCGTCGGAGCTGATATGGTGATGCTCATCCAGTTGGTGATCGTGGTGCTCACTGAACTCAGGATTGAGGAACTGGTGTAATCGAGTCCCGGCTCATCCTTGCAGTCTGCCGCCGTGATCGCATTGTCCTCGATATCGTCGGTTGTAATTGAGTTGTCCATGATCTGCACGGTTCCGACAGAGGAGGGCCCCAGTTTGCTTGTCGAGATCGACCCGTCCTGGATGTTGAGTCCGGTAAGAGTGCTGTAAGCCACTTTGGCTCCGGTAACCGTGTGGTCGGCAAGATGGCCGGCAACGATCACGCCGCTACCGATGTCGTTGGTCCCGATGCTGCCGTCGGCGATTTTGGAACCGTCAACAGAATTGGTCGCAAGATGTGCAGTCTGAATCTGGCCTTTGGCGACTTTGACGCCAGTAATCGTGGAATCGGCAAGATCAGCACCTGTTATCGTACCATCCTGGATGTTGGCTCCGGACAACGCTGAGACTGACAGATGCTCACTATGAATCGCTCCAGTGGCAATCTTGCTACTCGTTACGGCCGAATCGGCGAGATGATTTTGCTGGATAGTGTTGGCTGCAATCTTACTGCCGGTAACAGTGGAATCGGCAAGATCAGCGCCAGTCACCGTGCCATCCTGAATGTTGGCTCCGGACAACGCTGAGACTGACAGATGCTCACTATGAATCGCTCCAGTGGCAATCTTGCTACTCGTTACGGCCGAATCGGCGAGATGATTTTGCTGGATAGTGT
>CAIYYT010000122.1 GCA_903930455.1 uncultured bacterium | reverse complement strand
TCTTGTCTTCGGTCAGTTCGATGATGTGCAACTCAGGATTCAGCAGTTCAATATCACTGCCGGTGGCGATCTGCGCAGCGGAGTACTTCCCCTTGCCGTTGATCGACAGGGTCATCGTGCGGGGCTCGTCCACGTGCATCTTGATCCGGAGCTTTTTGAGGTTCAGAACGATCTGAGTAACATCCTCATACACACACGGAATGGTCGAAAACTCATGCAATACTCCCTCAATGCGCAGCGAAGTCACGGCCGCGCCTTGAATCGCGGAGAGGAGCACGCGGCGGAGGGCGTTACCGATAGTAATGCCGAAACCGCGCTCCAATGGTTCCAGAACGAATCTGGTATAGCGCTCGGTGGCGTTGGTTTCGTCCTTCACCACTTCTTTCGGAAGTACGAGATTCTTCCATTTCATATTACTTATGCTCCTCCTTGCAAATTACTTGCTGTACAATTCCACGATCAACTGTTCGGCAACGTTGATGGGAATGTCGGCGCGCTTCGGGTTTTCCAGCAACTCGCCCTCCAACGCGGCTTTGTTAAGACGCAGCCACGGCAGATCAGCAGAACGCTCCGCATCCTTGAGAGCCAGATGAATTATGTCGAGCTTACGCGATTTGTCTTTGACTCGCACCACATCATGTGGTTTCAGCTGGAATGACGGGATGTCGACGATCCTGCCGTTTACCAGAAAATGGCGGTGGCGGACTAGTTGCCTCGCCGCCTTGCGCGAGGGAGCAAAACCGAGTCGGTAGACGAAATTATCGAGACGAGTTTCAAGCAAACGCAGGAGGATCTCGCCGGTAATACCTTTTACATGCTCGGCCTTTTCGAAATAGTTGTGGAATTGCTTTTCCAGAACGCCGTAGATGCGGCGCACCTTCTGCTTCTCACGAAGCTGCAAACCGTAGCCCGAAACCTTACGGCGCATGTTGGCGCCGTGTTGTCCGGGAGCAAAAGAGCGGCGCTCGAATGAGCACTTGTCGGAGAAACAGCGGCTTCCTTTCAGAAACAGCTTTTCGCCTTCGCGTCGGCATAACTTGCAGTTTGGATCTCTATATCGTGCCATTTATATCTCCCGTCCGTCCTATACTCTACGACGCTTGGGTGGGCGACAACCGTTATGCGGAATTGGCGTTACATCTTTGATCGCGGTGATCTCCAGACCCGCCGCCTGCAATGATCGAATGGCCGCTTCGCGACCGGATCCCGGACCTTTCACCCAGACTTCCACTTTCCGCAAACCCTGATCGATCGCCTCTTTGGCGGATGAGGTCGCCGCCAGCTGAGCGGCAAACGGCGTCGACTTCTTCGAGCCCTTGAAGCCCGATCTGCCCGCCGTTGACCAAGCAATCACTCCACCTGTCGAATCGGCAATCGAAATGATCGTATTGTTGAAGGTCGCCTGAATATGCACCACACCGGTGGAATCAATGCGCCTTACTTTTTTCTTACCTTTTTTCTTCTTGGTAGGTTCGGCCAATGCAAACTCCTGTATTGTTAAAAAACACTATTCCCGGATCATTTGGACGTCGGCGGCTTCTTTTTACCGATGACAGTCTTTTTCGGGCCTTTACGAGTGCGCGCGTTGGTTTTGGTTCGCTGACCACGCAAAGGCAAGCCACGCCGATGACGCATGCCACGATAGCTGCCGATATCAATCAGTCGCTTGATGTTCATCGCGATTTCACCACGCAACACGCCTTCGACCCGATACTCATTTTCAATTACCGCGCGGAGTCTGGCGATTACGTCTTCCGTCATCTTATGCACGCGGAGACTGGGATCAACACCGGTCTTTTTGATAATCTCGCGCGCCGAGGCCGGGCCTATGCCATAAATGTATCTCAGTGCGATATCAATGCGCTTGTCACGCGGTAAATCTACGCCAGCTATACGAGCCAATTCAACCTCCTAAAGGCTTATCCCTGCCGCTGCTTATGGCGCGGGTTCTTACAGATCACCCGGACGACGCCACGGCGACGAATTATCTTACAGTGCTCACAACGCGTTTTAATGGATGAGCGAACTTTCATATTCTCTCCAGTTGACCAACAAGCAATCGCTATTTATAGCGATAGATGATTCTTCCCTTGGTCAGGTCGTATGGTGACAGCTCCAGCGTGACCTTGTCTCCAGGCAGAATCTTGATAAAGTGCATTCGCATCTTGCCGGAAATATGCGCCAGGACCTTGTGACCGTTGTCCAACTCAACTCGGAACATGGCATTTGGCAATGGTTCCAGCACTTTACCTTCCACTTTGATAGTCGCTTCTTTAGTCATCTATCTTTAGTTTACCGTCAATACCGCCACACCGTTTTCGGTGATGGCAATCGTATTTTCCCAATGAGCCGAAACGCGACGGTCGGCGGTCACAATTGTCCAGCCGTCTTCCAGAGTCTCGGTCTCGAACGTGCCCGCATTGATCATCGGCTCGACAGCCAAGACCATACCTGGTTGCAGCACCGGGCCGTTTCCCGGTGTGCCGTAGTTAGGCACCTGCGGTTCTTCGTGCATATTGCGACCGATGCCGTGCCCGACCAGATCACGCACCACCGAGAAGCCGTGTTTTTCCGCGTGCTTCTGAATCGCCGCCGACACATCCGACAATCTACCATACGGTTTGGCAGCCGCAATTCCCCGCTCGAGCGACTCTTTCACGACTTTAGTAATCCTTTTTTTCTCGTCGCTCACATCACCCACAAGGAATGTCCTGGCCGCGTCGCCGTGAAATCCATTTTTATATGCGCCAATGTCCACCGAGACTAAATCTCCGTCCTTGATCCGCCGTTTGCCCGGGATACCATGCACAATCACCTCGTTGATCGAGATACAGGTAGAGGCCGGATAACCGCGATAACCAAGAAACGACGGCGTGGCGTCCTCTTTCTTGATGAACTCGCGAACACGTTGATCAATCTCCCGTGTCTCAATTCCCGGTCTAACCATCTCTTCCACCATCTTCAGTGCTGCGGCGACAATCCGACAGGATTCGCCGATCTTCTCCAATTCCGTCTTAGACTTGAGTTCGATCATTCGTCCCTGATGCTTCTAGGGATATCAGAATCCTTGCTAAGACCTGACCGGTCATGCCATAGCCATCAACTCTGACCAGCAATGCCCTATGGCTGTAATACTCCTCGAGCGGTTTAGCCTGCTGGCGGTAGATGTTCAAACGATTTCGGACCACCGATTCCGAGTCATCGCTGCGACGTATCAGCGCCGAGTCATCTTTGTCGCAGAATCCCGCACGTCTGGGGGGATTCCACACGTCATTATATATTGCGCCACAAACACTACAACCTGACCTGGCAATCAACCGTTCGACGACAACCTCGTCGTCGATGGCAAGATTGATTACGCGGTCAATCCTGGCACCAACTTCATCCGCCAACCGGTCAAGCCCTTTGGCCTGTGCTACGGTACGCGGAAAACCATCGAAAATGAAACCTCTAGTCATACTGTCAAGAATAAGCTTCGCCTTTATCATATCCAGAATCAAAACGTCGGGTACCAATTCGCCGGCGGTCATATACTGATTGGCTTGACTACCCAACTGCGTTCCCCGACGCATCTCGTCACGCAAGATGTCACCTGTGGAAAGGTGAACCAGACCCAGGTACTCCGCAAGCAGTTTCGCCTGCGTGCCTTTGCCAGAGCCGGGAGCGCCAAGCAGAATCAGTAGTCTCACATTGACGATCTTCCTTTGATCCTCCCATGCTTCATGAAGCCCTCGTAATGCCGCATGAGCAGATGCGATTCGACCTGCTGCAACGTATCCAAAGCAACGCCAACGACGATCAGAATGCCGGTACCACCAAAGTAGTAGTTGACCCCGGCCTGTTTTATCAAGCTGTATGGCAAGACAGCGATCGCGGCAAAAAAGATCGCACCCGGAAGGGTGATCCGCGTGAGCACTTTGTCAATGTACTCTGCGGTCTTCTGTCCCGGTCGGATACCCGGAATAAACGCACCTTGCTTCTTCATGTTGTCCGCCATATCCATCGGATTGACGACAATGGCTGTATAGAAGAAAGCAAAAAAGATAATGATCAGGGCATATACTATGCTATAGGTCACCGCCCCGGGCGACAGATAGCTCACAAACTGTTCCACGAAATCCGACTGCGGAAAGAGCGTCTTCAGCGTTGACGGAGCAAACATGATGGATTGAGCAAAGATGATGGGAATAACGCCGGCCGTGTTCACGGACAAAGGCAGATGAGTCGTTACTCCACCCATCACGCGTCGTCCCACGATACGTTTGGCATGCTGAACGGGAATCTTCCTCTGGGCTCTAGTGACGACGATGACCGCTGCGATCACGCCGACCATAATGGCAACCAGTAGCGCCTCAGTGAAGATCGTGCGGGTACCGGCGCTCAACGCCGTATACTCGTCAATGACCGAAGCCGGGAACGAGGCAATAATACCGATGAAAATGATCAGCGAAATACCGTTGCCGATACCGCGTTCTGTGATTTGCTCGCCGAGCCACATGATGAACATTGTGCCACAAGTGAATGTGATCATGCACAACAACGTGAAACCGACGCCTGGGGAGATCACAATCGACACGCCAGGTTCCGGCTGCAGCGACTGCAACCAGGCGGCCACGCCGAAGGCCTGCAACATCGAGATCAACACTGTTCCGTAACGAGTGTACTGTGTGATTTTGCGGCGACCTTCCTCGCCTTCCTTGGCAAGCTTCTGGAAATAGGGGAAGATTGGCGTCAGCAACTGAATGATAATCGAAGCCGAGATATACGGCATGATGCCAAGCGAGAAGACTGATGCCTTCTTAAAAGCGCCACCGACAAACATGTCAAACATGCCAAACAGAGTTCCCCCACCCTGTTGGGCAAAGAAGTTCTTCAACAGCGTGGCGTCAATGCCGGGGGCGGGAATGTGTCCGCCAATACGGTATACAACAAGAAGAGCGAGGGTGAAAAGAATCCTATGCCTCAGCTCCTTGATTCTAAAGATATTCTGAATTTTCTCAATCACGACAGGATCTCCACCTTGCCACCGGCAGCGGTGATTTTCTCCATGGCGATCTTTGACGCGGCGTGCACCTTGAGACTCAAGCTGACCTTGAGTTCACCGGTGCCCAGAATCTTGACCGGCTTGTTGATCGACCTGATCAATTTCTGCTTTTTCAGTTCGCCGGGAGTGATTTCGCCTCCCTGGGCGAATTTGCGAGCCAGGTCTTCCACGTTGACAACTTGATACTCGGTCTTATCAATAGGACGAAAGCCACGTTTAGGCACTCGCCGCACGAGAGGCATTTGACCGCCTTCGTGCCATGGTTTGTACTGGAAGCCGGCGCGAGCTCTGGCGCCCTTGCTGCCTTTGCCGGAATATCGCCCGTGTCCCGAACCGGGACCACGACCCACGCGCTTGCGGTTTTTGGTGGAACCAGCCGGCTTCTGGAGATTGTCAAGTCTCATGCGTTTACCTCTTCCACCTTAACCATGAACCGTACGGCGTTGACCATGCCACGAATCTGCGGCGTGTCATTATGCATTACAGTGTGATTTATCCGTCGCAGACCCAGCGCAGCAATGGTGTCCCGATGCTGCCGGATTCGGCCGGAGAGTCCCTTGAGCTGCGTAATCTTTAGCTTCTTAGCCATTGCTTGGTCCCGCCTCAACCTCTCGATAGCTCAATTGCTCCTGTTTTGTCCGCAGACGCTGCAAACCGTCCATGGTCGCCTTGACCACGTTGTGCGGACTGGTTGATCCGAGCGATTTTGTCAACACGTCCTGGATGCCGGCGGCTTCCAGAACCGCACGCACCGCGCCACCGGCGATGACGCCGGTACCTGGAGAGGCAGGTTTCAGCAATACTCTCGCGGCGCTAAAACAACCCAGCACTTCGTGAGGGATCGTTCCGCCTTGCAGCGAGATTTTGACCATCTGCTTGCGCGCCGCCTCGGTGCCTTTACGGATGGCATCGACTACTTCCGAGGCCTTGCCGAGACCAACCCCGACCGAGCCTTGTCTGTCGCCAACGCTGACGATGGCGGTGAAGGAGAACCTACGTCCGCCCTTGATCACCTTTGCCACCCTGCTTATGTGTATTACCCTTTCCTCGAACTCGAGGTTATCCATCACTTCATAGCGAGCCAAAGCTTATCCCTCAACAAGTTAACTTAGAATTTCAACCCTGCTTTACGGGCACCCTCGGCAACCAGCCTTACTCTGCCGTGATACTGGTAGCGATTACGATCAAAGACCACCGCCTCGATCCCTTTCGCCAACGCCTTCTTCGCCACACCGGCGCCGACGAGCATTGACAGATCCGATTTCTTCTTGGCGGTCTTCACCTGTCCAGCCATGTCTTTGTCGATGGAAGAACAGGACGCGAGAGTCATACCCGAAACGTCATCGATAATCTGCGCAGATATGTTGCGCAGGGATCGGAAAACACACAGACGCGGCCTCGTCGGAGAGCCGGTCACTTTCTTGCGCACACGTCTCCTGCGACGTTCTTCTTTGAAGATCTTTATCAATTGACGATCAGTCATTTCATTGCTCCATTATGCAGCGGTCTTGCCGGCCTTCTTACGGACAATCTCGCCCTTGTAACGAATACCCTTGCCCTTGTATGGTTCCGGCGGACGGAATGATCTGATTTTGGCAGCCATCATTCCCACCAATTCCTTATCAATACCCATAACTTTGATGTGAGTCGGATCAGCCAATACAATCTGAATTCCCGGGGTCTCTCTGACCAGAATCGAATGGGAATAGCCGACCTGAAGTTTCAAGTGTTTACCGGCAATCAGTTCCGCGCGATAGCCAACGCCCTGAATATCGAGCGATTTGTCAAAACCTTCGCTGACACCTTTTACCATATTGAAAACCAGCTGTCGTGTCAGACCGTGCAGCGACTTGTGAAATCCACTGTCCGAGGGCCTGGTCACAGAAAACGTCTTGTCATCAAGCGCCATAGTCATCGAGGGATGCATTGATCTGGACAGCGTTCCCTTGGGGCCGGTGACCTTCACATCGGATCCCTTGATCTCCACTTTGACCTTGTCCGGGATCATTACGGGAGCTTTACCTATTCTCGACATATTCTACCTCGACCACCTTACCAGACGTAGCAGAGCGCTTCGCCACCGACACCTTCTTTTCGGGCTTCCTCGTCGGTCAGGAGACCGCGCGAGGTGCTAAGGATCGTCATACCCATCTGGTATTTCATCTTTTGGAGCCTGTCCTTGTCGGCGTATTGCCTAAGACCCGGACGAGAGACGCGACGGATGCCTCGGATGAGCGGTTCGTCGTGTTTTGTATACCGCAGATAAACCCGCAGGACTCCCTGTTTGTTGTCTTTGATCTCTATTGTCTTCTTGATGAAGTGATGTTCTTCCAAGATGCGCGCCAATTCTCGTTTCATATTTGAAGCGGGAACATCAACTTTCTTCATTTTGGCTTTGTAGCCGTTTCTAATGCGAGTCAGCATATCCGCGATCGGATCGGTCATTGTCATAAAATCCCTTTCCTCCTACCAACTCGCCTTGACTACGCCTGGCAGGTCGCCAGACAGAGCCATCTCGCGGAAGCAGATTCGGCACAGACCGAAGCGACGCATATAAGCCCGCGGTCTGCCGCAACGCCGACAGCGATTGTAACCGCGCACGTGAAACTTTGGTTTGCGCTTCTGTTTTACGATCAAACAGGTCTTTGCCAAGCGGATCTCCTTTAGTTCTTCCTGAACGGCATTTTCATCAGAGTCAGCAGATTCAGGGCTTCCTCGTCTGTCTTAGCCGTTGTCACAATGGTTATGTTCATACCCCGAACCTTGTCGATTTTGTCATAATCGATCTCGGGGAAAATAATCTGCTCTTTCAAGCCGATGGTGTAATTGCCTCGGCCGTCAAACGACTTCGGTGAGATACCTCGGAAGTCGCGAACACGCGGAAAAGCCAGGTTGGTCAATCTGTCCAAGAACTCGTACATGCGTTCACCGCGCAACGTGACGGCACAGCCGATTGGCATGCCCTGGCGGAGTTTGAAGTTCGAGATCGATTTCGTGGCTCTGCGCACATACGCCTTCTGGCCGGCAATCGTAGTGATGTCGCCGGATACAGCATCCATAGCCTTGGCATTTGTGATCGCCTCGCCGACGCCGACATTAATCACGATTTTCTCGATCCTCGGCACCTGCATGACGTTCTTGTATCCGCCTTCTTTCAACAGGCGCGCAACCACTTCCTGGCGATAATAATCTTTCAGTCGTGCCATAATGCCCTAAATCATCTCTCCCGACTTTTTGCTGATGCGGACCTTACCCGTGATCTGACCTCGATCATTCTTCAACGTCCGGTAACCAACGCGCGTCGGCGTATTATTCCTAGTATCCATCAACTGCACCTTCGAAACATGCAGCGGGCTTTCCTTCTCAACGACACCGCCTTTGGGGTTTTTCTGCGTCGGACGGGAATGCCGTTTAATCAGGTTGATTCCCTCCACCAGTACACGCAACTTGTCCGAATCAACCTTGAGTACACGGCCGGTCTTGCCGCGATTCTTACCGCTAAGTACCTTAACGATATCTCCCTTGCGTATCCGCATCACACCACCTCCGGAGCCAGAGAAATGATCTTCATAAACTGTCTATCGCGCAACTCGCGGGCCACCGGCCCAAAAATGCGGGTGCCGCGAGGTTCTTTCTGATCGTTAATGATCACAGCCGCGTTTTCGGAAAAACGCACGCAGGATCCATCCTTTCGCCGGGTCACTTCCCGTGTCCGTACGACCACCGCCTTGCATACTTCTGATTTCTTCACGGTGCCACCGGGAATCGCGTCCTTGACGGTCACCACGATAATGTCACCGATACGCGCATAGCGCCGCCGCGTGCCGCCGAGGATACGGAAGCACATGACCTTTTTGGCGCCGGAATTATCGGCCACATTGAGTCGCGAATATTCTTGGATCATGCCTACACCGCCTTCTCAATCACCTTGATCAGGCGCCACCGCTTAAGCTTGGACAGCGGCCTTGTTTCCATGACCAACACTTTATCGCCAATACCACACTCATTACTCTCGTCGTGGGCATAGAGCTTCGATTTTCTCTTAATAACCCGCTGGTAGATCGGGTGTTTCATCGTCCTTTCCAATTCGACCGTAATGGTCTTCTTCATTTTATTGGAGACGACGATGCCGATTCTAGTTTTGCGCGAATTCCTCACCCGCTACTCCTTCTTCTTGTCCAGTATGAGGCGGCTGCCTTCGGCGAATTGGCGCTTTCCAAGCTCATCCTCGCGGAGAAGAGTGAGGATTCTGGCGCGATCACGACGCAGGGTACGTTCCCGTACCGGATTTTGCGCCTGCTTGGTCTTCTTCTTGAGGCGAAGATTGAACAGCTCCTCTTCGATCTCGATTTTCTTCTGAAGGACCTCGTCACGAGAGAGGTCACGTAATGCATCAACCTTCATTGCCGCCTCCCAACCCGAATTCACGAGAAACGAACTTGGTCTTGAGCGGCAGCTTGGTGGCCGCCAACCGCAAGCCCTCTGCGGCCAGTTTGGCGCTAACACCTTCTACTTCGAAAAGAACCCGTCCCGGTTTGACTACCGCCACCCAGAATTCGGGAGCGCCTTTGCCCTTACCCATCCGGGTCTCTGCGGGCTTCTTGGTCACCGGTTTGTCGGGGAAAATTCGAATCCAGATCTTGCCGCCTCTCTTGATGTGACGGGTCAATGCAACGCGAGCAGCCTCGATTTGCCGATTGGTAATCCACGCCGGTTCCATCGCTTTCAGACCGTACTCGCCAAAATCAATGTTGCCGCCCCGATAAGCCAAACCCCGGCGGTCGCCACGGTGGTGTCGGCGGTACTTGATTCGTTTTGGCATTAACATATATCGCTACTCCACGTTTCCAAAAACCAAAGACTTATATATTAATCAGG
>CAIYYT010000121.1 GCA_903930455.1 uncultured bacterium | reverse complement strand
TGATAAAGAGGCCGTGGTACCGACGGCGAAGTTTGTTGACGATCTCGGTGCCGATTCTCTGGATACTGTCGAACTGGTGATGGCGCTGGAAGAGGCGTTTAGTCTGGACATTCCGGATGACGATGCGGAAAAGATCGGCACAGTCGGAGACGCGATCAACTACATTAAGACTCATGCCAAGGAGTAGGCAGCACCCCAGAGTTTCTTGGAAACAGATAGGGAGCTGAATTTATGAGAAGAGCAGTGATTACAGGCATTGGTGTGCTTGCACCAATCGGCAATACTGTGGAAGAGTTGTGGCAGAATCTCAAGGCAGGGGTGTCGGGCGTGTCAACTGTCGATCGTTTCGATGCATCCCGTTATGACAGCCGGATTGCCGCTCAGGTCAAAGGATTCGACCCTTCCGCCTACTTGGATAAGAAGGAATTGCGACGCACCGACAGGGTGCAGCAGTATGTAATAGCGGCAGCAGAGTCCGCTGTCAAAGATGCGCAATTAAATTTGGATACTGTCGACAAAGAGCGGGTGGGTGTGGTGACGGGTTCCGGTATCGGTGGCATTCTTTCCTTCGAGGAACAGCATTCAATTCTTTTGACCAAGGGACCCTCAAAGGTATCGCCTTTCTTTATTTCCATGATGATTATCGACATGCTTTCGGGCCTGATTTCGCTGCGATACGGTTTCAAGGGACCAAACTACTGCACCGTTAGCGCCTGCGCATCGTCTGCGCAAGCAATCGGTGACGCCTTGCGTATAATCCAGCGCGGAGAGGCGGAGATCGTCGTTACCGGTGGCGCGGAAGCAGCCATCACCGAGATGGCATTTGCCGGTTTCTGTTCCGCCAGGGCACTGTCGACCCGCAACGAACAACCCGAAAAGGCTTCCCGTCCATTTGACGTTGACCGTGACGGTTTCGTCATGGGCGAAGGCGCCGCGATTCTTGTGGTGGAAGAAGAAGAACACGCGAAGAAGCGAGGAGCAAAGATTTACGCTGATCTGGTTGGTTGCGGAATGTCGGCCGATGCATATCATGTCACTGCCCCGTCGCCGGATGGCGATGGTGCGGCGCGCTCAATGCGCGCGGCTCTGAAAGACGCCGGGCTGAGTTCTGAGCAGGTCGGCTATATCAATACTCACGGCACGTCAACGCCGCTCGGCGATATCGCCGAAACGATGGCGATGAAATCGGTTTTTGGTGGGCGGGCCGGATCGATAGCGATCAATTCGAGCAAGTCGATGATCGGTCACATGCTGGGCGCGGCCGGAGCAATCGAAGCGGTTGTGACAGCACTTTCCCTGCGAGACGGATTTGTGCATCCGACTATCAATATCGAAAATCAGGATCCCCAGTGTGACCTCAACTACATGCGAGACGGAGGTAAAGCCGTCGACATCCGGTTTGCGCTGAGCAATTCCTTCGGTTTCGGCGGCCATAACGTCACCTTGGCCTTGGGCAAACACATCGATTCCTCCGAATGAGTATGCTGCGTTTCTTGTCGAAAATCTTTGGCAAGACACCCGCGCAAAGCGAGATTGCCATCTCGGTCCGTACCCGGACCCAGCTTCAGCAAAAGCTTGGCTATGAATTTCGGCAGGAGGACTTGCTGGTGCGGGCATTAACACACCGATCGCATTTGCGGAGTAATGATTCCCGACCGAGCAATTCCAATGAACGCCTGGAATTCCTGGGTGATTCGGTCCTGGGGCTGATTGTGGCGGAGGAGCTTTTTCAGAAGTACCCACAGATGAGCGAAGGCGATCTGACCAAAAGCAAGTCGCTGCTGGTTAACAAAAAAGTATTGGCGCACGTCGGTATCAAACTCGGACTCGGTGACCATATTCTTATGTCTATGGACGAAGAACGGGCGGGCGGAAGACGCCGTCAATCTATCGTTGCCGATTGTATGGAGGCGGTTATTGGCGCCGTCTACCTCGATGGCGGCGTGAACGCAACAAAGGAAGTAGTCAAACGAGTTATCTCCTTTGATTTTGGCCAGACCAGCCAGACACTGTCGCTGCGCAATTACAAGGGCGAGTTGCTGGAGCGTCTTCAGGCATCCGGCGCGGGCATGCCGCATTATACTGTGACTGGAGAGAAAGGTCCCGAACACCGCAAGATGTTCACCGTCGACGTTTTTGTCGGCAACAAGAAGATGGGCACCGGCGTCGGTGACTCCAAAAAAAGCGCCGAGCAGAAAGCTGCAGAACAGGCTCTCGAGAGACTCGATTCTCAACCGTAACGCGAAAGGATTGATTGTGAAACTGATAGTATGCGTGAAGCAGGTTCCGGAAATTCCGCTGGTGTCGGTCGATGCCCAGAAGGGTGAACTGAGTTTGCCGCAGGGACCCGGTATGATCAATCCCTTTGATAGCTATGGAATCGAGGAGGCGCTGCGCCTTAAAGAAAAAAACGGCGGCACTATCACAGCGATATCGCTGGGTGGCAAGGAATCTGATTATGCTCTCAGGGAAGCTCTCGCGTTGGGTGTTGACGACGCAGTGCATTTGATGGACGATGCTTTCGCGGGCGCTGATGCCATTGCCACGGCGCGGTTACTGGCGGTCGGAATTCGCAAATGCGGCGATTTTGACCTGGTCTTTCTCGGCAAGCAGGCCGTGGATTCCGATGCCTCGACCATCCCGGCAGCCATCGGCGGATTTCTGGGATTACCGGCGGTGATGTTCGTTCGCAAGATCGAAGCCATCGGCGACGGCAAGATTACCGTTGAGCGGATGACCGACGACGGATTCGACAAGGTCACGGTTCCGATACCGGCGGTGATCTCGGTGGTGAAAGAGATTAATGAACCGCGGTTGCCCTCACTAAAGGGCAAGATGATGGCCAAGAAAAAAGAAGTGATAGTCTACAATGCCGCGGCGCTCGGTGTTGCAGTCGGATCCCCCGAACTCACATCCGGCAGTCATGTGTCTCATGTCGCGAATCCTCCATCCCGGCCCAAAGGCGAAATGATTACGGGTAGCTCGCCTGAAGAAATCGCGGACAAGCTGTTTTCTAAGCTTCGCGACCAGCAAATCCTCTGACAATTTCTGCGCCGTGGCCGTCGCCGCAAAAATTGCGTTTTTCACGTAAACTGTTATTTGGCATTTACTTATGCCACATCGCCTCTGGACTATCTTGTGGTGCAACGCAAAAAGTGCTTGACAAAAGCTGCGCTTGATCTTACAATAATGTTGGAAAAAAGTACACAAACTGGAAGTTTGTAAGACCTTGGCATAGGAAAATTCGTTCTAGTTTATTGGAGGTAGTGGGATATGAACCTACTCAAAGTGCTAATGCTGGTTTGTTTAGCGGCCTCCCTATCTCTTCTCATTCCTGTCACAGCTTGCGCTAACGATCATCCGTGGGATGATAATACTGTGGATACCACCCGCCTTCAGAGTGTGGTTACCACCGTTAGGCCGGGAGATGCTGGCGGTACTTCGATACCCGTCGTTGGTATTCCTTTTGTTCAGAGGATATCTGATTGGGTACGGGGGAAGCTCGGGGAAGTTCGCCAAATCTTCTCTGGTCAGGATAAGCAAGAGACTAAGGGAACAGTCGTCGACAAAAACAAGCGGCCGGAAACACCGGTCGTGTACAGGAAACACGAATAACCGTTAATCCTGATGAGTACTTTAATCGGTAGTGCACTTTCGGAGACGGCGGACAAACTCCGTTTCATTAATCAACTGGTTACTGAAAACAAGTTTGTCGAAGCCAAAGCAGAACTGGATAAGCTATCCCCGTTCGTGGAGCAGCATCCCGGTTCGCTGGAAACAGGAGAATTCTATTATCTTCTGGCCGTCACTGAGTTCAGTTCTAAACCCCACCTTGAGGTCCTCGATCTGGCACGAAAAGCCTATGAGATTGTCAGCACCACTGCGGCCAATCTGCTGATCGGCCGGATTCAAGAGTTGATGGGTAAGCTGTGTGTCGCGATTGGCGATCTGACTGCTGGTGAGGACTACATTCGAGACGCCATCAGCTCATTTCGACGCATTAACTGTGAGTCAGAGTTGGTCGGCTGTTACAACAAACTGGCTCAGGTCTATTTCGTGCGCGGCGAATACAAGCTTGCCGACAAATTCCTGACCCAGTCGATAGAGTTGCTTGCCAAGGATCCGTCTTCTCTCGAGTATCATCTCTATCGCGCCCTGGGCAATCAGGCGCGCATCAAGACGCTTCTGGGCGAGTGGGACTCTGCGCAGAAGATGCTTGAAGATTGCGTTGAGTACTGCCGCAGATCAGGGAATCAGCCTTCCGAAGCCAAGAACTTGCTATCACTCGGCTATGTCCACTATCTCAAAGAAGAATACACCGAAGCTCGGGTTTTTTACGAGCAGGCGCATGGGCTAATCAAAGCGCTTGATGCTGTGCGCGACCGATCGATCTACCATGAATACATGGGCGATTTGTTGCGGGCGATGGGCGATCACAAGATGGCGCGGCAGCATTATGGGTATGCAATGGAAATCGGCAATCGCATCGGGCCTCAAAGCGCGATTATTAGCCAGACGCGCAGACGGTTGGCAATGCTCGAACACGACTGCGGCAATTATGCGCTCGCTGCCGAACATGCCGCGCGCGCGCTGGAGGTTTCGGAAATGCTGGGTGAGATAGTGGAGGCTGCTGCGGCAAAGGCTATTCTCGGCTCGCTGGCGGCAATCAAAGGAAACTACGACGACGCCGTAACCAGCTTTGACCAAGCGATTGCCTGTCTCGACACAGCCGGTGAGATCAGTGAACAGGCTGAGGCCTGCTATCTCGCGGGCAAGTCGCTCGTCAAATCAGAAGGCCATCACGAACTGGCGTCCCGCTATCTGAATTGTGCCATCCGTTTGGCGGAGCGGCTTGGTCTCAAACATCTGTTGGTCAGATCCTATTATCAACTCAGCACTCTCCATGTTGAGGTGTCCAACTATGATGAAGCGCTCACGGTTTTGGAAGAATGTGAAAGGCTGGCAACGACGAGCAATGATGATCGCGCTCGCGAAGAATGCCGAATCCTACGACTGACGATAGAAGATCAGATGGTTGACGCCGGTCTGTCACATGACAATCAGTTTTTCATCTTCAGCTCGTTTCTGACCGCTTCCGAATACGGCAATCTCAAGAGTGGCAGTCTGAGTGAGACGCTGGCAATCCTGCGCAAGAAGATCGGCGGCGACCGGGCGTTCGTGTTGTCTCTGGATGCGCAACAGCGGACTTATGAGCCTCTGGCCTATCTGGCGTTTGATCCGACAGCTTTGGGGAAGATTTCGCGCACCCTGAGCAACGGCAAAGCCGGCACGCTGCCACTGGATCGACCGTTGCTAGTGACATCCCTGCTCGGTGAGCGGGATCGAATCTTCGATTACCTCAACGTTCAATCTGTTACTGTCCGCAGTTTTGTCGCGATTCCGATCCAACTGTCTCAGGAGACGATTGGCATTCTCTACGTCGATCGGCTCGGAGAGAATACCAGACCTTTCTCGAAAGCCAATCTTGATTTTGCAATTGCGTTCTCCGATATCATCGCCTTCAAGTCGTCGGAAGAGCAGAAGAAACGCCTGACTCTTGACAACCAGCGTCTAAAGGATCAATTGGAACGGCAGCATGCCTTCCCAAACTTCGTCACAACAAATCCGGTGATGCTGGATATTCTCAGCCGCGTCGCGCAGGTGAAGGATTCGCCGATTTCGATTCTGATTGAGGGCGATACGGGAACCGGCAAGGATTTCCTCGCGAAAGCGATACATTTCAACTCTAACCGAAAAGACAAGCGCTTCATCTCTGTCAATTGTGCGGCCTTGCCGGAAACTCTGCTGGAATCGGAGTTGTTCGGTTACAAGCGTGGTGCTTTCACCGGCGCCGACGGTGAGAAGACCGGTCTCTTCGAGGAAGCGGACGGCGGCACATTCTTCCTTGACGAAATCGGAGATATGCCGTTGTCCATTCAGGTTAAGCTGCTGCGCGTAATCGAAGAGAAAGAAGTGGTGCGACTCGGTGATACTGTGCCGCGCAAAGTTGATGTGCGTGTCATCTCCGCCACCAATCGCGATCTCAAGACAAGCATGGAGCAAGGGCAGTTCCGGCAGGATTTGTACTATCGGTTGTCAACCTTCGCTTTCAAGCTGCCGGGTTTGCGGGAGCGCCGTGAAGACATTCCCTTATTGATCAAGCATTTTATCGACAAGTGCGATCCACAAGTTAAGATCGAGCCGGAAGCATTCAACTATCTGGCCGACTATGACTGGCCTGGCAATATTCGCGAGCTGGAGAATGAGATCAAGAAGATGGTGCTACTGTCCGGTGAGCGCAAAGTAATCACCAGCTACCTGATCTCCCGCCGAATCAGCGAGAGCTCCGACAACGGCAATGGTGTGCGCTCGACCGCCACCAAACGGGGTAAATTCTCTCTCTATGAGCATATCTCGCGTCTCGAGAGGGACTACATTCTCGGCGCCCTGCGCAAGTCTAATTGGGTGAAGAAGTATGCAGCCGAGTCTCTGGCTATCCCGGAATCGACGCTGCGGCTGAAGATAAAGCAGTACCACATCACCCAGGAATAACCTCCCCTACTTTTTCCACGATCACGTGTCCATCCACCTCGCTGAGATGCGTCCAGTGCGTTCCTGTTCGTCGTGTGTCTTATCTGGGAGTGTTGGAGAGCCTCTTTTTCGGTGGTTGCTTGCGATACATCACCGAAGTACATTGGCACCGTGAACGAATGTTTGCCAGAGACACAACGACTCCCGTGGGACTACCTCGGGTTGGTGACCGACACCGGTGAAGCCAACATGGCTCTCGATCGGTCTCTGTTGGCACAGTTGCAGGCGGGCATACGCCTGCGGCCAATAGTGCGTTTCTACGTTTGGGAAAGACCGACCATTAGCCTGGGAACGAACCAGATTGGTGACGAGGTAATCGAGGGAGGGGCTGTGACGCGCTTGGGCTACGATACTGTCAGAAGACCGACCGGCGGTCGGGCGCTATTGCATAAGGGTGATATCTGCTACATGATCGCTGCGCACAAAAATCATCATCCGTTTTTCCATTCTCTGACCTCCACGTATCGTGCAATCGGCACCGCTATAGCCGATATGCTGCGGTCGCTCGGAATAGACTTGACCGACCTTCCCACCTCGGGCGTCGAGTCCCGCAGGAGCCTCAATCCCTGCTTCGCAATGCTTAGCCCTTTCGAAGTGACGGTCGCTGGTAAGAAAATCTGTGGTAGCGCTCAATTTCGCTCGGGCGGATTCTTCCTGCAACACGGTTCCATTCGAGTGCGCGACAACTGGAACTCGGACGACCTAACCGGACTTTGGCCAACGGGTTATGAGCTTGAGGCTGGCAGGGTGACCTCCGTCGATCGTGAATGCGGCCAAATCACCGCTTTCTCTGAGATTGAGGCCGGATTTTTGGAGGCGCTTGGGCGCCACTTCTGCATTAGCATCATTCGCGCCTAGTCTGACTGAAGTCGTCTGTCCGTATGGGGAACTGGGGGCGTTTCCGGAATTTTTTTGCCGCGTCTCATCCAACCGACCAACTTCATGTTTGCAGTCAGACGCAGAAAAAACGCGGTCAAGATTAAACAAAATCAGGGGTTATGAGTCTATAGTAACGGAGTCGAGCAGGCGGATTTCCGCGGTAAATTTTCCCTTGACACAGCCGAAGCCCGACTGCTTATTAAGTTTTTGCTATGCTTGAGCATGCGAGTTTATCTTGTTCAAATCGCTGCCAACATGAAGGAGTACGGATAGAGGTCACTGCTAACGCTTCACAGCAATCATAGAGATTATACGAATGTTGCGGCAGTAAGTTGCACGGTCATCTGATTTGGTTAGAAAAATATGAAGATTCAATCATACTCGATCCCAATTCGAGAAGGAGGTTCGTCCATGCGGACAGGCAAAGTATTCATAAGGATTCTGATCATTGCCGTTCTGGCGATGTTTGCCGCCTCGAGTGTCTTCGCCGGCACGACGGGGAAGATCAAAGGCAAGGTCATCAACAAGAAAACCAAGGAGCCGATTCCCGGAGCACCCGTTCAGATTGAAGGAACAACGATGGGCGCCCAGACCGGCCCCGACGGCGAGTACCTGATTATGAACGTTCCTCCGAAGGTTTACAATGTCGTCGCCAAGATTGTCGGTTATATCCCGACGAAAGTCGAAGGAGTTGAGGTCACAGTAGACCATACAACCACCACCGATTTCCAACTGGATGAGACCACGATAATAATCGACAAGCCTCAGATTGTGACGGCAGAGCGCGATCTGCTCAGACTGACCGAGACCCAGAACATGAGACAGTTGACCGCTGAGAACATCAAGAACATGCCGGTCACCACCGTGGCCGAGTTGATGGCGATTCAGGTCGGTGTGGTTACGCGTGGGGGTCAGATACATGTGCGCGGCGGTCGTACCAACGAAATCACTTACATGGTCGACGGTGTGTCGATCAAGGACCCTCTGGGTGGCCTCGGTGCGGTCGATCAAGCGATGAACATCTCTGGCAATGTGATCGAGGACATGCAGATTATCAAGGGTGGTTTCGACGCCGAATACGGCAACGCCACTGCCGGTATCGTGACGATCTCGACCAAGGCTGGTTCTGACGTGACGACTGGTACCATGGAGTATTTCACCGATGATTTCGGTACGAACATTCTGAACAAGAACTCTTTCAATTACGACCGACTGGAGTTCAACCTCTCCGGTCGTGAACCTCTCTTGTCGGACAAGGTTCTCCCCAAACTTGGCATCAACTGGTTTTCCGACAAACTCTATTACGCAGTGTCCGGCGCTGCGGACAAGTCTGACGGCTATGCGAACTACAAGCAGTACTTCACGGACGCGACTAATCGCGACTTCAAGAGCCGTTCGATTCTCGGGCTCTTCAATTTGGAAGACCGAATGAAAAACGCTTACGAAGCGCAAGTCAAGCTCCGTTGGCAGGCAACACCCAAGATCAAGGTGACAGGAATCTATCGCGGCTCGTGGAATGATCAGACTGTTTTCCAGTGGAATTACCGCTATACGCCCCAGACCGCTCCGGTTGTTCACGATCAGTCGGAAAAGTATTCCATTAACTTGATGCACCAGATTGACAAGTCAACCTCCTACGAGTTGACTCTGTCACACTTCAACTACGACTATCTTCAGGAGCCTGGTGATCCCAACAATCCCGGTGAAGGTCTAACGCCGGGCGACTTCCTGCTGTACAGCCAGTACGAGTATTACTACGATCGCAACGGCAACGGCAAATATGATGCCACTGAGCCATTCATCAATGCCAACGGTGATACTTCCTGGTATTGGCAGACGCCGTTTTACACTTTTGGCGATGCCTACGTGGCGACAAACGGCATTTGGCCGACGGTTCCCCAAACAGCGGATCCCGAATATCGTGGCGTCAACAGCGCTTATAGCGGCAAGCGTAATTCGAGCAATCTCGTCGACACGATTCTGACTGACTGGAACGGAAACGGCGCCGTTGATTTCTACGAATCAGAGGCTTATGTCGATGTCAATGGTGACGGCAAGTGGAATGCGGGGGACTACCTGCTGGTTGACACAAACAACAACGGCGTATATGACTCTGAGCGCGGTGCTGTGACCAACATCGACAATCCGGAACCGTACACTGACGGTGACCAGTCGTTAGGCGAGCCGTTTATCGACGTCAACATGAACGGTGTATACGACCAGGGGATAGATATCTTTATTTATGCTCAAGACGATGCCGTTAACATGGACTTGAACCGCAACTCCCAGTATGACGGCCCCGATGCGACTTGGACGCCGGGCATACCCTTCAAGGATCTGAATGGTAATGGGCTGTATGATCGTGCGAACGGCAAATATGACTACGGAGAACCGTTCATCGATGTAAACGGCAACGGCAAGTGGGATGCGAAGGATGGTTTCTACGATAGCGGTCATCAGCAATGGGCTTACTATGAGAGGCGTTCGGCGGCTAATTACACGGGCGACTTCAAGATTACCAAGCAGTTTAGCAAGGAACACGAGGTCAAATCGGGGATGAACCTGATACTGCACAAGACCCAGATGGCCGACCTACGCTATCCGAACTATCCGTATGACGGTATCGCGGATGGCGGCGAATGGTCTGATCGTGGCGTCTTCCGTGATTTCTATACGCGCCGACCGACTCAGGGTTCTTTTTTCTTGCAAGACAAGATGGAATATGGTGGTATGATCGCTAATCTTGGTCTCCGCTTTGATTTCTTCATTCAGTCGTCCGATTTGGTGCAGAAACAGAGTTCCGATCAGTCGACGGAGAAATCCATCACCGGTTCCGAGAACCATTTCAGCCCACGTTTTGGCTTCAGCTACCCGATTTCCGACAAGGCGAAAGTCTTCTTCAACTACAGCCACTTCTATCAACTCCCAGAGATGACTTACATGTATGCGCGCGCGACGCAGGCCTCGAATGCATTTGGCATCATTGGTAACGAAAACCTCGACTTCCAGAAGACGGTCTCTTACGAGTTTGGCGTCAGTTATGCCCTGTCCAAGGACTATGTGCTTGATGTTTCCGGGTTTTACAAAGACGAATATGGCAAGATCAATTCGGTTCGTGAGGGCTATGGTCCGAATGAGCGCAACGTCTACCAAAACTCAGACTACTCTCGTACGCGAGGATTTGAGCTCGAGTTAGATAAGAAGTACGGCAACTACATCTCTGGTACCACAAGTTATACGTATGCATTTGCGTACGGCAAGAGTTCGAGCGCAAGCTCCAACTACTTCGATGATTTCTATTCCCGAGCGATTCCGATCCAAGAGTTCCCGCTGGACTGGGATGTTCGTCATCAGCTCACGATTAATCTTGATCTGCGCATTCCGCGCAACGACCATCCCAAACTGTTTGGGCTGAAGCTGCCCGATAATTGGGGTACTAACGTGATCTGGCAATTTGGTTCGGGATACCCGTTCACGCCGGACAAAGATTATCCGGGACTGAGACTGATGTCGGGCGAATCGCCTCAAACCAATTCGATGCGCTACCCTTCGACCTCAAATGTCAACGTGAGAATGTACAAGCGGTTCCCATTCCTCGGTCTTGACTATACCTTTGATCTCTGGATCAACAACCTATTCAACAAGAAGAACGTAGAAGTGATCTACTCTTTGACCGGTAGATATGATACTAACAGCAAGACAGCCGGCTCGAGTTGGGTGTATTCGGGAAGCGATCTTGCTAACAGCCCGCTAAACCTTGATTCGGGAAGAAACATCCGAATCGGCCTCGGCGTGGAGTTCTAGAATCTGATGAAAGGTTGTATGGGTAAGTCCTTTAGAGAACATTTCAGGTTGAGCAAGGCCGTGGTCTTGTTAGTTCTGATCATGGCGGCAACGGCCTTTGGCATGAACAAGCTTTCCGAGACTTCGGTCGATCGTGGTGGCTTGGCCAAGACTACCGCCACTCCCAACTCGCAGAACTGTTCGCACCGAGTCGGAAACGTCTGGTTCACGATCACAAACTGGGGATTCTTCGGCAGCCAGTTTAATCAGAGCCAACTCAAGGAGATGTACTGCCTTAGTCCCAGCGTGGCTAGCGGCTCGCTCGCGCCATCGTTTGAATACCCGGCTGGCACTGGGGTGAACTACTTGTTTCAGGGCGCACTCTGGCTTGGAGCGATTGTCGGAGAAGATACATTGGTATCGGTAGGCGCCGATGGCTGGCAGTGGACCCATGAAATGTACCCGCAGGCTGCTCCAAATGGAGGAATTATCCAGAAGTCGACTCGGCGGACTTCTGAGTTTTATTCCGAGGATGCTATCAGCGAACAGGATTATATCTCCGAATACACTGACACACTGGTAGATGAAACCTGGACTGCGAGTGATCCAATGGATGGGCGTCCTCATAAGCCGCTGGGAATTAAGGTCTTACAACGGAGCTATTCCTGGTCATATAGTTATGCTGAAGACTTCATTCTGCTTGACTATCGGCTGGTGAACATCGGCACAAAAGACATTACTAAGGCATATATGGCGCTTTACGTTGATGGCGATTGCTGGCATCCGTCAACGCCCAACGGCTTCGCGGATGACATTACCGGCTATAAGTTTGCTGTACCGTCACCGGCGTGCAAAGATCTCGAGGATTCAATTAACATCGCCTGGATAGCCGACAATGATGGCGATCCTGATCGAAGTGGGGTATTCGGTCCCACTTCGGCAACCTGTGTGTCGGGGACCCGTGTAGTGCGATCTCCGAATCCCGACTTGAAGTATTCATTCAACTGGTGGGTATCGAATGGAGATGCATCCCTTGACTGGGGACCACGCCGGCAGGAAAATAACCGCAATTTTGGCACGGGTGGTTTGGGGACTCCTGAGGGAGACAAGAACAAGTACTATATCATGTCGGTACGCGAGTTCGACTACGATCAGCTCTTTTCCGCGGTCGATCACTCGGCGGAAGGCTGGCTCCCCCCCCCTGCGAACATTGCGTCCAATCTGGCCGACGGCTATGACACAAGGTATCTATTTTCGTTTGGTCCTTTTGATATTGCTCCAGGTGATACAGTGCCGTTCACGATCGGCTACGTAGGCGGTGAAGGATTCCACGTCAAACCCGATGATTTCCAGAAATATTTTGATGCTAATGACCCACAGAAGTTCTATGACAAGCTCGACTTCACTGATTTTGCGACCAATGCTCAATGGGCCGCGTGGGTTTATGATAACCCCGGTGTTGATACGGACAAAGATGGTTACAAGGGTCAAAGAATCAAGAATCTGTGTTCCGGTGACTCTGTCTACGTGTCCGGTGATGGCGTGCCGGATTTTGCCGGCCCTCCGCCCCCGACGGTGCCGATTCTGCGGTTCTCATCATCGCCCGGCAGCGTAACTGTTCGTTGGAACGGCAAGATCTCGGAGACCTCTCTAGATCCTTTCTCTTTCAAGAAGGATTTCGAAGGTTACCGCGTCTATATGGGGCAGAAACTCCAGTTAAACGAGTTTGCGCTGCTGACTTCTTATGATTACTACGACTTTTCGCGTCATCACGAGAATCAGAGCTATTCTCCTCCTCGCTGGGAAGTGACGGAAATCCCCTTCACATTGGACTCACTGCGGGTGCTATATGGGCAGGATTTCGATCCGAGCCAGTACGGTTCACAAGATTCGCCCCTGACAGTAACGGATAGTACGGGCACATCTCGTTACTTCTTCACGTCTCAGGACTACAACCGTTCGGAATTGGGTAGTGTCGGTGGAATTAGAAGGGTCAATCCAAATGCGTCACCGACCGATTCGGTTTGGGATGCAGAGTTGGATCAGTGGGTATGGCCTTATTACGAATACGAGTATTCGATTGACGGCCTGTTGCCTTCGCGACCGGTCTATTTAGCGGTCTCGACCTTTGATTACGGCAATCCGGCCACAAATCTAGCGCCTCTGGAGAGTTCGCCGCTGGCGAACGCGGTGGAGATTTATCCGGTGTATTCCGCGGATGTCGTGGCCGACTCTGCCAAGAAGGTGTCGGTCTTTCCGAATCCGTACCGAATCGACGGTGGCTACGCCGAAGCAGGTTACGAAGATGTCGCTACAGCACTGTCGCCGGAACGCGCGCGCCGTATCCATTTCGCCAATCTGCCTCAGGAGGCGACGATCCGCATCTATACGCTTGATGGTGATTTGGTCCGCGAATTGCAGCATCCGTGCGATTGCGCGCTTCAGGAAGGTGGAAGCATGATCTCCTGGGACTTGATCAGCCGCAATACTCAGGCCGTGGTTTCGGGGATATATTTGTACACTGTGGAGTCCAAGTTGGGAACGCAGGTTGGCAAGTTTGTGATCATCAAGTAGTGAAGAAGGCACAGCAATGG
>CAIYYT010000120.1 GCA_903930455.1 uncultured bacterium | reverse complement strand
TCACGGTAGTCCGGTTTGTTACCATGCTTGTCAATGACGACACAACGCCTTATCTGTCTGGTCAGCTCTCTGTTAGCCTCGGCATTGCTGTTTGCCGGTTGCAGCACAAGGCCGGACAGCAAATTCGACCCCCGGTCGGGAATTGTCAGCAAAGATTTTCGCCTGGATGTCGGAGCGCTTATTCCCGACTCCATTCGACAGGACTCCAAGTATGACAACTACTATACATGCGATCATGTAGTGTTTCTGGGGCAGCAGGATTCTCTGCGGTACGTTCTGTCAGTGACGTTTGGTCGAGCCTTGGCCGATAACCGATTCAAGCGCGCCGAACGCGATTTCACCGGCTTTCTCTATAATGGTAGCGTTTGGATCACGCTGCCTTACACGCGGATGAGACATGACTCCTTGCGGCTGGATATAAACTACCCCTACGTGTTTGGCGGGCTCAACTGGACGCAACCATACACTAACGGCGAAGTCTCCTATGACCGTCATGACCTCAAGTTTGATTTGAAGTTCAGCGGCTTGGCCCCCGTGCAATCTCTTCGCAACGGCGTGATCGACCGACGAAGTCACGCAATCGGCCAGGGAACGCTGCTATTGCCTAACGACACAATCACCGGAACAGTCTATTACGAATTGCTGCAAATTGAGGGTTACAATCCGTTTGCCGACCCCAGCAAGCTGGGTTACAACGATCAAAGGTGGTTTGCCTTGACATCTATGTCGGGATATCGCGTTCTGGCTGCCGGAGATTCGACAACAGCTGGAAATGGCGTTCTCAAGAATTTTGTCTCCATCTCATCAGCTGGATCATTGCGGTACGCCGATGGTTCTGAGCATGTGCGTGTTGGCCTCCTGGAAACAGACTCGAGTTCGCGCCTTCCCGAGCCAATGGGAATCGAGTCGGTGGAACTCAGCGTCGATGCCATCATTCTGAGGACCAGGAAGACAGTCCGCCAGGGCGGCCTCTGTCTGACACTGGTGGGTGCTCGTCTGGACATCGATGGCAAGGTCAACAACGTCTGGGGAATCGTGGAAGAGTACCGACAGACGGAACCGTGAAGGAGCGACTATGAGCGATCAGGTTGACAAGGGACTACTCGAAGACGCCGCCAAACTATGGTTGGCGCATGATGGGTTGTGGTTTCTCGAAGTGGAAAAGGCCTTCGGTATGGAGAAGGCAATTGAGCTTGACAAGAACACCTGGGCGAAATTCACGGTTATCGAAGCCAAACGCATCATGCAGCGTCACAATCTGCCCGCCAATGGCGGTTTGGAGACTCTGAAAATCGCGCTCGGTTATCGCATGTATGCCCATATCAACACACAAGAGATCGTCGAGGAAACCCCGACCAGTCTGGTTTTCCGTATGAACGACTGCCGCGTGCAGTCGGCGCGGGCACGCGATGGTCGCGAGCCGTTCCCCTGCAAGGAAGTCGGCGTCGTCGAGTATGTGTTGTTCGCAAAGACCATTGACCCACGCATCAAAACTGAATGTCTCTCGTGCCCTCCGGATGAGAAGCATCCGAACTACTGGTGTGCCTGGAAGCTTTCCATCTGAACGTTATGCAAGTGCGAAACGTCACTAGACCCGAAATCGAAGATGGCTTCCTCTGAATCGTTGCGATTGGCGCAGTTGTCAATTGCGGTAAGAGAGTCAACACTTAAGCGGCTGCTGCAAGTGCCGGAGGGCTTCGAAAGCTGGCGTCCGACGGAAGCTTCGCTCTCCTTTGCAGACATGGCTCAACATCTGATCGACGCGGACAACTGGCTCTTTCAGAAACTTCAGACACCCGAGTTGCCGCCTTTGCAAGGACAAGCAGGCCTCGTGGATGTCCACAGTCATGAGGTCTTCTATGGTCTGATTGACAAGCTTCGTGAAATTGGTGAACGCCGCAAAATACTCATCGGGAGTCTGACTGAAGACGACTTTTCACGTCGGATCTTCGACAGCCGATTTGGCGGCGAAGTTGAAGTATGGTGGATAATCATCAGAGGGAATCTTGATCACGAAACTCATCACCGAGGACAGCTAGCGGCGTACCTGCGAATTGTAGGTGATCTCTCTTAATTCGGATTCTCCGCGTCATCAGGCAGCTCTTGTGGTGGAGTACCGGAAGCGGCTATGAGCTTTCCGAAACACTGCTCGCAGTAGAACTCACCCTCCGTTACAAACACTTCATCATTCTGAAGCTCTTTGCCACATTTGAAGCACGTCA
Source organism: uncultured bacterium (assembly GCA_903930455.1). GTDB lineage: Bacteria > Zixibacteria > MSB-5A5 > CAIYYT01 > CAIYYT01 > CAIYYT01. The sequence continues at coordinate 39,453 of CAIYYT010000120.1, read as the reverse complement.
CCAGCGAATCGCCTTCGGTAGTTTCTTCAGCGCTAGTTGCTTCACCCGCTGCCGTATCGTCCCCCTCGATCTCAGACTGTTCAGGCGTTGGAGTCTCCTCTGCAATTTCTTCATCGAAGGACTCTTCGCCGACCGCCTCCCGGGGAGTACGGTACCACCTCTCAGGATAAGCGATTAACGATTGGCGGCCACAACCCGGACAGGTGAAATTCCCGGATTCCAAATCCTTGCGTTCGAGAACAAGCTCGACACCACACGAATCGCAAGTTACTCCGAGCGAATCGCGCTTCAGATAGAGCGCACGATACTCGCTAACATCGGCGTCGGAAAAGCCTCGCTCCTTCAAGATCGTTCGGAGAACCTCCCGCGCTTCCGGAACGTAGTCGGTCAACTTGAAGGCAACAATATGCAGCAACTGCGGATCCCCGAGATCATACAGTTTTTCGAGGTAATCAGCATCCATCGTTATTCCTCTGATTCGAGACGCACTATCGCCAGTGACTCACTGGTAACACTGGCATAACCACCGTTTTCGCACGTATCCTATGATTGCGGCGCGACAATGTCAATGTCTATTGTCATGACTGCCAGAGGCAGGCGGCCTAGAGATATCCTTTTCCGGGCACTTGGGTGGTGGTGTCCGAGAGCCATTCCAGCAGATTCCCGTGGACAACAAATAAAGCCTTCGGGTCGGCATTTCCGGCAACCCTTTTCCGTTTTTTGCGTTATTATGCTTTGCGGCGATGTAGACTCTCAAAGTGATTGACAGCAAAGAGAGAATCAATAAACTGTTGGGTTCTTGATATGAACGAATCGCGTCCAGAAAATGCTGACTTGACGGCTCTGAAAATCGACCGCAGGCAGAAATCCGATGCTCCCAGCCGCGGCAGGAAATGGCTCCATCTCCTTTGGCTGTTGATACCGGTCATTGTTTACTTCGGATACCAGTTAACGATCAAGTCGGTCGCCCCCGCAACCAAAGTACAAACCGCTCGCGCTCAGCTTCTGTCTGGTACAGACGCCGCGGCAGAGCTAGTAGCGACCGGATATGTTGTTGCGCAGGTTAAAGCGGCGGTAGCCTCCAAAGGGACCGGTCGTCTTGAAGTACTCAACGTCGAAGAAGGGGATAAAGTTAAGGCCGGCGAAATCCTGGCGATTCTCGACAATAGCGACATCCGCGCCGATCTTGACTATGCCAAGGCCGGCCTGCTGTCCGCGAGGGCTGATTCGGTCGAGTCGTCGATCAATCTCAACCGGCAACAGGGTCTGATCAAAGGCGATGCCACTACTCAGGATATGGTAGATGCCGCCACGGCGGCTTTTGATCGCGCGGTTGCCAATATGCAAGTGCGGCGTGCGTCGATTCGCTCGGCGGAAGTGGCGCTGGAGAATACGATTATCCGCGCTCCCTTTGACGGCACCGTATTGACCAAGAACGCCGATGTTGGCGAGATGGTAACGCCGTTTGCCTCGGCATCATCGTCCAAAGGCGCGGTGGTTACGATTGCCGATATGTCTTCACTGGAAGTTGAAGCCGACGTATCGGAATCCAATATCTACAAGGTCAAAGTTGGGCAACCGTGCGAAATCGTGCTGGATGCCTACCCCGGTGTAAAGTATCAAGGCTACGTCAAAAAAGTCGTGCCGACTGCGGATCGCTCGCGCGCGACGGTATTGACCAAGATCAGCTTCAAGAATATCGATGACAAAGTACTTCCGGAGATGTCGGCGCGGGTCAATTTCCTGCCGGTTGTGGAGAAACAGGCTGCCCAGGAGAAACCGACATTGGTTGTGGCCAAGAGTGCAATTACAACGCGCGATGGGGGCAAGGTCGTATTCAAAGTAGTCGGCGATTATGTTCAAGAAACGCCTATTCAGGCCGGACGGGAACTGGGACAAATGACCGAAATCATCACGGGGCTGTCGTCGGGCGAGGTAGTGGTCGTATCGCCTCCGGGTGGAATGAAAACGGGTGACAAAGTGGAATTGACAAAGTGAGTAAATGAGAAAACTATGGCTGAAGCTCTAGTCAAAATCAGAAATGTCAGTAAGTCGTACTACCGCGATTCACAGGAAATTCCGGTACTGCGAAATATCAACTTTGACATCCCGCAGGGTGAATTCCTCGCGTTGATGGGGCCATCGGGTTCCGGCAAGACGACGTTGCTTAATCTCATCTCCGGGATAGACCGTCCCAGTTCGGGCGATTTGGCTGTTGCCGGCGAAAATGTCGCTCAGCTTACTGATGGCCAGTTGGCGAAATGGCGCTCCGAGCATATCGGGTTGGTCTTCCAATTCTACAACCTGCTGCCGGTCTTGACGGCGTTTGAAAATGTCGAGCTCCCGCTAATGCTGACCAAACTGAGCAAAGCGGAACGCCGCAAACATGTTGAGACTGCGCTCTCGATAGTTGGATTGGCGGATCGCGTCAAACACTATCCTCGTCAGCTTTCCGGCGGTCAAGAACAGCGTGTAGCCATTGCCCGCGCTATCGTCTCTGACCCCACCCTGTTGTTGGCTGATGAACCAACCGGTGATCTCGACAAGCAGTCGGCAGAGGATATCATGACGCTATTGTCGCGGCTGAACAAAGAATTCGGTAAGACCATCATTGTGGTCACCCACGACCCGCGCGCCGCCGAAAAGGCGCACTTGATTCGGCATCTGAATAAGGGAGAGTTGACCTGATGGTACTAAGTCTGATCATCAGAAACGCTCTGCGCCACAAACTCCGCACCTTCCTGACTATTCTTGGCGTCGCCGTGGCAGTGATGGCTTTCGGCCTGATCCGGACAATTCTTGCTGCATGGTATTCCAGTGTCGAGGCATCTTCGCCTGATCGTTTGGTAACTCGAAACGCTGTTGGGATTACATCCACATTGCCGTTGTCCTATCGTGAACAGATTCTCAAGATCGATGGTGTCAAGCAAGTTACATGGGCGAATTGGTTCGGCGGCACGTATATTGACCCCGAAAACTTCTTTCCCCAATTCGCGGTCGATAAGGATGCCTATTTCGAGGTCTTTCCCGAATTCATTACTCCGCCGGATCAGTTTGAGGCGTGGAAGAATGATTTGCGCGGGGCTATCGTTGGCAGGAAGCTGGCCGATCGCTTCGGCTGGAAAGTCGGCGACCGCATCACGTTGATCGGATCCATTTACACAGATAATTGGGATTTCGATATTGTTGGAATTTACGCCGGTAAGGATCAAACGATTGATGAAGGAAGCATGCTGATGCGCTGGGATTATCTCGACGCATGGATCAAGAAGAACTGGCCTGGCTATGCAGCCCAAATCGGCTGGTACGTCCTCAAGTTGAGCGATCCGAACAGGTCGACTGAGATATCGTCGGCTATCGATACGCAGTTTAAGAATTCTACTGCGGAAACTCGCACCGAAACCGAAAAGGCATTTGCGCTGAGCTTCGTGCAGATGTCGGGAGCAATCCTGGTGTTGTTGAAAGTGATGTCATTTCTAATCATCGGCATCATCTTGATGGTTCTGGTTAACACCATGGTTATGGCGGGCAGAGAACGCACTGCTGAGCACGCCTATATGAAATCGCTCGGCTTCCGCGCTTATCATCTGGTGTGGATAATCAGCGGTGAATCGTTGCTGATAGCGTTTCTTGGCGGTGGTCTGGGACTGCTGCTTTTATTCGGTGTGGCTAACATTGTCAAGTCCGCCGTAGCGATGTGGTTTCCGGTGTTTGTAGTAACTCCGGCGACCTTTATGATAGTCATTTGCGTGGCACTCTTCGTAGGGCTTTTGGCGGCAATATTCCCGTCGCAGCGTGTGGTGCGTATGAAGATCGTCGATGGATTAAGAGTAGTTGATTGAGGTTGATCTGTGATACCGGCAAGCTATACCTTCAGGAATCTTTGGAATCATAGAGTCACGTCGATACTCACCTTGTTCGGCGTGATGCTGGTCGTGTTCGTGTTTGCAGCCGTGTTGATGCTGGCTGACGGCATGCTAAAGACATTGGTGTCTTCAGGCGCAGATGACAACGCGATCGTCACCCGCAAAGGGTCACAAACCGAATTGATGTCGGTGATCTTCCGCGATCAATCCGACATCATCAGTACCTATCCCGAGATCAGTACCGGAGCCGATGGTCTACCGCTGTTTACTAATGAAGTTTATGTTCTGATCGCCCGAGACAAGCGTTCCGGAAATGGAAACTCCAATGTCGTGGTGCGGGGAGTTACGCCGCAATCGATGGTGCTACGACCGACCGTACATCTGATCGGAGGGCGGATGTGGAAACCGGGAACGGCGGAAGTTATCGCTGGCAAGTCGGTCGCCAAGAGATTCCAGGGCTGTGGGCTGGGTGAGACAGTGCGGTTTAGTTCCCGTGATTGGACTGTGGTCGGCACTTTTGATGCCGGCGGTTCGGCTTTTGACTCGGAAATCTGGGGGGATATCGACCAGATGATGGATGCCTTCCGCAGACCCGTCTATTCCTCGCTGACCTTTAAGCTGTCCGATCCCGCCAAGTTCGATGAAGTCAAGCAGCGAATCGACAATGATCGTCGTCTGTCGCTCGATGTAAAACGGGAAAAAGAATATTACGCTGATCAGTCACGTAGTACGACTTCGTTCATTAAGATCGTCGGCATTGTGATCTGTATCGTCTTCAGCTTCGGCGCGATCATCGGCGCGATGATTACGATGTACGCCGCCGTCGCCAGGCGCACCAAGGAGATCGGCACGTTAAGGTCACTTGGTTTTTCACGGGCATCGATACTGAACACGTTCCTTTTCGAGTCGATCGTCATCTCGCTGGCTGGGGGAGTACTGGGACTGGTTGCGGCTTCTTTCCTGGATCTGATCCAGATTTCTACGACCAATTTCAACACGATGTCAGAACTGGCGTTCAACTTCAGCCTGAATCCCCGCACGATCATTGTTTCGATGATCTTTGCAATTGTAATGGGGTTTGTCGGTGGATTCCTGCCTGCTGTGCGCGCCTCTCGCCTCAAGATTGTCGATGCTTTGCGAGCAGCCTGATTACTACAGTCACCCGTTGTCCGCGTAACATAGCAGGGAGAGCAAAGGCAATCAGGGCTTTAACGTTAGCGCTTTATATGCCGATATCAAGACTATGACTCAAACTCGGGAGAAACGTTGAAAAGAGTTAAGTTCTGTTTCGGTATTCACAACCACCAGCCGGTCGGCAATTTTGGTTGGGTGATCGAGGAAGCATTTCAGAAATCGTACTTCCCGTTTCTCGTTCTACTCGAGAAGTATCCGGGAATCAGGATATCGCTGCATTTCACCGGCATACTGTATGATTGGATGAAGGAATTTCATCCTGAAGGTATGGCGTTGATCAAGATGCTGGTCGAGCGTGGACAAGTTGAACTGCTCACCGGCGGCCATTTCGAACCGATCCTACCTGTGATTCCCGACCGCGATAAGGTCGGGCAGATTACGATGCAAAGCGATTTCATTAAGTCGGAGTTTAGCGTTACGCCTACCGGCATGTGGCTGGCTGAGCGAGTCTGGGAACCAACACTCCCCAAGTACATCTTTCAGGCCGGAGTCAAATACACAATTCTCGACGACATTCATTTTCGATACAGTGGTCTACAAGAGTCGCAATTGCACGGCTACTATGTCACGGAGGATGAAGGCAAACCGGTGGCGCTGTTTCCGATCTCCAAACAGTTGCGCTATGCAATCCCGTTTGCCGACCCGGAAAAGACGGTCGAATACCTGCGCGGGCTGGCAAATGATGATTGCAGCAATGTCGGTATCTACGCCGACGACGGCGAAAAATTCGGCGTCTGGCCTAAGACCTACGAACACTGCTTTGAGAAGGGTTGGCTGGAGAGATTCTTCAAAATGATCTCCGACAATCTCGACTGGATCGAGATGAAGCATTTTGGTGAAGTACTGAACGAGAATCAACCACTCGGTACCATCTATTTGCCAACGGCATCCTACAGCGAGATGAACGAATGGGCAATGCCGGTCGCGGCAATCGAGCTATACGACACTTTTGTCGGCAAACTCAAGAAAGCCGATCTGTACGAGGATAACGTCGCCTACGTCAAAGGCGGCTTCTGGCGCAACTTCCTCACGAAGTATCCGGAGTCGAATCTGCTTCACAAGCGGATGCTTCACGTGAGTGACCTGCTGGAGAAGAATAAGTCCGAGTTGAGTAAGGCCGACTATCTCAGGGCGCAAAGACATCTCTATGCCGGTCAGTGCAACTGCCCGTACTGGCATGGTGTCTTCGGCGGGCTTTATCTGCCGCATCTTCGCGGAGCCGTCTTTCAGGAAATCATCGCTGCCGAGAAAGTCATCCATCATGGTCGGAAACAGAAGGATTCCTTCACGGGAGCCGAAGTCTGCGATTTTGATGCTGACGGCAACAACGAGATTGTGGTCACGACACAACACCAGAAGGCGATCATCGCCCCGACGCTGGGCGGCATGATCTCGGAACTGGATGATTTTGGTGTTTGCAAGAACCTTGTTGATATCGTCGGGCGACGCAAAGAAGGCTACCACAAAAAGCTACTGAACCGCCACGAGCAGACCGCCGCAGCCACCCAGTCAATTCATGATCTTGTATTGGTCAAGGAAGAAGGATTGGAAAAACTGCTGGTCGAAGATCCCTATCGCCGTGGGTTATTTATCGACCACTTCTTTGCCGATGACACGACTCTTGATAGCTTTGCCGATTCAAGCTACGTGGAGATGGCGGACTTCGTCGGCAAAGCGTACACTTGCAAGCATCACTCCAAGGGCGGCCGCATCGAGGTCACACTCAGCCGTCATGGGCAGGTCAAGCGCAACGGCGCAACATCACCGATTACCGTAACCAAAGTTCTTCGGTTTGAATCCGTTACCGGTCAGTTGACGGCGCACTATCAGTTGGCCAACGAGTCGCAGAAACCGCTTGATTTGCGATTTGGTGTCGAGTTTGGATTTGGTAGCTACACCTTCCCGATGAGCGAATCGGAGATAACCAATGGCTTAGGCAGAAAGATTGACGCTGCAAATCCTACTGAGCATGCCGAGGCAAATGACTTGCGTCTTGACAGTCGCCTCTATCAATACCAAACCGCTATGACCTTTTCCAAAACGGCTCGCCTCTGGACACATCCGCTCTGGACAGTTTCGTTGTCGGAAGGCGGTTTTGAAAAGGTCTATCAGGGCACAATCATCGTGCCGCAGTGGCAGGTATCTTTAGCTGCCGGTGTTTCGTGGCAGATCGAAATCAAGCTGTCATTTGAACGATTGGCTGACAGCAAGGTCAGTTGCGCTCACTGCCAGGCTTCCGATCAAGTTCCGATTTGATCGCCAATAGCCTCGTGATCATGGCGTGAGCGTGTGTGGCGCGCCAATAGAGTTTATCGCAGCGCGGACAGACAAATATCTCCTGTTGCGTCCGCGCCACGAAATCATACAACCTCTCTGATATTCTTTCGGTAGCAATCTTCTCCAGCGGTTCATTGCATTGCAGACATCGCGTCAGGAATTGCTTCTCGTCGAGCTGCATCTGCAAATCAATTACCAGCTTGCGGAACTGATCCAGTGGTTTGTCAACCGTCAAATGGCGGAAGTTGCTCGCCAACTGCAGTTCCAGATATTTGGAATTCCGAGAGACGATCAACCTGTTCTCTTCTTTGGAGATCGCTAGAACTCGTGCCAGGTTGTCTTCCTTGACGTAAGCCGTGTCGAATCCAGCCATTCGCAGGAGTCGCGCCAGTTTGCCCATCGTGCTGTCACAGACAAAACGCATAAATCACTTGAGATTAGAGTAAGAGATACTATGTTACCTTCCCTAAGCTAAGGGCGGGTGTGTACAGTGTCAAGAACACTGTCGCGACTCGCAATGGGTGATGAATAGTGTGGAAATGACGAATCGCCCGCAAAAATAACTGTGTCGAATGGCCGATTTGCGGCGTTATAGTTTAGTTGTTATGGCTTTACTCCTCATGAAGAACCCGGGTGAAAAGACTTTCAGTGGCTGATCTCAATCCCTTCGCGCGACAACAAACCATTCTGAAGTATTACCGCAAATATCGCGGCTATTTCATCTGGGGCTTCTTGGTGCTCCTCGGATCGAGCGGGTTTGCCATCATAGCCCCACTTCTACTCAAGGAAGGCATCGACGCCGTCAGCTTCGTCGTTTCTACCGGTTCCGGAGGCTTTCGACCGAACCTTCTCTGGTATCCAGGCGAGGCCGTCTATGAAGTCATCGCCATAGCCGTCAAGTCCTTGCTCGTCAAGTATGCGCTTTCAATCGTTGCTTTGGCAATGGTTGGCGGCGTCTTCCGATTTTATGCCCGTCGCACGCTTATCTGGGCGTCGCGCCACATCGAGTATGATCTTCGCAACGAGTTGTTCGAGCATCTGCTGAAACTCTCCGCGTCATACTACAATCGTACACCGACCGGTGACATAATTGCCCGCGCCTCCAATGACATCGAGGCTGTTCGAATGATGGTAGGTCCGGCGGTCATGCAGCTAATGAATACGGTCATCATCGGGGTACTGGCCTTCTCTTCGATGGTGATCATTTCGCCGCGTCTGACGCTCTATTCGCTGCTTCTATTGCCACTTTTGTCACTGACGATGTGGCTCGTCGGTCAGCAAATTCACCGACGCTTCATGAAAATACAAGATCATTTCTCCAAGCTGTCGGCGTTTGTACAGGAGTCGCTTTCCGGTATCCGCATTGTCAAAGCGTTTCGCCGCGAAAGCTACCGTGAGGAGAAGTTCCGCGAAGTTAACAAGGAATATGTGCGTTTGAATATGGCGTTGGCGAAGATTCGAGCGCTGTTTATACCAAGCATCCAATTTCTCGCTGGACTAACCATGCTGACCGTACTTCTGGCTGGCGGGTATGGAGTGATCAACAAGACGCTGACGCTTGGCGAATTTGTGGCGTTCATGGTCTATCTGAAAATGTTGATCTGGCCGATGCTGGCGGTCGGTTGGGTGATTTCCCTCTATCAACGCGGCACGGCTTCTCTGGAACGCATTGACTCGATCTTGAACGAGAAACCTGATGTATACAACGGCGCCAATCTCGTAAAGTCACACGGCGAAGGAACGCTCCGCTACAACAAACTCTCCTTCACCTACCCGGGAACGAATAGGCAAGTGCTGCGCGATATCAGCTTCGAATTGCAGCCTGGTGAAATCGTGGCCATCGTTGGGCCGACCGGTTCCGGCAAGTCAACCTTGATTTCTCTCTTGGTGCGCAAGTATCCGGTCGCTGACAATGCGATCTTTGTCGACGACGTTGATATCAACAAGCTTCCTCTTGACGATCTGCGCACGATGGTCGGCCTGGTCGCGCAGGATCCCTATCTTTTTTCCGACACCGTGGCCGCCAATATCGCCTTCTCGCAACCACAAGTCGATCAGGAAGCTGTCAGAGATGCCGCCATCAAAGCGGCTTTGGACAACGAAATTGAGTCGTTCCCTCAGAAATATGACACCATTCTCGGAGAACGCGGCATCACCCTTTCCGGCGGTCAGAAACAGCGTGCCGCTATCGCCCGGGCTTTGCTCAAAAAACCAAGCATCCTGATTTTCGACGACGCCTTCTCGTCCGTTGACACACAAACGGAGGAGTCAATCCTCGAAAATCTATCGACGGCTGACCACAGGACGACGACACTCTTGATTAGCCATCGACCGTCAACCATTCGCCGCGCGGATCGCGTTCTGGTTCTCGACCAGGGGACTATCGTTGAAGCCGGCACGCATGATGAACTGATCGCCAAACAGGGGCGCTACTATGAAATCATCCGCCGCGAGTTGTTGGCTAGTGAGCTGGAGTTGCTGGACTGATGGCAAACGACTACCGTGAAGAAGACAAGCTCGGGAAGGGCTATGATTCGAAATTGATGTCGCGGCTGCTGCAATATCTGAAACCCTATCGCAAATATGTCGCCCTCGCCATCACGCTGCTCGTGATCAGTTCGGCGTTTGGGCTTGCCGGACCGTATCTGGTCAAGATTGCGATCGACAACTATATCGCGGCCTCCGACTTCGGCGGTCTTCAGCAGATAGCCTTGATCTATATGTTGTTTTTGTTCGTGCAATTTTTCACCGACTATGGCCAACTTTACATCATGGAGTGGATCGGTCAGCACGCCATGTTCGATTTGCGGCGACAGCTATTTGCTCATGTGCAATCGATGCACCTGCAATTTTTCGACAAGAATCCATCCGGCCGCCTACTAACACGAGTGACCACCGACGTTAATGCGCTCAACGAGTTGTTTGCATCGGGAGTCGTCGAAATTCTCGGTAACATCCTGCAACTTGTCGGTGTCATGGCCGCGATGTATTACATCTCGCCTCGGTTGGCTCTTGTGACATTCGTCATTATGCCTCTGATCGTTATCGCCACGATGGTTTTCCGCAAGCGGGTCCGCGAGGCTTACCGACAAATCAGGATCATTATCGCGCGTCTTAATGCTTACACTCAGGAGAGCCTCGCTGGCATGAGCGAAGTACACGCATTCGTGCAGGAAGAGAAGACGATGAACCGGTACCGTTCGATCAACAACGACCTCCGCACCGAAAATCAGAAATCAATCTACTACTATGCTATCTTTTTCCCCGTTGTCGAACTGATCGGTGCTCTTTCCACGGCGCTGATACTCTGGTATGGTGGTGGTTCCGTGGTGCGAAATGTGGTGACGGTTGGTACGTTGGTGGCGTTTCTGCAATATGTCGAAATGTTCTTCCGCCCGATGCGCGACCTGGCGGAAAGCTATAACATCCTACAATCAGCTATGGCTGCTTCCGAGCGCATCTTCAATGTGCTAGACACAAAACCGGAAATCGTGGCGCCGGCTCAGCCACAGCCGCTGAAGGGGTTTACGGGGGATATCGAATTCGAGCACGTTGATTTCTCCTACGATCCCGGCAATCTGATTCTGCATGACATCAATTTCCGCGTCAAACCGGGCGAAAAAGTCGCGCTGGTAGGAGCTACCGGCGCTGGCAAGACGTCGACCGTGGGATTGCTCTGCCGCTTCTATGACGTCAACTCGGGCAGAATCAAGCTTAATGGTATAGACATCCACCAGCTTGATCCGAACGATTTGCGCTCCGCTTTCGGGCTGGTCTCGCAGGAGATTTTCCTCTTTTCCGGCTCCATCAAAGACAATATTTCGCTTGGTGCGGACGATATCAGCGACGAGCAAGTAACGAAAGCCGCCGAGCAGGTCGGACTGCTTCCGTTTATCAACAAAATGGAGCGGCGCTTTGACCACGGAGTTGGTGAGCGCGGAACTTCACTCTCGGTTGGCCAACGACAGTTGATCAGCTTCGCCCGCGCGTTGGCGCGCAACCCGAAAGTACTGATTCTGGACGAGGCAACATCTTCAGTCGATAATGAAACCGAACAAATTATTCAGCAAGCGCTACGAAAGATGTTCGAGGGACGCACCTCAGTAATCGTAGCACATCGGCTGTCAACCATTAAGGAAGCCGACAAAATTCTGGTCTTTCACAAAGGTAGAATTGTGGAACAGGGGAAACACGAAGACTTACTGCGACAGAAGGGCGTCTACTGGCGTCTTTACCAGCTTCAATATCAAGACCAGGAGGCGGTATGAAACGGCCCGCCATTGCCACACCTCAACTGACAACGTTGCTTCCTGAAGTCTCCGCCACGGCAATTGCGGCAGGGAAACTGCTGTTGCGAAAGGTCTCCCGCCATCGGTTGGTGCACTTCAAGGGGAAAATCAATCTCGTAACCGAAATGGACCTCAGAAGCGAGAAGCTGATTGTCACGCGACTACGCAAGTTGCTCACCAACGCATCATTTCTTACGGAGGAAGGCAGCGCTGTCGAAAACGATTCTCCTTACAAGTGGGTGATCGATCCGCTTGATGGCACAACCAACTATGCACATACGTTTCCGATCTGGTGCGTTTCGATCGCGCTGGAATGGCGTGGCGAGATTGTGCTCGGTTGCGTGTATGATCCAAATCGTGATGAACTGTTCACCGCCGTCCGAGACAAACCCGCCCGGCTGAACGGAAGACTGATTCGTGTCAGTGAACACCGACGTCTCGACCAGTCCATGTTGGCCACCGGCTTTCCCTATGACCTTCAAACCAGCAGCATCAACAACCTCGATCACTTTGTTAGTTTCTCCAAGACCGCTCGCGCAATCCGTCGTGCCGGATCTGCGGCGCTTGATCTCTGTTATCTCGCGATGGGGCGCTTTGACGGATTCTGGGAGTTGAAACTTCATCCCTGGGACACAGCTGCCGCGACACTTATTGTCAAACAAGCGGGGGGTGAAGTTACTGATTTCCGAGGAGAACCATTCTCAATCTATTCCGAACATCTCCTCGCCTCCAATGGCGCTATCCACAGCCAGATGATCCGTGTTCTGGCGACAACCAATTAGATCGTACCCGGCAAGAACTGAACGGTAGTGCGATTTCTGCGCATCAAGCACCCGTACGCACATGACGTAATCTTCTTGCAGATGGGAGGGTGAGTTGGTCAGTTGGCTAAAGCAGATTGAGGCGCGAGATCAAAGACTATGAGCTTCTTGACTTGCACGTGGCGACAACGGTCTCGATCTCTTTGAAATCTAACGGCTTGGACAGAAACTTGCTGACACCCGACTCTTTGATCTTCTCCAGGATGTCATCCGTCGCATAGGCGCTGACCATTATCACAGGTAGATCGGGGTAACGCTTATGAAGGTCGTTGAAGAGCGAGAAACCATCTCCGTCCGGCATCTTTAGGTCCGTGATTACCAGATCAACGGTATGGCTCTCTAGGAACTTTGCGGCTTTTGAAATCGTCGCGAAAGGATAAACGATGTTGTCGGCATCCTCCAATCGCTGCTTCAGACTGGAGAGGAAATCCTCGTTGTCGTCGATGATCAGTATGCGTGTTCGTTTGATGCCGGACAGCATTCTGCCGATCTCCGACTCAATCGTTCCGATGCGAAACGGCTTGGTAAGAAAACCGTCGGCTCCGCTCGAATAGGCCCGGTTCCTGATCGAATCGTTGCCAATTCCGGTTATCAGCATCACCGGCAGATAACGATTGGCCTTCTTGATCTCTTCAAGCAACTCAATTCCGGACATATCCGGCATATTGATGTCGGATACGACCAAATCGATATGCTCTTTCCGGAGAACCTCCAAGGCCGTCTTGGCCGACTCGGCGGCAAAAGCTTCATATCCGATGGCCGCCAACGTATCGACCAGCAAGTCGGTGAGATTGGGGTCATCGTCTACAACCAGCACTTTTGTCTTCTGATTGGTCACACTATATTAATCGTGCGGTTCGCCGGAATCTTTAGCGCCGATTATCAATCTCCGGGGGGCAGTGAAAAAACGTTCATTTTGCCGCTGAAGTAGTTTATCTTAAAGTCTGGTGGCAGGTGCAACTACGATCAAATACAAGGACAATAATCCGGTTCCTTCTGGGAAATCTTAACAAAGGAGTGTAAGGATGAAGCGGACACGATCGGCAGGACTGCTGTTGACGGCAATCTTGTTGCTGGCAGTCTCCTCTCTCTACGCAGTCGAGCAGTCACCGCTCTTGACTGCAATGAAAACCGAGTTGGATCGCTCGGTGAAAACGCTGGCTCATGCCGACTCAGTACCGATGTATTTCCTGAGCTATCAGGTTACCGACACTGAAAGGCGAACGATCAGCGCCACATATGGGGCGATCAGCATGGATGATTACTCGCGCTCGCGTATCCTCGATATGGACCTGCGCTGCGGCGACTATCGACTCGACAACACTCGCGAAATTCGTGGCAGCTACGATTACGGCTCCTTCATCGGCGGGCCTACGATGTTGCCCTTGCAGGATGACGAAAAGGCGATCCGCACGGCTATCTGGGAAGCAACTGACAACGAATACAAGACGGCGTTGGAACAGTATACCAAGGTTAAGACAAATCAAGATGTGATGGTCGAGCAGGAAGACACTTCGGCGGATTTCTCCGTCGAAAAACCGAATGTTTTCGTCGGCTCCACAGTTGCAGTTACCTGCGACACGGCCGCCTGGGAAACCCGATTGCGCGAATTGAGCGCCATTTTCAAGGACTATCCATTTGTCGAGAATTCCTCCGTCAATATGTCTATCACCAACGACAATCGCTACTTTGTGTCTAGCGAAGGTTCCTCGATTCAACAAGGCCAAGCGTACGTCCGGCTGAGCGTTTTCTGTTCAGGAACGTGCACTGACGGCATGCAAATCCAGCGCTTTGAAGGATTTGACGCCGCAACCATGGACGGACTGCCTACTGATTCGGTGGTAGTGAAGACCATCCACCGGCTGGTCGGAGAGTTGGAGGTGCTGTTGAAGGCCCCATTGGCGGAACCGTATTCTGGCCCGGCAATCCTGGTCAATCGCGCCGCCGGTGTCTATTTCCATGAGATCTTCGGTCATCGGATTGAAGGCCATCGCCAGAAATCCGAATCTGAAGGACAGACCTTCGCGAAGAAAGTCAATCAGAAAATCCTTCCCGACTTTATCAGTGTTTTCGATGACCCGACATTGTCGGAGTTCAATGGCGAATTCCTGCGTGGACACTACCTCTACGACGACCAGGGTGTTAAAACCGAGAAAGTGACCGTAGTCGATAATGGCGTCCTGAAGAGCTTTCTGATGTCACGTTCGCCGGTGCGCGGATTCCCGGTCTCCAACGCTCATGGCCGCAAACAAGCGGGCAGGTCGGTAGTCTCTCGGCAGGGGAATCTCATGGTTCGTTCCACCAAGGAATTGCCGTTCGACTCGCTTCTGACGCTGCTCAAAGAAGAATGTCGCAAACAGGGCAAGCCGTATGGACTGATCTTCAATGATATCTCCGGCGGTTTTACATCAACTGGGCGATCTGGCCCACAGGCGTTCAAAGTCATTCCGCTGTTGGTGTACAAGTACTACACGGATGGCAGACCGATGGAGGCGATTCGGGGCGTCGATATTGTCGGCACTCCCTTGGCGAGTTTCGAGCAGATCATCGCCACCGGCAATGATTACGATGCCTTCAACGGCACCTGTGGTGCTGAGTCGGGTATGGTGCCGGTTTCGGCTGTTGCCCCCAGCATCCTGGTCGCTTCAATGGAAGTCGAGAAGAAGTCCAAGGAGCAGCAGAAACCGCCGATTTTGCCGCCTCCCTACAAACCGATAAAAACCAGCGGGATTTACTAAGAGGAGGGGATGAAGATGATTACCAGATACTCACGCAAAACTATAGTCGTTGGCATTATTGCCGCTCTGCTTGGGATGGCTTCGTTTGCTTATGCCCAGCAAGCCGGCGACGTGCTCTTCAAAGCCATGCAGGACGAACTCGATCGTACAATGTCGCAGCTCGTCATGGAGAACCTTGAAAGACCCTACTTCGTCAGCTATACCATCGACGATGCACAACAACTCGAAGTGCACGCCAATCTGGGCACGCTTACCCAGTCGAACCTCAACCGGGGACGATACCTGTCTATTGATCTAAGAGTGGGCAACTACTCGCTTGACAACAGCAACTTCGTATCTGGCTATTCCGGATTCGGCGCCAACTATGCCCAACTGCCAATCGACAACAACTATGACGCCCTCCGCAATCAGATCTACTTGCAGACCGATCAGGTTTACAAAGACGCTCTGGAAACGATCTCGAAAAAGCGGGCTTACCTCCAAACCCGCGTCATTGCCAATCGTCCGGATGACTTCCTCAAACTGCCGACAAATCGAATCATCGACAAGCCGGAGGAATTCGATCTCAACAAGGCGAAGTTCGAAGAGCTGGCAAAGGCTGCAACCGTCGTGTTCAGGGACTATCCCGATATTATCTCTTCCGATCTGAAAATTCAGGGTGCTATCGCCAACCAGTATCTCCTCAACGGTAACGGTACACGTGCTTTGCGAGGCGACCGGATCTATGTCTTTGACTTGTCGATGACGGGCAAAGCGGCGGACGGCGAAGATATCTTCGACGGCGACCGGATCGTCTACAACTCTCTCGCAGCTATACCCTCGGTCAGCGATCTGACCGCCTGGGCAAAAGGCAATGCCGACAGGATGAGCAAGCTGATCAAAGCAGATACCCTCGAAGAGTACATTGGTCCCGTAGTTTTCACCGCTGATGCCGCCGGTGAATTCTTCCGCCAACTGTTTGTTCGCGGCATATCCAACCTACCGCAGCCGACCTATGAAAATGAGCAAATGGCTGCGGTGATCGCCCGACTTGGTGGCGGTGGAGGTGAGCTTGCCGAGAAACTCAACCGTCGCGTCTTGCCGGCTTCGTTTACGGTGTACGATGATCCGACTATTAGCAAGGTTGGCAATTCATCCGTGATTGGTGGCTACAATGTGGATGATGCCGGCAATACCCCGCAGAAGGTGGTGCTGGTGGAAAACGGCAAACTGGTTAACCTGCTGATCGGAATTGCTCCGACCAAGAAGATCAAGGATGCCAACGGTCATGCGCGCGGCGCCGTCAGCAAAGCGATTACTGCCAAGCCGTCCAATTTGGTGTTTGAATCGAGCGAGAAGGTGCCCTATGCCAAACTCAAGGAGACGCTGATCACCCTCTGCAAGGATGTCGATGTGCCGTACGGTTTGATTGTCAAGCGTTTGAGCGACCCCAATGCGTCCAACGCCTCTATTGCGATGAGGCTTGGTAACATGATGATGCGGCGCTCAGGTGGTTCGGGTGGTCCGGATGCCTTGAGCTACCCCTGGGAAATCTACAAAGTTTATCCCGACGGACGCGAAGAACCGGTACGTGGTCTTCAGTTTAACAACGTCACCATCCGCATTCTCAAGGACATTCTGCAGACCGACGATCAGATGTTTGTCTACAACTACCTTCTGAATGACGACTCGGAGATGCCGGCATCGATCGTTACCCCCTCAGTACTGATCGAGGAAATGGAACTCAAGAAGAACGAAGAGAAAATCATGAAGCCACCGTTGCTTCCCTCGCCGCTCGCAGGCAAGTAACTCCTTGGCCCAAAATCAGTAAGCCGGGTTTTCGATTCCCTTTTGCGGGAATTGGAAACCCGGTTCTCGTTTGGCAATAAACTTGCGCGCAAAATTGCCGAAAAAAAAGGAGACGGCACGAAGGGCCTGAACTTCAGCCCAGAGGTCGTCATGTGCAATAACAAAACAACTTGGGGGGCAGCCAGGTTCTCTGAGGAAGCGACGACGTGCCACAGGAAAACTTCGACCAGACATCAGCCACAAATCTGGCGCTAAATCGCACGCCGGCTAATGTTGCGATCAATCGCCAACCCATGCTCGTGGTATTACACGGGCCACTACTCGGCAAGACTTTCACGATTGAGCAGCCGGTCTTGACCATTGGCAGATCAAGCCAGTGCGACATCCAGATCGAAGACGACAACGTCAGTCGCAAGCACGCCGAGATCAACTTCCGTGATGGACTGGTCTGGCTGACGGATCTGCAATCAACCAACGGGTCTTATGTTAACTCCAAACGCGTCAGCGAAATTCCTCTTAACGACGGCGATCTAGTTCTGATTGGACGAGTGCTCTTCAAATTCATCCACTCTAGCCTTGTCGAAAATCGATTTTTCGGGCAGATGTATTCGCTCGCTACCACCGACTTTCTCACCGGCATCGCCAACCGCCAACAGATCATCAATCTACTGGAACAGGAATTCAACCGCGCCCGACGCTATGATCGCCCCTTGAGCGTTCTCATCTATGACATCGATCGCTTCAAGGAGATCAACGACACCTATGGACATCTGGCCGGCGACCAGATGCTGATCGAAAGCAGCCGCATCGTCAAAGATCACCTCCGCCTCGAGGATCACTACGGTAGGTTGGGTGGTGACGAATTTCTGGTTATCTGCCCCGAGACGCCGGTTGAGCATGCGCTGGCGCTGGGCAAGCGCATTCAAGTTGTATTGAGCAAGACCGATTTTCTGGTCAAAGACAAAATCGTTTTCTTCACCATCAGCGTCGGCGCCGCCGCCCTCTCGCTGAAAGTCGCTTCGCCGGACGAATTCTCTCTGCTCGCCGATCAGGCACTCTACCGCGCCAAAAACGCCGGCCGTAACCAATGTGCGAGCTGACTAAGCGATAGAACTACTCTCGCTTCCCACCCCTCTCCCGATTGGGAGAGGGGCTTGAAGTGTTTTCATCAAAACTCCGTCTTGCCGGAGAACTTAAACGAACCGAGATGGATTGTCGGAACCGAGTCACAGCCCACCGAATTCCCCCCCGAGGCCACTAGTTGCGATTCCTTCGAGACCGCGACTGTCGACTTGAAAGCGCGCATCATAGAATCGGTGAAGCGCAAGTTCTTGATACCGTACTTGATCTCACCGTTCTCAATCAAGAACGTGCCGTCACGTGTCATACCCGTCAAGACCGAATTGCGTGTGTCGATCAAGCCGTTGATGTAGTGGAAACGCGTCACCAAAATCCCACGCTTGACCCTGGAAAGCATTTTTGCCCTTGGCGTTTTGCCCGGAGCTACGACGATGTTAAGACCGATCGCGCCTTCGGCCGCTTCGGTCGCCGGAAGCGCATGGCCGGTAGATTTGGTCTTGCCTTTGATCGCTGCCATGCTGTCATAGACAACGCCTTTGGCAATACCTTTATCGATCAGCATCACCTTCTTCTTGGGTACTCCTTCGAAATCAAAGGGGAAGGCGATTGCTTTGGAATCAAGCGCATTGTCATAGATCGTTATCTTCTCCGATGTGATCTTGCGTCCGATGCGGCCGGCGAGGAATGATGTCCCTTGCTGGAACGATTTGGAGCCAAAGCCGGTGTAGTTCAGCCACCCCATCACCTCTGCCACGGCAGCCGGTTCTAGGATGACTTCATATTCACCCGGCTCAAGCGCCTGCGGATTTTGCGACAATTTGCATTTGTCCACAGCGATTTTGGCCAGCGCTTTGAAATCGATGTCGGAAACCCGGCGCGAGACTGCCGACGCATATCCCGATGATGTGTCTGACATCGTGATCATATTGATCGATGCCGCGGTCACCGGCTGGTATGCGCGCACTCCCCGCGAATTAACAATGGCGATCTCACCGCTTGAAGTCGAATATGCCCCGGCCATCGTAAATCCGTGCTTGGTTGCCTCGGCAATCACCTTCTGCACGGTCTTCGCGCGTTGCATCGGCGTGCAGTGAGCCGTTGCCTTGTCGAAAGTTGCGAACGGTTTGTACTTCGCTGCCTTCGGCAATCCCGGAAACTTCGGATTCTCCGCTCGGCTGCGTGCGATTTCGATCGAATTATTGAGCGTCTGTCTGAGATCCGCATCAATCAGTGAATTGGTAGACGCCACACCAACACGCTTACCCAACACGGTGCGGAAAAGGATGCGGCAGTTGTTCTCGTACACATTCTGATGAATAAACGAATTCGCGAAACGGGTCAGTCCGAATTCGTCGCCAATATAAACGATCTCTGTCTGATCGGCGGTAGAGTGAGCCAGAATAGACTCGAGCTTCTTCAGGAGTTTCTCTTTTCCTATCATTTGCTCACCCCCACCTTGACATTGCGGAAACGCGCGGGCGATGTGCCGTGCGCGACATGCATGGACTGCATCGGCTCACCCTTGCCACAGTTGGCAACACCCCACACCCGCCAGTGGTCCCGGTTGCAGATGGCATCACACGAGTTCCAAAATTCTGGCGTTATTCCGGTGTAAACCGCATTTTTGTACATCTGTCCCAGCTTGCCATTCTTGATTTCCCAGGCGCACTCAACGCCAAACTGGAAATTCAGCCGCTTGTCATCAATTGACCAACTCTTGTTGAAATCCAGGAAAATGCCACGCTCGGTATCGGCGATCAGATTGGCCAGCGTCCATTCCCCCGGTTCAAGGTTGATATTGGTCATGCGGATAATCGGAATGCGATTCCAACCATCGGCGCGCATCGCTCCGTTGGAACGCTGCTTGATCACCGGCGCCGTATCTCTGCCGGTCAGGTAACCGACAAACAAACCGCGTTCAACAATCGGTGTTCGCTGCGCTTTGACCCCTTCGTCGTCGTAACCGAAACTACCAAGTCCACCGGGTATCGTGGCGTCGGCATTGATGTTGACGATATCTGATCCGTATTTGAGTTTGCCCAGCTTGTCAAGCGACAGGAACGATCCTCCGGCAAGCGATATCTCTGTGCCGAGCACCCGATCAAGTTCGATCGGATGTCCGCATGATTCATGAATCTGCAGCGCCATTTGCGGCCCGCAGATGATAATTGTCGTCACGCATTCCGGGCAAGGAGCCGCCTGCAACAGCGCCACCGCCTCTTCGCGCACTCGCTCCGTATGACTGAGCAGTTCCATCTCCTCGACAAATTCCCAGCCTCGCGTAGCGTAATCACCCCCCTGAGAGTTGGGGTAGGAGCGGGTCTGCGCTTCCTTGCCGTCAAAAGCCACCGCATGGTAGCCGGCGCCGGATTCGACAATCTCCTGCTCTATATCCGCACCTTCGGACGACAGAAATAGCTTATTCGTCTTGAAGAAATTCATCGCAGCTTCTGCCGACTTGATTTTCTTGGCCTTCTTCAAAACGTCGGTCACCTTCACAAGCAACCCGATTTTCTCATCTGTGGGGACTGCGAACGGGTCTCTAACGCATGGTGACTGATAGAAGTCGACGAACGGCTCTTGCTCGGCAAGTACCACGGGATCATGTTTTGTCACTGCCGACGCCTTGGCAACTTGCAGCGCCTGATTAGCCGTCTTCATCAGTTCGGCAGGCGTCACGATGGCGGTCGCCGCAAACCCCCAGCAGCCGTCCGCCAACACGCGCATACCCACTCCGACATCGATGTTGCGCGACAGCGAGTCGACAACACTGTCCGAAACTCGAATCGCTTCGTTTTCTTTGCGAATATACCGACAGTCCGCGTACGTTACACCCTTGCCGCGCAACCATTCGATACACTCTTTGAGCTTACCTTTCATCACACCTCCAAAGGCTCTCTGCCCTAAGATCAATGTCTCTGAATACGATTTATGTGGCTCAAAGGATACGCCAACCGGGCATCCCGAACAAGAAATTTCTCGCGGTACCGGCTCAAGCCCGCACGAAACGCTTGGAAACCCCGATTTCCCACCATTTTCAGCCGGTAGCCCACCCAGAGCACAGCGTCGGGTGGGTTCAATTGTCATGGCAGCTGTCTTCTTGTCGCGAGTAACGTCAGAAAACCCACCTGTCGCTTCGCTATAGGTGGGCTACGGGGCTATCTTAGGTTTTTGGGCAAATTAGCAATTTGCCGGGTGCACTGTGCATGTCCGGTCTGAGTAGTTTCACAATCGCCCGCTTTTTTGTGTCAACCACAACCACCGTTCCGTACGGATTGGTGAACGTTTGCCTTGCCTGTACATAGGCTCGATCCCCTGTGGGAGCGAAAACGATTTCCCTTCCCGGTAGGCAGTAATAGGGATTTGCATCGGGTAGGTATCCGTACATGGAGATACCTTGTAGATAGCGGCCGGTGGCGGCGTCCAGAATGAAGATGGTGCCCGAGTTCCATTCGTATCCGGTGGGGCCGGGATCGGTAACCCAGACTTCGCTTCCGTCGGGCGAGACGGCAATGCCACCTATTGGGGTCACAAGCGGATAGTACCAAAGCAGGGTGCGGCTGTTCAGATTGTATGCCCCTGCTGCTGCCCCCCACACGGTAACGCCTGCAGGTTCATCCACGGTGAAATAGAGGATTTCGCCGCTCGAACTGAGGGAAAGCGAGTACACATCTTTAATGGTATCAGTTGGCGACCAGAGAAGAGGAATCGACTCGATTTCGTGGGTGACGTAGTTGTAGGAGTAGAATCCGCGTGGATAAACTGCGGGAGCGGAACTGTTCTGGACGGCGTTGCCATAGAGCAGATTGCGACTCGGATCGATAATCATCGGCCAGAAATTGCTGACGGTATCCGTTGAAATCGTCGTCAGACTCGATATGGATAGCCGCGAGATTCGATAGGCTGCGCTATTGATATCGAAACCCAAATCGAGGCCAAGAAGCCAATGATCCTCGGCATCGAAAAAGCATCCCAGTCGTTGAGGCAGTTCTCCGATTAATCCGAGAGTCTGTGCATTGTATAGACGCGTCGATCCGCGCGTGATCATGACGTCACTGTACCAGACCGCCAAATAGCGGCCATCACTCGATACGGCGGCGCC
Source organism: uncultured bacterium (assembly GCA_903930455.1). Classification (GTDB taxonomy): domain Bacteria; phylum Zixibacteria; class MSB-5A5; order CAIYYT01; family CAIYYT01; genus CAIYYT01. The sequence continues at coordinate 17,298 of CAIYYT010000120.1, read as the reverse complement.
ATTCGCGTACAGAGCGACGTCCTCATGTTTCATGCTATCCACAATTGAGTCAGTCTCCAAGTCGACTTTGTAAAGGTTGGTCTGGTCTGAATAATCATCTGTGTAATACAACCACCCCTTGTAGGGCTTTCTCTCCGCCTCCTTCGGGCAGGTCGGGCAGTCTTTCGAACACCCATTCACCAACAAGCCCATTGCCATCGCAACAATCGTGATCGACACCAACGCGATCAAACTATTCAAACGTTCTTTCTTCATGATATTCTCCTTCCAGAAGTGGAATCCAATTCGTAGCTTTGTGTGAGTCGAGATTTCATCGTCTCGATCATCCGGGCAAGTGGGGTTCCGAGGGTGAGACTGAGAACCCCACCTTGCCTGTCATCACAAAGTCGCTACCCATGTTACTGACGTACAATCTCTCACTTTGTGGAGTGTCAGCAACACTTATTTGACACGCTCCTCACGGCGGCGCTTTGTTAGCCCTCAAAGGGGCAGGTTTATGCCAATTCATTCTGCATTCCTATTGTTTCCCACGTCCATCAAGGTCGCCAGTATCAAGTCTCAGAGTTTGACATCCACATCCAACGACCGACTTTGATCATCGCAACTGCCATTCATGTTCCACACAAATTCCAGACACCCCCAATCAGGATACATCACACCCCTGTCAGAACCTGTCAGCGAGAATCTCGTTGGGGGGGGGAATTTTCACATCGGCCGCAATCATCTCAAGCACACGTCGCGTGCCCTTACGGTTACAAGAACAATCGGGCTGCAGATGGCTTCACTTGTCCGACCGGGCACACGTCCAACCGGTGAATTTGCCCTCCTCCCACAGCAGTTGACATTCTGCTGCACATTCCCCGCAAAGTATGGGGTGAATCCGGCATTTTCCGAAACCAATAACCACCGTTTCAGTGTAGTAATTAGAACGCAAGTTGTTAACATACAATAGGATAGCTCAGCCGCTTTGTGATAGGAATAACTTGCAGGCTAGGCACTGGATTTGCAGCAGTTAATTCGGGCACCTGAGTAGGATTCAAGTGTTCTAGATAACGGGCAAGAGGTCGCAAACATAGCCGTCTCGGCTAAGAGGAACTATGGCGAAAAAACGCAGATCTGGATACAAGATTCCTCACAAGACTTGCTGGCACCTCTATTCGCTGCAGAACCTCAACAGCGAGAAATTCATCAAGGTCGTCAACAAGATCCTCCGTCATGAGTGGCAAGTCATCAAATAGCTCGCTCGGTTGACTCCAGCCCGTCAAACTGCATTTCTTGACCCTTCCCAGCAGTCTCAAAGCAACTTCATAAAACAACCAAGATCGAACTACTTTCCGGCGTATTGCTGTTTTCGCCCGAGAGCCGGCCTGCTTGCGCATTGGCTGCATCGAGGGCAGGCGCCAAAAAAAGCCACAGGGCAGATTTGGCTAAAAGGGGCCTGTTACGGGCAGAAACGGGAATGTCTTTCCCGCCAAGATGGCAATCCCGGTGTCCGTTTGGGAAATCAAGAGCGATGGCCGGATTCCGACTTCCACTGGTACAGCCGCGAACATGCTCGGCAAACCGATAACGGATATGGTGACAAAAAGGATGTTGAAGGGGACGATATAGGATTTGTGGATAGGTGACCAACTATATGTTGTGGCCACCATGGCTGTTGAAAACAACTGACCACAGACCGTTTGAAGAAAGTTTATCTTGTTGGCACGTAGTTTGTTAGCAAAAAGTGTGGAAAAAAGCTTGACAAAGAAGTTGTGTCGGGATATGTTCCCCGGACTTTTGGGGGCTCTCAAGACAGAGCTGGAAGCGCACACTGTAATGTTCTTTAGGGATGAAGAAAAAACTATCGGTCTTTATTGTTCCTGATTCAGGTAACATCAAGCAATTCTCCTTTTCCAAATCGTTGCTGATTGGTCTAGCGGCGGTTGTATTTCTCTATTCTGGCGCAAGTCTGGTATTTTCCGTAGACTTCTTCTCCCGCAAGATCGAAGCGCATCACTACAAGTCGGTGTCGGAAGAAAATCAGTTCCTCAACGCCAAGCTTGCCAGTATCAACATGTCGATCGGGAAGCTGAACGACGAGGTCAAAGGGCTGGTTGAGAAAGAAAAAGCAATCCGCACTATCTTTGAACTACCAGAGATCGACCCACAACAGCGCGAACTGGGTATTGGTGGTCCGGATGGGATTTCTTCCGCTAACGGCTCGGCGCCCACCAAAGATGCTGCTTTCCAGTCTGAAGCCGAAATCGATAGGTTGGTAGCGCTCTCTTCTTTTGAAAAGGATCAGTTCAACTATATCTATCAACGGCTTCTGGAAAAGAAAAGTGACCTCGATCATACCCCGTCAATCTGGCCCACCCAGGGCTATCTTATTCGTGGTTATGGCGTTAAGAGCGATCCGTTTACCGGAGAGCAGAAACTGCATTCCGGTCTGGACATCTCCAATCGCATCGGAACGCCGGTAGTCGTGACTGCCGATGGAGTAGTCACTTCCACCAGCTACCAGTCTGGCTTGGGTAACACTGTTGTCGTCGACCATGGCAACGGCTTCCAGACCGTATATGGTCATCTCTCACAGTTCAAAACCAAAGAAGGACAGAGGGTTAGACGCGGTGAGCTGATCGGACTGATCGGAAACACCGGCTACTCCACTGGTCCGCACCTTCATTATGAAGTGGTAAAATTCGGCGGCACTGTCAATCCGGTTCAGTACATATACACTGCCGGGCCGAATTTTTAGTCCTTTCCACTGTTCAATTTATCCTCTCCAGAATTTGTGACTCTCAGTTATAACCGGATACCTTCTGCCGATCATTTTGACAGGAGCGGGGCAAAACGGTCTTGGGAACGGATGTTTCCGACCGATACCAGCATGCGAATTTCATCTTGATTCTCGTTGTCTGTGGAAAAACTGGTTAGGCTCCTGTAGCGGCTGGACTATCTCGTTGTGCCTCACAAGCGGGTATAATGTCGTACGGCAAAGCAACTCATAGAGGAAGGGGGGAGCTATCAGTTTGACGGACCGAAGAATGCTTTGGCAAACAGTAGGCGACCGTATGCATTGCGGCAAAAAGAGTTAGCCGATCATTCGAAAAAACCGGCTATTATTGATCGGAATATTTTATCTTTTTGTACCCCACTTGGAACAAGTAACTTGACAAAACGTTAAAAGAACATGATAGTTATATGCGATCTACCATTGACAGGATTACTACGGAAAGGCAGAGTATGAAGGCAAAGGATGTTGCGGTTCTCGAGGAACCAGATCAACTCGACGACGATGTTGATGCCCAGGTGGAAGACGCTGCTACCGGTAGTGTGACAGTTAGCGATCCGAGCGAAATGGAAACAATTGCTCTGATAAAACGGATTCAATCAGGCGAGAACAAAGCGTTTGGTAGCCTCATGAAAAAATACAAGAGCCAAGTTGCGGGCATTGCCTATCGCATGGTGGGGGACTATGATGAGGCCAAGGATATTTCGCAGATGGTCTTTGTGAAAACTTCTCGTAACCTCGATCGCTTCGACACGACCAAGAAGTTTTCGACCTGGCTCTATCGCATTACCGTAAATGCGTCAATCGACTATATTCGCAAACAGAAAAAGCATCGGCACGAAACGCTGGAAACCTACAGCGATTCCGTTGAAACCCCGGCCGACACACCGGATATTAGTCTCTACCGCAAGAATATCAAGGAATGCATCCTGCAGGCGGCTGATGCGTTGAACGACAAGCAAAAACAGGCGTTTCTGCTGCGCGACATTGAGGGGCACGAGATCGAGGAAGTATCGGAAATTCTCAGCATGCCTGAGGCGACGGTGAGATGGTATTTGCACCGGGCGCGCCTGAGATTGAGAAAAGAATTGCTTCGAAAGTACCCTTCGTTCGTAGAAAAGGCAGGGATAGTGTTAGAGGCAGGGGAGAAAAGTTTTTAACCTCTTTTCATGATAGCCTCCCTATTATGGCCCCGCCTCGCCTTACGGCGAGACGGGGTTTTTATTGTCGTTATGTAACGTCCGTGGTGAACGCAATTGTTACATCGTCTTCACGGTCGGATCAACGATCTTCCCCATAAACAGAATCGTACCGGAATGATTTTCGTGTATGACGAACAGGAACGGCCGATTGACATCAAGGCCAGAGGGCTGGTACGTTACCCAAACTCCCACGGAGGTAACGGCTGCCGCTTCAGTTCCCTCCTCGTCAACCTTTACATACGTCTTATGCTTCACTTCCGATATCGCAAGATTTCCCAGCCGATTGATTCCCGTAAAGTCGGCGGACCCGGAAAACGCAATTCCTAAGCCCAGCGCAGTCAAGGCATCGTTTAGTGATTTCTCGTACTCGATTTCGAATTTGGGAAGATAGAGCGTCATCCCGCGCGACTGAAACTCCCCAAGCCAGGTTTGCCAGTTCTCGTCCGTAAGCTGAGCCATGATCGATTCGAGATTTGTGCTTGAATTTGGCAGCAGTATTGCCATGCTGTAATCGCCGCCGCCGTACTTGAGATCTACGGCAGAGAAGCTGTCGGTACGTAGCGTAACAACTTCATCGCAGGTCATCTTCATCATTTGACAGGTTTTCGTCGATCCATCCGGCAAGTAAAAGGGCCGCGCACTGGTTTCAGCCGGATCGAATTTGAACTTCCAGACTCCTTTGAAATAGATAGCGTCGATGAGGTACATGACGGCTTCTTTAGGAATCACATCCAAGATCGTACTGATCTTCCCGTTCGTACTCTCATTTACCCAATCATTGATGGTTGCGACCGCCGACGCATCGGCAAAATCAAGCGCCCGCACTATGGCGTCAAAGTAAGTCCGGTTGAGATTGACAAAGGTCGACTCGACCTCGAATCCTTGACGATACCAAATCGAATTGGCGATCTGAAACGTGACTTTGGAATCAAGCCCGCGCAGCGAATCGATTATACTGCGATACGATCTGTTGACATCCTCAAGCGACATTCCCTGCAATCCGAGCGTGTTTTGCATCGCTTCCTGCGTGGCGCCGTTGGCGCCATTGTAGGTCATCCCGAGTGCCATCGCTACCGACAACGGCGAGACAAAAACGTTCTTGTTACCCTCTTGCGAGACAATCTCTCTGAAAAGTTTGAGCCCGAACTTGTTGCTTGAAGAAACGAGCTCTTTCTCCACCGCGGTCAAATCGCGCCCTGGCGTCGGTGTGGGGGTGGACGTGGACTTGTCAGAACACTGTACCACCAGCAGCCCGCAACAGAGAATCACGAATATACCAGCTTTCCTGAACATGATTTACCTCCCCATAATTCAAGGAATGCGCTCTAAGGAACAGACGCAGTCAGTGCGATAGTGTTTAACGACAAAGATCGCTCGTAGCTCGCTGCCTTTCGCAGAGGCACTGTCAGGCGTCATTGTTGCTCCAACCTGTACCTGGAAAGCTGCCAGCGCATCTTCGTTTCATAGGAATTCGCAGGCAGTGTCACGCTTTTCTGGAGCCCGATTTCAATGATGCCTACCCCCGGTGCTATGACGTAAGTCTCATCGTAGCAGGTTGTACCGGCCGAACTGTTGCCACACGCTTTACGTTCGTAACGATAGCAGTTCTTGAATATCCCTGCCGTGACGATCACGGATTCGAGGCGGCTAACCACACGCGATGCGCCTGAAAGCAAGTCAAATCCGGGAAACTCAGGTGTGGACGTAACGAAGTACTCCAGCGGTCCGTCGGTGACTCTGATAAACTCCAGCCCCGATCCGCTGAAGACGCTATCGTGTCTAACCATGAATCGGGTACCGAATGGGGGGAGTGAATCTGACAACCTCCACCAGACGTTATTGCCGTTCCCATCTACAATCGATCTAGTGATAAGCACTTCTTCATAGGCAGCGGCCATTCCGCCGGCAGAATCAGTGCCGTAGATATCGTATAGCCAATAATTGCCGACTGCAGTAGGAATCAGCAAGGCGGTACCGCTGACGCTGATGGTCACCGTCTCACTGTCAGAAAGACTGCCGTCTGAGGCGACAAACAGAATGTCGTGGTCGCCCATTTGCGATGAGTCCGGGGTGAAAGTGAAAGTGTAATAGGTGAGAGTATCGCGCGTGAATATGGCGTTTTCAGGGAGACCGGAAGCAGTTACAACAGGAGTTGTATGATCACCGTCATACGCCCCGACCATAAGAACCAGGGTAGCCCCGATTCCCACCGTGCGAGGGCCGTGTATGTTCAACACTGGTGCGTGGTTGCTCGCTTCCGTGACCGTGATTTCCGTCAAGTCACTATCCGCAAGCTCACCATCCGAAGCGACAAAGGTAACTTGATACTCCCCCGCCTGACTCGTATCGGGAACGAAGAGAAACCTCCCCGTGCCGCCGCCATTGTCGACGAAACTTGCATGAGAAGGTAATCCAATGGCGCTGAGAGTCGGGGTTATACCGTCAGGATCAACCGCCGAAACTGCAAACTGCAGAGTATCGCCTTCCTTCGCGGTCTGCGGACCAATATGTGATAGCTGCGGCGCGTGGTTATGTTTAGCGCCGGTCGGGTAGTAAGTCACGCGAAATGACCTATCAGGAATCGAATTCGTAAATTCCGAAATATTCAGCGCAATTGGCTCGGCAACGCCATAGACCTGTAGGTACAGGTCAGCAATTGCCCTTAGATCGAATTTCAAATTACCACGCCCTATGCACTTGCACATATCGTGGTTCGCGAAATGCCGAAGGTACAGATTTGCCTGTATCGGCGACGACTCGAAGAATGATCCCGGACTCATAAACAGGAAGAAGTAATGGTTCTTGCAGCAACCACCATAGTTGACCGCCAGACTGAGAGTGTCTCCAACAATTGACACCGAATCGATTGCAAAATAGTCCAACTGAATCGAATCTGGCGGCGAATTTGTGATTGTGACTGAACCAATCAGATTGCTCACAAGAGGTGTAAGGTCTATTCGAAGATTAGCATGGTACTCCGACATTGGTTGCGGTGGCGTCGCGAGCCGCGCCTTGTCTATCCCCTCAGGGTATGGGTCCAACCGTAATAGAGTCAGTCGATACCCCAAAGTGTCAACAAAATAGGGATTCTCTGCATTGTATCTGGTCCCACCCAACACTCCAAGAGTCACTAGCGTCGTGTCCCCCGCCTTCGAGCGAAGCTTGATTTCGATCTCAGCTATGCCTTGCCAAAAACACAACACACTAAACGGGCAGCGCGAATCGCACGGCACGCTCCGAAACGTCAACGACAAATCCTCGCCCTTAATCTCTACCGTTTTACCGAGTGTGAGCGTGAACAACTCGCCGAGTTTGACTTGTGCCGGCTCCGTTGGTTTGTCCGAACACTGCAAAAGCAGCAAGACAGTGGCCAACGCCACAAAAGTAAAAATTTTCCTGTACATCGCTTGAACTCCTCCCTTCACCAATATGACGTAACACTCCCGATTTTGTCAATAATGTTTCCTAAGAAATCTTCGCCGCCGCTGTCTGCCGGAGCCTATATTATTCCCATGCCAGAACGCCGGCTTGTGAAAGCCAATCCTCATGCAATACCACTGATGCTGGATATTGTGGAGTCAACTACCTTCCTGCCGGGAGGAGACCAGCTCAGAGCGAGGTTAGTCGAGATGCTCTCTTCCCAGGCCGCCACGCAGATGTCGTTTGGCAGTTGCGAGTACTACCTCGCCTTCGAGGATCACTTCCCCTTCGGTTTTGTTGGGTTGGCCCCACTGGATGATTGTGGCGAACTGCGTGGGCCCTTCCTCTATCGCGACTACCTTGGCCAGGGTTATGGCGAGTACTTGCTGTCGCAAATCCACGACATGGCTCGTGACAGAGAACTGCGATTACTGTATACGCTGATTCCAGCGGACGCCCCGAAGGCGCAGAGCTTCCTGGTCCGCAACGGCTTTGAATTGGTTTCCATCGATACTCAATTTATCAAGCGCTGGCGCGATGGTCTGCTGGCGGAAACGTCTCTGGAGGCCGGCACGGCGTTGCTCGCGCGGCTTATCGAGCGCGAAACCTGATAAGCCGCGCCAATCTCCCGCTAATTTCCGCCTGTTTCACACTGAATCTATGCGTCATCGGGCTAGGCGCGATCCCGATTGACTCTCGCAGGCTATTGTTGTGGTTGGAAACTGCGTGAATCTTGCTTGGCTGCCGATAAATATCTTACGAGGAAGCGGGAAGGTCGCGCACTATTTGGGGTTTTTTAGGGGAAATTGATTTCCGCTCTCGCCATTGGACTTGGCAAACCTTGATTGTCCTTCAAATCGTCGCCAGACTTGATTTTCAAGTTCACAGCCCTGAGGACTGGCTCTAACGATGACGTTCAAAACACCCACCAAACTGCTCATTTTCTTTGCAGCCGTGACAGTGACGTTTGTCATGACTCTGGTTGTGCTGGACTCTTGGGAGTCCGAGCGGGCGCAGTTGTCAGTCAGAGACAAGGAAATTGAACAGGCTACGCTTCTCGACAAGATCATTCAAGTGACAGGCAACTCAATCAGAACCTATGCCGAGGACTACGCCCTCTGGGATGAAATGGTGACTTTGGCCACCGCGGTCCGTCCGGATACTTTGTGGGCACAAGGCAACATCGAACTGTCGATGCCACTATTCAACATCGATGCTTCCTGGGTTTTTGACAGGCAATTTCAACCCATCTACTTCACCAACCGAATTCATGATGCCCAATTGCGTCGAGCATTACCTTCGCAAGAGCTGGTGGCGGTCTCTATACACGAGCAAAAATTCTTCCACTATTTCGCCATGACGTCACAGGGTTTGATGGAGTTGCGGGGAACGCCGATTTTGCGGCAATGGGACACGCTGGGACTGGAACCACCCTCCGGCTATTTCTTTGTCGGTCGACTCTGGACTCAGAACTATGTCAACGACCTTGCCAAACTAAGTGGCAGTGCACTTACCCTGGTTCCCGCCGGCACGACTGTCGAGCGACAACCATCCGACGTCGCTCAGGAAATTGTCGTTAATAGGAAGCTGCTTGGGTTGGACGGCATTCCGGTGGCAACACTGGAATTGCATGCAGTATCGGAATTTCTAAGTGATCTTCGGCGTATGTCCCAGCGCGAGGCGGCCGTATTTATCGCTTTCGCGCTCTCCGTGCTTGTTCTGTTGGCCGTGCTATTGGCGCGCTGCGTACGTCGGCCGTTGGCGTTAATGACTAATAGTCTGCGCTTGAGAGATCCGTTGTTATTGCACAAGCTACGAAACCAAAAAGACGAATTTGGCGAGATCGCGTCGTTGATCGTCGAGTTCTTCGCTCAAAAATCCCGGCTGGAAAAAGAAATCAGTGAACGGACACGCATTCAGGAGGCGTTGACGGAGAGTGAAGAGAAAGTGAATCAGTGGCTTGATAGCCTACAGGAAGTTGTCTGGGTTACTGACTTGAAGAATCGTTGGCTCTATCTGAACGACGCAGCCTCGAGACTGTTCGGCCGTGACAAGCGAGAACTACTCGGCCAGACTCTCAGCGAAATGCAACTTCCGCAGCAAGCGAAGAAGGATTCGATCGCCTTCGCAAGAGTGCTGGAAGGCGAAGTACTGAGTGACTACGAAATGGAACTGCTCCGGAAGGACGGCACAAGAATCGCCATATTGCTATCCGCCAAGAGACTGCTCGATCGCGACGGCAACGTCATTGGCGCCAGTGGTACCGCCTGGGATGTCACCAAACGCAGGCAAATGGAGGGTGCTCTGGCTGAAAGCGAGGAACGTTTCCGCACTCTGGTCGGCAATATCCCCGGCGTCGTCTACCGCTGCGAGGCCGATGCACAATACACCATGCGCTACCTGAGTCCGGAAATACGGAATATTTGCGGCGCTCCGGCAGAGGATTTTATCGGCAACCACGTGCGCAGTTTCGCCGATATCATTTTCCCTGATGACCGGGAAATCGTCAGCAACGCCGTTGCCACTGCGCAGGCGCGCCGTGAATCGTTCACTGTCGAGTATCGCGTGCTGACGGTCGACGGCTCGGTCAGATGGGTACATGGGCAAGGCAAGCCGATATTCGATCAAAACGGAAAAACTGCCTGGATAGACGGCGTATTGCTGGACATCACTGACCGCAAACAGGTGCAGCAGATGCTTCGCGATCTCGAAGAACGCAACAAACAGATTCTCAACGCCATCGCCGAGCTGATCGTGGTTAGAGGACCTAACGACAATATCGTTTGGGCAAATCAAGCATTCCTCAATTTCCACAATCTGACATTGGAGAAACTGTCCCAGTGTGAACGTGACTTTGCCGGCAATGGCGATGCGGATGTTTTCCGTTTCGGCGTTATGGCAGATATCCCTGAGGAAGCACTTAAACGTCATGACAACGAATTGCGCATTTTCCATACCGTCACATCGCCGATTTTTGACGCCGATGGCAAAACAGCAATGGTAGTGAGTGTGTCACGCGATATCACCGACAAGCGGCTGACCGAGGATGCACAACACTTAAGTGAGCAGTATTTCCGCACTATGATCGAAAACGCTTCGGATTTGATTACTGTATTCGATATCGATGGACGAATCCGTTACCAGAATCCGGCCCTCACCAACCTTCTTGGATATGCACTGCACGAGCAAGCGCTCAAGCGGTTTGACGAGTACGTCCACCCGGATGATCAGGAGACAACGAAGATGGCATTCTCCGAGGCGCTTGCCGGACAACAAGCACCTCGACCCGTGCGCTACCGCTCCAAACACAAGAACGGTTCTTGGGTGACGTTGGAATCGGTCGTACGAGCTGCGCTTGATCCCCACGGCCTGCCGGTTATGGTTGCAAGTTCGCGCAGTGTTGATGAAAACATACGTGTTGAGGAGACCCTGCGTGAAAGTCAATCCTATCTGCAGGCGGTCTTCAACACGGTTCAGGCCGGGATTCTGATTGTCAATGCTGAAACGAATAGCATCATCGACGCCAATCTGGCGGCATTGAGCCTGATAGGTTCTTCAATGGATCAGATCATTGGACTCCGCCTTGACTGCTTCATCCTCTCCAACAGAGACACTCTGCATCCTAGCCATGACGCCGAGCGTGCCTCCGACAGACAAAGAGCGACACTCATCAGAGCAGATGGCGTGCGTATTCCCATATACCAGAGCGCCAAGAGTGCAATGTTGCACGAACATCAATGTTTCGTGATGAGCTTCGTGCTTGCCGAGCCTGAACGTGGTGCCCCTCCCGAAATCCCGACGCCACAACACGCACCGCATCAGGCGACTTAAGTCTATCCATTTCATAGCACTACAGAGAAACACTTGAAGCGCTGTTCAGCTGCCCCCGGCTGCGCATTACATCGCGCCAACAGGTAAGCATTTGCTTTCAGGGACACCGGAAGGTATATTTATGGTTTTGGGTGAGCACCGAGAGTGCTGCGACCTGACGATGAAACTGCGTATTTAGATGACTGGGTTTGTTTTGATGGCGATTAGCAACGAGACAATTACGAACGAACGGCTGATAACGACGAATACACCGGCTGCACCGTCGAGGGCGAACGTACACCAGATGTTCGATCGCATCTCTCGTCGTTATGACTTGCTCAATCACCTGCTTTCGCTCGGCCTTGATTTCTACTGGCGACGTCGCGCCGTTGACAAACTGGACCGAAAGCCGAGTCAACAAATTCTCGATCTCGCCTGCGGTACTGGTGACCTGGCGCTGGCGGCGGCACATCGGCTGAGCAATGGCTGCCGAGTGATCGCAATCGACAGAGCTCAACAGATGCTGCAACTTGCTGCCGACAAAATCGCTCGGCGTCGCGCTAACTCAATCTCGCTTATCCTCGGAGACGGCATGACACTCCCCATCAAAGATGCAAGCTTTGATGCTGCCATGATCGCGTTTGGCATTCGCAACATGCCCGACACTTCCGTGTGTCTTGGGGAAATTCACCGACTCCTGAATCTCGGCGGCAAAGCCGTCGTGCTGGAGTTCTCGCTCCCCTCGAATCGAATACTGCGATCGCTGCACCGCTTCTATCTACGTCGTATCGTACCCACTGTCGGGAGAATCATCTCGGGCGATGAGTATGCTTACCGCTATCTTGATCAGACTATCGAAACCTATGCACAGGGCGAGGCTTTTTGCAAGCTGATGAGACACGCCGGTTTTGTTGAAGTTGTCGCCGAGCCGGTCAGCTTTGGTATCGTAACGATCTACACGGGAAGAAAGCTTTGATTTACAGTTTCGCGATAAACGATAGGCGCAAGGAGAACTTCATCCAGATGCTGCAGGAAGCAGGCATCGATTATGAAATCTCCGTGCACGATGCCGCGGTCGTGCGAGTCTTGGGGACATTGACCGGCGATCTGCGTGAAAGGCTCGACAAGATCAACAGGAGCGCGCCGGAGCTGACAATCAAACGCGGGAAAGAGACCGGCTGTTATGCGCAAATGCTCAAGAGACAACAACTGACGATTATCGCCGGCCCTTGTGCCGTGGAAAACGAAGAGCAATTGGCAGAGACCGCTGCCCGCCTGAGCGTGCTTGGTGTGCGCTATCTCCGCGCTGGTGCCTTCAAGCCCCGCACCTCGGTCGATTCGTTCCAGGGACTCGGCAAGCCCGGGCTTGAGCTGCTCCGCAAATACGCCGATCTGCATGGCATGTATGTCGTCACCGAGGTCATGGATCGATCACAGATTGACACCGTCGCCCAGTACGCCGACATCCTGCAAGTCGGGTCGCGAAACATGTTCAACTACACGTTGTTGACGGCTCTCGGATCTATGCGGCGACCGGTATTGCTCAAACGCGGCATGGCGGCAACGATTGACGAATGGTTGTCCGCAGCCGAGTATGTTAGTCGCGGTGGCAATGACGAAATCATTCTTTGCGAACGTGGCATCCGCACCTTCGAACCGCAGGTGGCGCATACACTCGATATCGCGGCCATTGTACTAGTGAAGCAACAGACGTCTTATCCGGTAATCGCCGACCCTTCTCACGCCGCGGGACGCTCCGATCTGGTGGCGCCATTGGCAAAAGCCGCAACCGCTGCCGGCGCCGATGGGATCATGCTGGAAGTGCATCCTCAACCGCAGCGCGCACTCTCCGACGGCAAGCAAGCGCTGACCCTGGAGCAGGTCACAATCTTGCTGCCAGACTTGGCTCGCATTTTTGCCGGCAATGGCGCTTGATATTCCATGATGCCTGATTCCCGAAAGAGCCACGGTTCACATTCGATCTTGCTTCCCAAGTTTCAAGCGAGCATCGATCAGCAAGTTACGGAAGCGGTCACTCTTCTCGAAAAACTGACTGGTTCGTTTGAATCCATCCCCATCAGCTTCACCACCCGCTGCGAGAAAATCAATATCCTGCACTGGTTGCAACGGGTGAATGTTTGCCCGCGTGTTGCCTGGCGCGATCGTGATGGTGATTTCGAAGTTGCCGGCATTGGCTCAGCGTGCACGATTACAGCCGACCGTCCTGGGGATTTCGCTGCGAGTTTTGAGCGCATCGACCGTATTTTGAAACTGCAACCGAACAATCCTCTCCTGCGATTTTTCGGTGGCACTCGTTTCGATCCGCAGACACCACCTGACCAACTCTGGCACTCTTTTCCCGGTCTTTGGTTTGTGCTGCCGCAGGTGATCGTCACGCGCAAAAGTGACCGGTTTTTTCTGACCGTTACCACACTTTGGGATGGCATCTCCGAGATTGACGAAGTGCGAATGCGACTATACGAATCGTTGGATCTCTTTTTCCATCAGGGCGACACAACCGACAAGCAGCTTCCACACATCATGGCACGCAGCGATACCCCCGATCGTAAACAGTGGTCCGCGGGTATCACGACGGTCTTGACCGAAATCGATTCCGGTAGAGTTGACAAGGTTGTGTTGGCACGACGTTGCGACTTGCAGTTGTCGGGTGTTCTCGATCCATGTCATTACTTGGAGACACTGATCGCACGGAGCAAACGCTGCTTTGGGTTTCTATTTCAGCCAAACAGAACGGTCGCGTTTGTCGGGCTGACGCCGGAACTATTGTTCCAATTGACGGGCAATCATTTTGTCACCGAAGCAATCGCTGGTACCACCGCAATCGGGAGCAATGCCAAAGAAACAGCCGCCAATGCTGCAAAGCTGCTCGGCAGTGGCAAGGATCAACGCGAGCAGCGTTATGTCGTCGACGGTCTACACCTGAAGCTCGCAGAACTGTGCAACGCCGTCGAAACGACCGGCGACCCGGAAATCCTGCAATTATCAAACGTACAACACCTGATCACACGCCTTGAAGGTGCCCTCAAACCCGCAATCAACCCGAGTGATATCCTTTCCGCCATTCATCCGACTGCCGCCGTTTGCGGCACGCCCACAAGAGCGGCGTCGGCGCTGCTGAAAGAGATTGAGCGTTTCGATCGTGGCTGGTATGCTTCGGCTGTCGGAGTGATTTCGCATCAATCAACCGAGCTGGCCGTTGCGATTCGCTCCGGTCTGATAACCGGCAGGACACTCTCTCTGTTTGCCGGCGCTGGAATAGTCAAAGGTTCCGACCCCGATTCGGAGTGGCAGGAACTGGAAAACAAGATTGCTCCGGCAATCAATGCGCTGGCTGGAGGAGACCGATGAAAGCTGATCACATCAATCTGCTCTGGGCGAAGCTGCTTGTCGAAGAGCTGGCGCGCAACGGAATCACCAGGATTTGCATCGCTCCCGGTTCCCGCTCAACACCACTTACCCTCGCCGCCGCCGAGAATGGCAAAATCGAAACCGTTGTTCACTATGATGAAAGAGGCGCTGCCTTCTATGCGTTGGGATACGCCCGGGCCACCGGCAAACCTGCGGCTGTGATCTGTACTTCCGGTACTGCCGTCGCCAATTGCTTTCCTGCCGTTGTCGAAGCCAGCCAGTCTTGTGTGCCACTGATCATCATTAGTGCCGATCGTCCCCCTGAGTTGTTGGACACTGGCGCTTTGCAGACGATTGACCAGACGGGAATCTTCGGCAAATATGCTCGCTGGGCATTTACTCTACCGACACCGGATGAGAATATCGCCCCCGCATTCGTCTTGACGACAGTTGATCAAGCTTGCTACCGTGCACAACGCTCTCCCGCTGGCGCTGTGCATCTAAACTGTTTGTTCCGCGAACCATTGGCGCCAACCGGTACAGCCACCGACTGGAGTACATATCTCGCTCCGATTGTGACTTGGTCTCACTCAGAAAGACAACATACGACCTACGCATCTCCAGAAAGCGCTGGCTCGTATGATGTTGGTAACGTTGCTCGCAAAATCGCCGCCGCAAGGAAAGGCGCCATCGTCGTTGGCACACTGCCGAGCTGGAAAGACAAGAGCAGCATCTTGAGACTGGCAGCGAAACTCGACTGGCCGGTGTTCGCCGACATCTGTTCCGGCTTGCGTAGCTATGGCGCTCACTCGGAGAATTTGCTCTGCCACTACGATCTTCATCTCCGCATTCCCGAAGTGCGCACAGCTCTAGCCCCCGATTGCATCCTGCAATTCGGCGGTACTCCCATATCAAAGCATCTCTTGCGATATCTTAGCGGCAGTCGTACGCGCTGGATTGTCGTCAATGATCATCCCTTCCGTCAGGATGTCGAGCATGTTGTTAGCGATAGAATCGAAGCCGATCCGATAGCATTCGCCACGTATCTGGCTGGCATTGTAAGTGCCAACCGGTCGACTCTGACTGAGACGCTGACAGCTTCCGATCATATCGCAGGCAAAGTGTTGCGTGATTTTGTTGCCGCCCAGTCCAATCAGTCACTTGAGCTGGCCGTTGCACGCGAAGTGTTCTTGCAGAGCCGCGATCTGCGCGGCGTGTATCTTGCAACCAGTATGCCGATTCGTGACGCCGAGGCGGGTGTTTGTCAAGGTGATCTTCTGCTGCCGGTCGCTGCGAATCGCGGTGTCAATGGCATCGACGGCACCATCGCAAGCGCGGTGGGATTTGCCGACGGCCTGCAGCGACCTGTAACTCTCGTGATTGGCGATTTGGCGCTGCTTCATGATCTCAATTCGCTGGTGTTGGCGAAGCGCTCGCAGCAGCCAATCACCATTGTCGTTATCAACAACAACGGTGGCGGCATTTTCTCGTTTCTGCCGATTGCCAAAACCAAAAGCCATTTTGAATCATACTTCGGCACACCGCACGGAATGTCGTTTGCAAAGATCGCCGGACAATTCGGATTGTCGCATTGTATTGCCCCTCATTTCGCCGAGTTCCAGCAGCAATTGTCCCAGGCGCAGGCAAGCAGCGAATCACAATTGATTGAGGTAGTCAGCGATCGCCAACTCAATCTCACACAGCATCAACAACTCTGGCAGAAAGTGGCGGACGAAATTCGCGTTGGTCTGACGCTTTCCTGATAGGATCGTTCTACGTGAAACTTCATTTTCAAGTCCGAGGCGATCAATCGAATCCGGCGATTCTGTTCTTGCATGGTTTCTTGGGGCTTGGCGAAGATTGGCTTGAAATCGCGCAGGATTTGTCGCGGGATCACTTCTGTGTTCTCCCCGATTTGCCGGGACATGGTCAAAGCCGCGAATTATCGGGCCATCAGCCATTCGACATGGCGGCCACGTCGGAAACAATCATCAACCTCTTGGATGATCTCAAGATTGATCGTGTCACACTTCTCGGCTACTCGATGGGTGGACGCATCGCCTTGCATACTGCCACCCGCTTTGCACACCGCGTGAAATCATTGGTGTTGGAGAGTGCGAGTCCGGGAATTGAAGATGACAAAGAACGAATAGATCGTGCGGCGCTTGACGATCTGCGCGCTGAACAGATTGAACACAAAGGAGTCGCAACCTTTGTCGAACAATGGTACAACGCTCCGCTGTTTGACTCGCTGCATGCAAAGCAGGAGAAGCTTGCGTTGCTCAAGCAATCGCGCCTCGTGCATGATCTGCACGCACTGGCTGCGGCATTGCGAGGACTCAGTGTCGGTCGGCAGCCTTCGCTCTGGCAGGAAATTCCCCGACTAGACATACCAACATTGGTCATCACCGGCGCTTCGGATATGAAGTATTGCGACATCGCGGACAAGATGGCGGCGTTGTTGCCGCGGAGCCGACAAATTATCATCGGTAATGCCGGTCACAATTCACATTTTGAGCAGCCACAGGAATTACTTGCGCGACTGCGAGAATTCCTCCATGATACCGACGCTTAGTCGGAGTCAACGGTAAGCGGGAGAGTGAAGATGAGCGCCATACAGTGGATCAAAGCGGGTGATTATCGAGACATCGAATATCACAAGGCCGAAGGAGTTGCCAAAATCACGATCAACCGACCGGAGGTGCGCAACGCCTTCCGACC
>CAIYYT010000119.1 GCA_903930455.1 uncultured bacterium | reverse complement strand
CCCGTTTGATTGATGCGGGCAATGTCCTTGATGCGGACATCTGCATATGCTTTCATCAATGAGATGATGTTCACCAGCACGAAGATGATGATTGCCAAGATAATCAGCCGTATCAAGCGCATCGGGTACCTACCTGCTTAAAAGATCCAGTTAAGTGCACGGGTAATCAAACCGGGCTTCGAACCGTCCGCGCCCGGACCCTTGCCGGTGTAAACGATTTGAGCTTCGGCGATATTGTAAGAATCAAGCGTGTTGTCGGGATTGATATCGGCCTGGCGAACGATGCCTGTCAACGTCATCGTCTGGTGGTCCGAGTTGATCGTGACTACGCGCGAACCTTGAATCACGAGATCGCCGTTGTTGCGCTCGGCGATTACCTCTACCGTCATTTTCCCCTTGAGCAAACCGGCACGACTGTTCTCGCCCTTGCCGTCATACTTATTGCTGTTCGTGTTGTCGGCGGAGAACAGCGGCATAAACTTCAGTGGACCTGCGCCTCCGGTGCTCTTGGTACTGGCATCGCTTTTCTCTTCGGTCTTCAACTGCGAGGAATTCGACGCCTGTGCGTCCTCATAAACCAGCACAGTCAGCAGATCGCCGACCCGCGCGGCCTTGATATCAGTGAACAAGGACCCGTCGGATCCGACCCGTTGGGCGTGAAGCGACGTTGGCGACATGATGCCGACTGCTACGATCGGCAGTAATGCTATCAGAGTCGCGAACACTCTATTTGTTGATCTTGACTGTCTTTTCATCCTGTACCACCGCGCTGATTATTTTGCTACTGGACGTGTTCTTTACTTTGATCGTCTCTCCCTGACAGCCGGATTCTTTGGCCTCACCGGCCGCCGTGATTTTGATGCTTCCACTGGAGTATTCAATGCTCACCAAGTCACCGCGCTTGACGATCTCTTGCTTCTGCAAGAATGACTGCGTCAGCGTTCTGCCCGCCACCATTGCTCTGGCCGCTGACTTCCCATCAAGTTCCTGGGGCGAAACTATCGGCGGGTCAGCCAGCGATGTGACCTCACGACGCACAATATCGAAAAGCTCTGGCGCCAAATCTTGTCCCTGCTTGATCGACTCTCTGGCTACCAGCACCTTCTGAAAAAGGTTGACTTGCAGGTTGAGATTGGCCGTCTGGAAGATGCCGTTGTCTTTGAAAAAGTAGACCTTGACCCAGCAACTACCAAGCGGTCTGGCATCGCCGAGGGGTTCCACCTTGAGAGAATCATACGCCGGGGGCAGCGACGAGGCAAAAGCCGGAATGGTAATAAGGTATTCATTGCCATCCCGCAGCATTCCCGCTCGTAACTGCTGCTCGATGTCAGACGCCGGACTTCCGGTGGCATCCGTGGATGCCACCGAAAGCAGCATTAGACACAACGTCGTTGGGAGGAGTAGTGTCTTAATCATGTCTTATCTTTTCAGGTTATTGACCAGCGACGTCATGTCGTCGGCGGTTTGTATTGCTTTCGAGTTTATCTCGTAAGCACGTTGGGCCACGATCATGTTGACCATTTCCGTGACCACATCTACGTTCGACATTTCCAAATACCCTTGGTTGAGCTTGCCCATTCCCGCTTCACTTGGGACACCCGTGATAGGCGTTCCGGAGGCCGGCGTTTCCTGATACAAGTTGTGACCGATGGCCGACATTCCGGCCGGGTTGATAAATCGCGCCAGTTCGATTTGTCCGACATCGGCTGGTGTATTACTACCAGATTGGACCACAGAGACCGTGCCGTCAACGGCGATAGAAATCGACGAAGCATCTTGTGGAATCGTGATTTCCGGAGTCAACAGATAACCATCAGAGGTAGCCAGACGACCTTCGGCGGTCAGTTTGATACTGCCATCGCGAGAATAGGCGGTCGTACCATCCGGTTGCTGCACTTGAAAAAACCCGTCACCGTCAATCGCGATATCAAGAGGATTACCGGTTTGCTGCAACGTGCCAACTGAGTATTCACGCGTCGTGGCAACTGGCCTAGCACCATAACCAATATCCAGCGCCGTCGGCGTCACGGCGCCGACCGCAGACTGCACTCCCGGTTTGCGAAGAGACTGATACATAATGTCCTGAAATTCGACTTTGGCCTTCTTGAAGCCGGTGGTGTTCACATTGGCGAGGTTGTTCGCAATATTGTCAACATTCAGTTGCTGCGCGGTCATTCCGGAAGCAGCGGTTCTAAGTGCTCTGATCATTTTCTTCTCTCCCCTTACGCCTTCCTAGGCAGATCGTTGACAGCCTTGCCAAGCGACTCATCCTGAATCTGGATCATCCGCTGGCCGGTCTCGAACGTGCGGTAAGAGTCGATCATATCGACCATCTCCCGCAACACATCGACATTTGATTTTTCCAGGTATCCTTGCCGCACAACCACAGGAGTCGCCTGAGTCGGGCTGACAGTATCCGGCGCCTTATAGAGGGTACCGTTGACCTTCTGTAATTGATATGGCTTAGCAAAATCAACAACCTTGAGCGTGCCGAGCATGGCGTTGTCGACGTACACCTGTCCGGTGTTCGTGATGGTCAGCTTCCCACCTTGGACCGTAAGCGGACCGCCATCGGTCAGGACAGGATAATTGTCGGAGGTAACCAGTTGGCCGGAGGGTGAGATGCTGAATGATCCGTTGCGAGTGTACGCTTCACCATTGGGAGTCTGCACGGCAAAGAAGCCGTCACCCTGTATGGCGAAATCGAGGTCACGACCAGTGGGATCAAGCGCCCCTTCCGTATAGTCAGTGTAAAGCTTGTCAATCATGCGCGTCTCCCAGGACGGAGTTAGCTTGCCATTAAGTCCCTGCTGTTCTTTGACGTAACGAAGGAAGATCGAGTCCTTCTTGAATCCCGCAGTCTCGGCATTGGCCAAGTTGTTTGCCAAAACCTCTTGCAACCGCAAGCGCGGAACCATGGACGTTGCGATTTTCTGTATGCCTTTAATTAACATAATTCCACTTCCGATATTGCCATATTGCAAGAGCATTGCCAACTTTTCGGGTAGACCAATAAATGCTGTAAGTGAATATGTAGTAGTGAGTTACAGCTGCATGAAAACTGCAAACTGGAAGGCTGGTATCAGCTTCTGAGAAAATCTTTCCGTTGTGGCTAAATATAATTTCTCAGGGGGACTGTGATTAGGGCTGGCGGAGTGCTTTTCAGGTCGCTTCGCTGCGAGGAGCCGGGGTATCCCTGCGTCCCTCAGATCAAACGTCTCTGATCTATGCCTTAGCCGTCAAACACAGGCAAGTGCTTCACCTTAGTTGTGTTGATTAGCTCATTGATGGCTTTGTGGAAATCCTCTTCTGTAACTGCGCCTTTGTTGGTCTTCGTATACAGCGCACAATCGAGTTTGTACCCATAACACCGCAACGCCTCTGCAAGATAGCAAACATCGACGTAAAGGCACTTGATGATAACGCGATCTTTGGGCAAGTATTACTCCCTTCTCTCCAAATAATGACCCACCCTCCGCTATTCGCTATTATCGGCGCTGGAGCGCGTCGAGTTGAGTGAAACCTTGACGATAACAGCTTCGGTCAAAGATTGTTCGAACTCTCAAGTCACGGCTCCCGTTTCATCGAAGGCGGGACCTGCCGGTTGATTGGAGAGGCTTACTTTCCGTCGCCGGATTGCTGCTTGCTTTGCTCGGCGATTTGCGCCAGACGTTCGCGAATATCATAGACGGGGGCAATCTGCTGCTGCGCCAACCGCGGTTGCACTTTCGTCCAAATATCGCCACTTTGTTGTGATACAAATAGGTTGTTGTGGCCACACGATCCGCCTTCAACCAGCTTCGCCTCCGGGGGTGTGATCGATTCGACAAGCCCTTGGTTAAACACGACCACAACGGGCGCCAGCGTCAAGAGGTCAGTCGTTTCGTAGCGGACCTGGTTCTTGGCGAATTCAGTGGAGATGAGATACAGCGCCTCCTTGGCGCAACCGACATTAAATGGCAGCTCGTTATCGACATAGAAGACGTGATAGCGCAAACCCACATCAAAAGTGAAGTCAACCAGATTACCACCGAAGCTGTACCCGAGCTTGTTCGTGGCATCGGATTGGCCAAGGTCATACAGTAGTCCGATGTCGGCAAGGAACTTGAGACGGCTCTTCAGTTCCGGTTCGGCAATCTTGAGATCGGCTGCAATCTGCTTCATAGTCGGAAATTCCGAATTCTTCTTCTCACTGTTTATGATGTATTGCGCAATCAGCTTTTCCCGGTTAGTCAGCACGAATGTGGCCGGGCGATAGCGGCTGAGCTTTTCAGACAGCGTCAGGTTGTCATTAAGCTTCTTCAACATATCCGCGCGTACGCTGTCGCCGACAGTAACACCAAGCATCTTGGCAGCCTGGTCGATGGAGGTCAGGTGCCCTTTGACGCCCCACATCACTAACAAGGTGTCGATCAACTGCTTTTCGATTCCCACGAAGCTGGCTGCCGCCGGTTCAGTGGCCGCAGTCTTCGGGGCTTGCTCAGTTGCCTGTTGCGTTGAGCCGGAGGTTGCAGCCGCTTGCCGGCTACCCCCAGTGGCGCTGTTCTGGTTGTCGGCCTGTTTTTGTCCGCAGGAGAGCAACAATGGGAAAGCCAACAACACGGCCAAGGTAATCTGAACGATCAATCTGGGTCTCATACTTCTATCCTTCATTCCACAGACTAGGTTGAACGCGTTTGAGATGGATAAATAGCTAACGCGGCTCTTATACGCAAGCGCAAACGGATTCTGCCAAGTGCAGCTTGCAGTATAAGTGCAAAGCAATTCACGCATATTCCAAGAGCACCTCTCCACCAATATAGACGCCGGACTTGCCCCGGCGCGGCAAAAACGTTGTCATTGAAGGCATTGTCACCTGTTCAGAAATGGTTCACCCCACGGACCGGACTGACCGAGTTTTAGCATGTCGTTTGCATAATGACTTCCAGCGAATGGTTACAAACACATTTAGGAGGTACTCCGTTATGACCAGACTATCTAAAGTACTTTTGCTAGCGATGCTAGTATTTGCGTTTCAGTTTACCTTCGGATCAGCCGATTTGCCGGCTGCCGATCAGGTCCGCATCGAGTGTCCGGCGGTGAGTCTGACAGCCGTCGCAGGTGACTCGATAGCGATTAAAGTACACTTGACGAACGACGCCAACCTCGGCGCCTTTACTTTGGGGTTCCATTACAATTCGGACATGGTCAGGATTACGTCGATCAAAGCGGCAGCGCTTATCACTGATCTTACGGAGAATGGCGGGATATTCAAGAAGACTTTCGTGCCTGCATCAAACGAAGTGCTGGTCGGCTGGTACGACTCTGGTTCGGATGCGCCGCTCCTTCCGCAGGCTGATGGTTTGGCGTTTACTCTTTACATGAAACTGCTTCCGGGTGTCACCGCGCATTGCGTTGATATTGACTCTGTCTATATCCCACCAGCTGGACCGTTCATTTTTGCACCGGTAGTCGGTGGCAAGATCACGCCGGAATACGTCGACTGCGGCACGGCGGATGTCATTATTGGCGGTTCGACTTGTCCGTCGTCAAATACCGCTCCCGTGGTAGCTGACATTCCGGATCAGACTATAGCTGAAGGCGGAACATTTGCCACGATCAGCCTTGACGATTATGTCACGGACACTGAGAGCGCAGACAATTTGATTACTTGGACGGCGACATCAGCCAGTCCGAACAACTTTTTGGTCAACATCAATGCGACTACGAGGGTCGCCACGATCTCCTTTCCCGGTGGCGAGTTCTCCGGTAGCGCTCTATTTACGTTCACCGCGACCGACCCAGGTACCCTATCGGCCTCCGACACTGCCCGATTCACCGTTACGCCGGTTAACGATCCGCCGGTCGTAGCCGGTATCCCCGACCAGATTCTGTCATATGGCGCTACGTTTGCCACCATCAATCTTGACAGCTATGTGACAGATCCTGATAACACCGATGCTGAGATGACTTGGAGCTATTCCGGCAACAGTGATCTAACCGTCGCCATCAGCGCGGAACGTGTCGCCACCATCACCAAGCCGTCAGCCAGTTGGAGCGGCAGCGAATCGATCATCTTCACAGCAACCGATCCGGGACTGCTTGCCAGTTCCGATACCGCGGTGTTTTCAATCGCGGCCTCAACACCGATCATCAAGATCACGCCGGATACGTTGACGTTCACCGCCTACGCCGGGGGTTCCAATCCCGCCGGTCAGGGCGCGATGATCACAAATACCGGCAACGGTAGTCTCGACTGGAACGCTTCTGAAGCCACTACCTGGCTCTCTCTCTCAAGCACATCTGGAACCGCCCCTTCCGGCTTTACGGCAAGCGTTAACATCGCTGGTCTCGCTCCCGGCTCCTATCTCGGTGACGTGACGGTAACCGCTGCGGGTGTTTCCAATTCACCACAGGTGCTTAAAGTCATCCTGCACATCAACAACCCTGTCGATATCAAGTTGACTCCTGATTCACTGAGTTTCTATGCCCGCAAGGGTGAGGCTAATCCGTCGAGCAAGGATGTCACCATCTCCAACGCAATATTGTCGGGCGTCGAATTCAACTGGGGCGCTATTGAAACTTCACCGTGGTTGTCGATGTCGGCCACAACCGGCACTTCACCATCGACAGTGAGCTTCAGCGTTGATATCACTGATCTGGCTGTGGGTACTTACAACACTCAAGTCGAGATCAAGCAGGTGTCTTTGACGACTAGCATGGGTGTGACTGACGATATCGACACCATCTACGTCAAGCTGCTCGTCGATCAACCGACCGGCGTTGATGACGATTACAGCGCTGTCCCGAAGAGCTACTCGCTCAAGCAGAATTATCCGAATCCGTTCAATCCGGAGACAGTAATCGAATACAATTTGGCGGCGTCGGGCCATGTCACTCTGACCGTGTTCAACGTCGTCGGTCAGAAAGTAGTCGACGTTGTCAACGGCTACGAATCCGCCGGCAGCAAGCAGGCCGTCTGGAATGGCCGAGATGAGAATGGTCGTGAGGTGCAGAGCGGTGTCTATTTCTACCGCCTGACCACTGACAACTTCAGCATGACCAGAAAAATGATGCTGTTGAAATAAGCGAGCACAGCTATCAAGGAGAAGCCCCCGCCTTAGCGGGGGCTTTTTCTTTTTGGGGGGATTTGCCTACTTGCTTCCGCCCTGCCGCAATACTAAGTCCCCTTTACGCTCACCCGGTTTAATCGTCCAGCCGGGTTTCAACTGAAGCACCCAGCCGTCACCGGCAACGGGACGAACGGAAGTGTCAGGAGGCGCAGCGAGAATCACTTTCATCATATTTCTCGCTAATAAGGCTCCGTTCTGAACATCAAGTGTTCCCCATAGATCTGTCAATCTCATCGTTGGGTAGACCGTCCCCAGCGTATCGAGCGGACAAAGATTACTTGGATTGTAGGTGAACTGCATCTGTTGCAGTGGAATCAAGAGAATCGGGCCGTCCACAAAAAGGCCGCGATACTTATCCAGTTGCTGCTTGCGGCTGGTCTCGCGCTCGTCTTCGAAGGCTCTTACGCTCGCTCCATCGTAAGTTTTCAAGCGTTGCTCGACCTCTTCGGACGTCACCGGCAGAGCACTGATCCCGCTGGCTTTCTGGAGCAACCGGCCAAAATCAGAGGCGGAAGTCAGTCCCTTGCGCCAATCGGCGCCATAGGTATCAAGCAGCAAGCCGTATGCGCTCCCAGACCAATAGGCGAAGCTGGAGACAAGTGACTCTTCGGTCCGAACAGCATCGAGTTGAACACCAAGCTGACGCGCGACCTGATCGCTCGTCGCTCCGCATAAGACGTGTCCGGTATATTGTGCCAACCCCTCATGCATCTCCATCTGGCACTCTTCTTTCGTGGCCGAGGGAAAGAGCTGGCGTCGATATTGGCGGAACAGTAAGGCATCTTGTATCGCCACTTTGCGCCCTTCTCCTGATTTCTTTAGTGCCTCGCGTAGGGCCAACCATTCGAGTTGCAGCCACAGCCGACCGTCATGTGTGTCGAGATGTGCGTTAGCAGTCACCGCCGAGCTAAGACCAAGGTCGCGTTCGATGCCGTGAAACGACTCGTGGAGCATAAGATCTGCGCGGCTGTGCTTGTTTGCCGGGAGTGGCCACATGACCGTCGCCCATCTTCTTCCCCCCCATTCTATTGCAGTGTTAGCTGCACCAATCTCCGTCGGCAGTTTTCCGATGAAGAGTCCCCCGCTCGATTCCAGGGTTTCGTCGTTGTTATTTTCATTGGCAACAAAAGAACCCGTTTGCTGGTCGATGAACATCATGGGTACACACAAGGACATTCCCCACAAGTGACCGGAGTCCGCTTCACATATTGTTCTTGCTTCCTCGAAATACTGCCGCGCTTGATTGAGATCAATTACAGACTCGGCCGAGGCTTGTAACTGAAACACCGCAACTATTCCGATCATCAGAGTGACAACCTTCAAGCACCTAAGATTGCTAACCATTGAGAACTCCTCCAACATTGTTCCTCTGACCTGTCAAAGCGCCGACAATCGGGCAGCAGGTCCTCTTCCAATAGACGTAGCTGGATTGGAATTTGTTTCACTCTTGGAAAACGCGCATTTGTGGATCGGGGATAACACTCGGCAGAAACGGTGGCAATTGCCGAAGTCCTAGCGGATATTTCTAATGCTGCTCTCGCCTCATAAACACATTCTTGCTGATCTCATCGTTTTCCTTCTGCATGAGGTGGTCGAGTTCGATAAGATAGCGATACTGCTGACGCTCTTTTAGCTTCTCAAAGGTCTTCTCCTCTTTGGTTGCTTCGATCAACCGACCGCGTTTAATTTCTTCCTTGCGACACGCGTCGGTGATCACGCGCTCCTGGGTAGCCATGTTGGTAAGTAGGCGCTGTTGGTAGTGGACCGAACGCGTAAGGCGCGACACGTCGACATGATCTCGCCTCTGCGCCTTAAGGGCTTCGATTTCGTTGTGAAGATGCTGCTGTAGCATGGCCAGATGCGCTTCTTCCATGCGTCGCATCCGTTCCGCTTGCGACAGCTCTTTTTGTTTTTGCATCTTGTTGTAGGTTTTAACCTGCAACAGTTTCTGGAGTCGGAACTGGAATTTTTTCACCGATGATGCCTTTCAGTCTTTCGAGATCGGCTGCGAAATCGGGAGTATCGGCATTGATATCCTGCTGCAGGAACTGATTGAGTTGCGGAACCTTTTTGATAGAGTTGTCGATTTCCGACGAAGAACCCTTGACATAGGCGCCGATGTTGATCAGATCCTCGTTCTCGGAATGAATCGCCAGTACCTTACGAGCGTCGCCCGCCAGATCGCGGTGTTCCTCCGAGACCACGTCAACCATCACGCGCGAGATCGATTGCAGGATGTCAATCGCAGGGTAATGCTTACGGTGCGCCAGTGCGCGCGAGAGTGTGACATGTCCGTCGAGAATTGAGCGCACCTGATCCGAAATCGGCTCGTTGAAATCGTCCCCCTCCACCAGAATCGTATAGAGACCGGTGATCGATCCTTTTTCGGCTGCGCCCGCGCGTTCCAACAATTTCGGCAACATCGCATACACCGAAGGCGTGTAGCCCTTGGTCGCAGGCGGTTCACCGATTGCCAAACCGATTTCGCGCTGTGCATAAGCGATACGGGTAATTGAGTCCAGCATCAAGATAACGTCATGCCCCTGATTGCGGAAATACTCGGCAATCGCCGTCGCCGTCATCGCGCCTTTGATTTTCATCAACGAGGGTTCGTCCGAAGTCACGGCGACAACCACGGAACGTGATAGACCCTCGGGGCCGAGATCGCGTTCGATAAACTCGCGCACTTCCCTACCACGTTCTCCAATCAGCGCTACGACATTGACTCTCGCTGCGGAGCGACGCGCGATCATTCCAAGCAAGACTGATTTGCCGACACCGGAACCGGCAAAAATGCCGAGTCGTTGTCCTCTGCCGCAACTGACGAAAACATCTATGGCACGCACACCCGTCAGCATTTGCTCTTTGATGCGCTGTCGCTTGAGTGGATGGGGGGCGTGCGCCACGATCGGCTGATAGTGGCTGGCATCTATCGGCCCAAGTTCATCAATTGGCTCGGCAAGTCCATTGACAACTCTGCCAAGGAGACCTTGGCCGACACCGATCTTCAGTATCGAACCGGTCGCCTCAACCACCGACCCGGGATTGATCCCTTCTATGTCACCAAACGGCATCATCAATACAAGATTGTCCTTGAAACCGACGGCTTCCGCCAACACCGGTTTTCCGGAACTACGGCTGTGAATCTTGCAGATTTCGCCAAGTGACACTTGCGGGCCGATCGACTCGACGACCAAGCCAATCACCCGACAGACTTTGCCATCCAGACGAATCGGATTCGTTCGCTGCACGGTCTGCAACTGTGAGGAAAAATCAATCGACGTGGACATGGTATTACTCCAGCGTGATCAGCTTCTCACGAAGCATGTGCAACTGGCTTTCAATACGAGCGTCAGCTGAGCCGGAATCGGTCTCGATGATGCAACCACCCGCCGAAACGCGATTGTCTGATTCGACTACGGCAGCAGCAGCGGCTTCGTTACTTTTCACCAGTTCATCGAATCGTTGCTTGACGAAATCGAGTTCCGCCGGATTGACTCTGATCTTCATTCGTGTTTTGTCGAGAATCTCGCCGATACAGCGGTCAATTGTCTCTATAACCGTGTCGCGCTCGGCGACGGCGCGAGCGGCAGTGATCTTGTCGGCAATAGCAAACGCCAATTCCACAAGTTGGGCTTTGGCCTGTTCGTATACCGTCTGCCGATGGCTAAGGAGCGCATTAATTGCTGCCGCCAGTTGCGCTTCCACACGACGGGTTTCGTCCAACCCGCGCTGTAGCCCGGCAGCTTCACCTTGCGCGTATCCGTTCTGCCGCGCCTGCTGCACTTCTGCCTGGTGCTGTTGTTCGAGTTGCTTGATCTGCTGACCTTCTGGAGAGTCTTTTTCCCTTTGGCGGAGATACTGATCGACAAACTGCTCACTGCCAACCGGATGCGCATCCTCGGTCCAGGCGAAGTGGGAATAGACATTAGACGACGACATCTTCCTTGCCTCCCCTTCCGGAGACGACAATCTGTCCTTCCTCCTCCAGCCGTCGTATCGTTTCGACGATGCGCTGCTGTGCGGCTTCGACATCCGACAGACGCATCGGACCCATAAACTCGATTTCCTCTTTGATCATTACCGATACGCGCTCGCTGACGTTCGTGTAAATCTTGCCTTTCACATCATCTGAAGCGGCCTTGAGAGCAATGGCAATATCCTTAGTCTCAACTTCCTTGAGCATCCGCTGTATCGAACGGTCATCAAGCAGCGTAAGGTCTTCGAAAACGAACATCATGTTCTTGATTTCGGCTGCCAAGTCTGGATTGTCGGCTTCCAGCGTCTGCAGGATATGTTTCTCGGCGGCTGTCTCGGTCAAGTTAAGGATATCCGCCAGCGCCTTGGCGCCACCAGACTGCCGACTTTCGCGGAAGGCCGAGCCCGAGAAGTGCATATCGAGTGTCTTTTCAATATCTTTTAGCACTTCCGGCGATATCTTTTCCATCGTCGCAATCCGCAATGCGACTTCCGACTGCAACTCCGGCGGAAACTCCGTCATCACTCCCGCCGCCTGCTGCGGCGTAAGTTGCGTCAGAATCAATGAGATCGTTTGTGGATGTTCGTTTTGGATGTAATTCAGCAATTGCTTAGGATCAATATTCTTTAGCAGGTTGAAGCCCGACGTAACCAGAGACGATTCTAGTCTCTTGAGGATATCCCCGGCACGAGTATTTCCGACGGCTCTTTCAAGCAGTGCGCGCGCATAATCCACGCCACCCTGAGAGATGTACTCTCGCGCCAGAAAGATGTCGTAGCACTCCTGAATCACGCGATCCTCGATGTCGCCCGGGATATCTTTCATGTTGGCGATTTCGACGGTGAGCTTCTCCAGCTCAGTGTCAGAGAGCCCCTTCAGCACTTCAGCGGACACCTCAGTGCCGAAAGCGATCAACGCAATCGCGGCTTTCTGAACCGGCGTTAGTTCATCGTACTTGACGAGCATTTATTGCGGTGCCTCTGCCATCATAGTTTTGATAACCTTGGCGATTTCCTCGTTCTTGCCCTTGGCCTGCGTCTTCATCGTATCGATCAACCGTGGCTTCTGCGGCTTTGCTGCGATCTCCGGTTCCGCCATTGACTGAGGAGGAGGCGGCGCCGGGACATATTTAGCAATCGCGCTAAACATCTTCTTCACCTTCTTCTTGACATATAGGAAGGCTACCAGAAGCAGCAGAACCGTGCCGATCTTCTTTGCATACGGTAGATACGTCGTCAATTTGCTCGGCTGTTCAAGCTCTTTTCGCGACGTTTCCAGCTCCGTATTGTCAAATGGCAGGCTCACGATTTCGAACTGGTCCGCGCGGGTTTCGCTAAAACCGACGGCATTCTTAATGATTGAAGCGAAACGGTTTAGCTCCTCTTGCGAACGCGCCTGGTATTCCTTCGTGATCTCGCCTTCCGGCGTCTTGGCCTCCTTGTAAGCGCCATCTACCATTACCGCAATGGTCAATCGCTTGATACTGCCCACTTCACCGATGATGTTCCTGATGGTTTTGGAGACCTCATAGTTCGTGATAACATCCTCGGAATTGTCGCTCGTTGTATTGGTTGCCACAGGCGTTGTCGGAATCGTGGCGGCTCCACCTGCGCCGGCTCCAGCCGCGCCAGCGGGTGCACCAACCGCGCCCGCTGCGCCGGCAGCGGGGCTTGTTTGCGACAAGGCGCCCTCTAATTGACTCCCCTTCGTCGTGGTTCGCTGTTCGCTGCGAATCGCAACCAAATCCGGATCGTACTGTTCAATCTGTGTGTTGCTCTTTTCGAAATTCAACTCGGCCGTCACTCTTACCACAGCACGTCCCGATCCAATGACACCTGACATCAGCGATTGTGCCTTTTGCTCCAGGTAATCCTCGACGTTCTTGCGCATGTCAAACTGCGTCGCCGACAGCATCGCCGATTCATCACTCGCCTGCATGCCGCTTAGCAAATTTCCATCGGAATCGATGATAGTGACTTTGTCGGGCGTCATGCCTTCAACCGATGAAGCCA
Organism: uncultured bacterium; assembly: GCA_903930455.1. Classification (GTDB taxonomy): domain Bacteria; phylum Zixibacteria; class MSB-5A5; order CAIYYT01; family CAIYYT01; genus CAIYYT01. The sequence goes on along the minus strand of CAIYYT010000119.1, from coordinate 11,680 downwards.
CCAGATAGGCGACACCCTGCAACTGACGTTTACCCAACGGCATCGCACCGTGCAACTTCAATACGACCGATGCAGTTGGTGTATGTTGATCCTCTCGGAAAAGGCGGTCTTCCGGTATCACCAGATGCACTCGCGCCGCAGCTACCTCGGACAGGCCGGTGATCGTGCGCGCAAGTTCCCCCTCCAGAGCACGACGATAGTTGACCTTCTGCAGAAAGTCGGTCATGCCGATATTGGTCTGATCCAACAGCGCATAGCCGATATTCTGTGGACTTGGTAGACCGGCAGTCGCCAGCTTCATGCGGGTCTCGTAAACATCGCTGGAGGGTACACTGATACTGCTGCCGTTATCGCCAATCTGATACTGGATTTTCATTTCCTTAAGACGCTCGACAATCTTGCCGGCGTCTTCGGACGAAAGCCCGGTATAAAGGGGGGCAAAATACTGGTCTTTTGCCCAACTGACGATCATGATCGTGCCGACGACCATGCCGACAACGACGATCGCTGCCAGCAGTATCTGGCTGGGCGCCATCCTGCCCACCACAGCATAGAAATGTTCAAACAGCCTCTTCATTGCATCCATGCTCCGAGGTTAAAGTGCTTAGACCGACATGCGGATAATCTGCTGATATGAGTCAAGCAACTTGTTGCGAATCTCCATTAGCAATTCAAACGCCACCGACGCCTCTTCCACCGAGATCATCACCTGATGAACGTCGGTGATATCACCCTTCAAAAAGCTCGTCTCTGTATCAGCGGCCTTGGTTTGCAAATCGTTGACCGACTGCACAAACTTGCTGAGGGTATCTTTGAAGTTTTCGGTGCTGACCTCCGGCTTGAGAGCCGGCGTTGTGGTCGGCAGCGAAATCTCCTGTGGCAGAGTGTTGATGGTTATCGCGTTCATGCTTTTACGTCGATGATACGACCCAATTTTGGTTTGTAGCTTTCGGGCGTCGTATCCACCTTGAAATTCTGCGCAATGAAATTCCGCTCATTCTCCGACAGCAGATCGGCAAAACGCGCCTTGACAAAGGGATTCAACTCCGCCGGCTTGGCAGCCTGCTGACTCGACTGCGTTCGCGCCTGATCAATCCGGTAGAGCTGCAAATTGGCCTGATTGACTTTCATCTCTACTCCCAACTATATGTCCAGTGCTTTGTTCGACATCGATTTGCTGGTCTGCAATGCTGAAAGGTTGGCTTCGTATGCCCGCGAGGCGGTCATCATTTCCACCATCTCAATCAGCGGATCAACATTCGGCATGGCCACGAAACCGTCCTCATCCGCATCCGGATGCGATGGATCGTAGATCATTCGTGGTTGCTCATTGCGATCAACATACTCTTCGCTCGTTGCTTGCGCGACGTTCTCCACCTTGTTAATCGAGACCGCGTTTTCCTGAAGATGACGGCTATCGGTCTGACTTAATTCAACCCGTGCCGTCTGCAGTTCCTTTGCGAACGGTTCTGCAGTGGGCTTGGCGCTGATCTGCAGTTCCTTCTTTCGGTATGGCCCCCCCGCATCGGTCTTGGTGGTTTCCGCATTTGCGAGGTTCTCGGCCGCCACGTTCATCTTGCGACGAAATACCGAAAGACCGGAACCGGAAATCTTCAGTGATGAAAACAGATTACTCATGGTCTACCTATTCTCTCCCTCTGATTGCCGCTTTGAGATCCTTAAATCTGCGTGACAACATCTCGGCGCCATAGTCAAAGACAAGTTGGTTTTGCGCCAAGTCAGCCATTTCCTCATCTATATCCACCGAATTGATTCCGGTGGAGTTCTCAGTTTGCTTGATCTGCTTGATTTTGGGAGGGCCGCCCGGTGTGTTTCCCAGAGGAATGTGATGCGGGTCAGTCACTGCAGAGGCGATCTTGGGTTTCGCGATTGCCTTCTTCAGTTCCTTGTCGAAATCGATTTCCTTTTTCTGATAACCGGAGGTATTGGCGTTGGCGACATTGGACGCAATCAGCTTGTGCTTTAGCGCCGACAAATCGGCCAGCTTCCCGTAGGCGGGAATCAACCCTGAGTCAAAGATCGCCTTCTGTACAATGTTTACCATAACGTGCAATTCTCCACTTGAAGCAATACAAGAGGCGTGCCGAATGTTTCGATTTGATTCAATTGATTGAGTGACAGGAGAATAGAACGCCAGTGGAAGGTCGGTTATCCTTAAGGTGCGGAATTATCTTCCAAGGTGGCTTGAAAATAGTTCTCGCCCAATCCACCGAACTCACCGGCTGTGTCGGCAGGTATTGGCTCGTACTTTGATAGATTGTCTGTCAGAACGACGATGTCTACACGACGATTTTTGGCTCGATTCTCATCTGAAGTGTTTGGCGCCAGCGGACGGTATTCTCCGAACCCTAAGGCTGACAGCCGTTCGGGCGAAAATTCATGCTTCTCGATGAGATAGCGCACCACCGCCGTCGCGCGTGCCGATGATAGTTCCCAGTTCGATGGGAAACGGGTTGTTGTTATCGGCCGATCATCAGTGTGTCCTTCCACACGGACCTGGTTCGGAAGGTTCATAATTTCCTTGGCGATCTTGTCCAGAACAGCGAGCGCTTCCGGTTTGAGCGTCGCTTGACCCGATTCAAACAACGCCGATTCGACGACGTGAATCACGAGGCCGCGCTCGTTAATCTCCATCGAGATCGGCTCCGTTGCCGAAAAACCGCTCTGTCCCGCGACCGAATCCGCGCGCGTAATTGGAACACCCTGCCCACCCATGCTGACTTGATCCTTGCTCGTCCCGAGTGACGAACGCAAATGTTGTGCAACGGTTTTCAGTCGTCCGACCTTCAACACTCCCGATCCCAGATCAGACTCGCCGGCGGACGCCTGACCTCTGTCTTCCTCGGAATGAAAGGCACCCTGCAAGTGCTCACTCATCCTACCGAATTTCTTCGAATCAATGCGCGACATGGAATACATGACCACAAAAAACGCCAACAGGAGCGTGATCAGATCGGAGTATGTTAGCAACCAGCGACCCGTGTCCTCGCTGTCTTCAACAAACTTGCGTCGCGCCATTGCTCAAATCCTCGGTCGTTCCGGTGGGTTGACAAATGACATCAGTCGCGTGCGAATCATTCTCGGGTTTTCGCCCGACTGAATCGCCACAACTCCTTCCGTTACCAGTTCCAGATTCGTCATCTCGTCGATGTGGCGGTGCCGCAATTTGTCTCCGATAGGCAGATAGAACAAATTGGCCATGCAAACGCCCCAGAGTGTTGCGATGAACGCCGAAGCAATACCTGCTGCCATTCGTGAAGTGTCTGTGGTGCTTGAGAGCGTTTGAATGAGACCAAGCACGGTTCCAATGATGCCCAGAGTGGGCGAAAAACCGCCGAGTTTCTTGAAAAGTTCTATTCCGCGCCGATGACGGTCTTCGACATACGACATCTCCGTTTCCAAGATCTGGCGCAATTCCGTGACTTCGGTGCCGTCAACCACGAGTTGTAGCGCTTTTCGAAAAAACGGGCTGGGCGTATCCTGCATATGCTTTTCCAGACCCAGAATCCCGTCACGCCGTGCCTTTTCAGCCATCCAGACTACTTGATCGATGGTGGCGATAGCATCAATCGTTTTGCCAAAAAGGGCGATTCGCAGATAGGTCGGAATTGCCATCACCGTGTTGATGGATGTCGTGATCATACCGGCACCGAGAGTGCCGAAGATAACGATCATGATGGCCGGCACTTGGAATATCGATCCCAGACTGCCACCCTCCATCAGGAAGGAGACGAGAACTGCGCCGATGCCGACAATTAGTCCGGCTATGGTGGCAATATCTAAAGCCATTTCATCTGCATTTCACTATCGGCAGGCAGAGTGCTGTTTCGGAACAACAACCTCGTTGCTCAGCGGGGACACCCGCCTGCTCCCTCAAAGTATCGGCAGCACAACGAAATACTTGAAACACTGAAACAGACGTCGCCAACAAGCAGGTACTGACCAAGCGCTTTGCCCCCAGTCAATTGATTCAGATCGAAACGGCGTTGCACTGTCGCCCAAACCCCACCAGTGGCCCCCTTGGACGCGTCAACACCTTGCCAAACAGGGGCAAACGTCATGCTTGGAGCAAAACACGTTCGCCAGGTTTTCTGCAAATTCGCGTTCGGCTTTTTGCAAAACCTGACGAAGAAATCAGAGTGACAACTGTAGTTTCATGAGTTTCATGAAGGATAAGGGCCACGCATGTTTGCAATAATCGGAATCCTCGTGGTTTTCGGCGGAATCATCGGCGGGTACGTGATGGAAGGCGGACCGTTGATGGTATTGTTCCAGCCGGCAGAATTCATCATTATGATCGGGGCGTCCGTCGGCTCCATTCTCATCAGTACGCCTTTGTCGACTCTCAAAAAGATGGGGAAACAAATTCCGATGATCCTCGGCGCGGGACCGTCAAAGAAGCTCTTCGTCGACCTGCTCGTCATGATGTATGAAATCTTCAACGTCGCGCGCAAGGACGGTCTCGTTGGATTGGAAACGCACATAGAGAAGCCACAGGATTCAGCAATCCTTAAAAAGTATCCCGGCTTCCTTAAAGACCATCATGCTGTTCATTTCTTCTCTGACACCATGCGCGTGATCATCACGGGAGCAATCTCCGCAACCGACCTGCAAGCGCTGATGGAACTCGATCTGGAGACCCATCACGGCGAAGAGATCAAGCCGGCGGATTCGCTCACCAACATGGCTGATTCGCTGCCCGGATTTGGTATCGTTGCGGCTGTGCTGGGTATCATCATTACTATGGGTGCTATCGGCGGTCCTCCGGAGCAGGTCGGCGAGAAGGTAGGAGCCGCTCTCGTTGGTACCTTTCTCGGCATTCTGCTTTGCTACGGTTTCTTTGGGCCAATCGCCCGCAACATCCAGTCTCTGAACGACGAGTCCAGCCGCTACTACGAATGTCTCAAACAGGGGATGCTCGGCTTCCAAAAGGGCTTTGCGGCTTCCATCGCTGTTGAGTTTGCGCGCCGCGCGATCTACTCGTCCGTGCGCCCGACATTCGAGGAAGTCGAAAATGCATGTCGTGACACCAGATCCAAATAGTGACAGGCCGTTATGCGGGAAAAAGAACAACAAGAACCGATAATCATCGTCCAGAAGAAGGGTGGCCATGGTGGCGGCCACCACGGAGGCTCGTGGAAAGTCGCTTATGCCGACTTCACCACCTCGATGATGGCGTTCTTTATCGTGATGTGGCTCGTGAACCAGGCCCCTGCCGTTAGAGAGAACGTGGCCGGCTACTTCAAAGATCCGACCGGCTACAAAAAAGGCGGCTCCAGTTCGGTGCTCCCCAAACAGGGCAGCACGATTATTGAGATGAAAAGCAGGAACTCGATGATGAAAGAGATGAGCCGCAAGCAGGCGGAGAAGGAAGCCCGCAAGCAACTGGCGCAGGCTGCTGCTGACATTGCGAATGCGCTCAAACAGGATCCGGCGTTCTCCTCGCTGAAAAATCGGATCGAAGTCCAGATGACCGCAGAGGGTCTGCGTATCCAACTCCTTGATTCCTCAGGCGAGACCTTCTTTGAGAAAGGATCGGCGGAACTGAAAGCAAACACCAAAATACTCCTGGGTGTGATCGCCGAGCAGTTGGGCAAGCTTCCCAACAAGGTCATTATCGAAGGCCACACAGATAGCCACCAATACGCCGAAACCGCTAATTACACGAACTGGGAACTCTCCGCCGATCGCTGCAACAGCGCTCGGCGTTACATGAATGGCAGTGGTCTGCGATTCGATCAAATCAGCGAAGTACGTGGCTTTGCCGATACTGAACCGAAAATCGCCGGCAACCCCATAGACCCACGCAACCGACGCATCGCGATCATCGTAGTGAATGATTTCTCGGGTCTAAACTACCTCGACAAAAACGTCGTGCTCAAGGAAGAAGACATCGCCAATCACGACAGCGACTCCTCCCTGCAATCACAACCGGCCAGCACCGATGAAGCAGAACGAAGCACTAGCGACTCCGGCCACGTAGCGGCAGTCGGAACAGAATAATCACAAAATCGGAAGAGATAATCCGCACTGGGAATTATTCTGCCCTCGGCGCGATTCGAACGCGCGGCCTAGGGTTTAGGAAACCCTTGCTCTATCCATCTGAGCTACGAGGGCAAACAATGTAATACATTATGTGACAATGCGTTATCCGCACGCCCCGTTTTATTGATTTGAGAAACACTCCTCTTGGGGCTATTTTGGGGCTGTGCAGATTGTCCGTATGTTCCCATTTCGCTTACCGAAATCTGAAGCAACGACATCGCTTCGCAATACCGTCTTCCCTGCGAATAGTACTGATTGTAGTAGGTCTTGTTTCTCTTGAAAGTCGCCATATCATGGAATCGGATACTGTTTGTTGTTTTCAATCCACTCCAGCACATCTTCTGTCGCGAATTTAACTCTTTTTCCCATTTTCACAAAGGGAATTTCTCGTTTCTGCGAGACCCAGGAGTCGATTGTGAAGATGCTGGGTCCCAGGAGTGCGGCGAGTTGTTTCTTGTCGAGGAATTGTCCCTTTGTTGTTATCTGGGCGTTTGAACGCTGCGTTGTTTGCTGGTTTCCGTTGTGGTTTTTCATGACGGTAAGTCGCTCTTTTGAGGAGGATCGCCCTTTGATAGCGTTCGAAATGAGTTTGTATACTCACAGGCCTCGTATCCGACATATGTCAGTCGCTGTCTCAAAGTGCCGGCCGATTTGCAGCCGTATGTGTACTCCTCTCGGCCGAAGGCTGAGCCCTGAAGGAGCTCTATTTCGCTCAAAGGTGGGTTGTTTTGTGGATTCCATACTGAGGAAAGAATGTTCTTTGCCTAGGCGGGTGCGATTCCGAGTCGCCTTAATTCGCAGGCGATGATGTGTACGATTTGGTTCCTTTCACCTTGGCCAGCTCCGCAGAAGGTAGCTCGACTGACGCAATCTTCGATCACCGGCACAATGACACGTTGCTGAGAGTCCCGCTTGGGGGCGATTTGTCGGGGGAAGCGGTCTTCGCGCTGAATCAAGCGCTGGCCCACCGGAAACCCGGACGGTCAACGCCAGAGAAGTTGGCCCCAAAGGGAGAAGCTGGCGAGGCCAGAATCGGATTTGGCTCGTTGCCGATATGCGCAGACTGCGAATTGTAAGAGCATGACGAATTGGAGTAACGATCAATATTTTCTGAAAACAAAAACGACCGCCGGAAGGCATCATGAAAAAGAACCGGCGGTCGTTAACTGACCAACAAGATGGTCAAGAGCAAAATGCACCTAACCGAGGAGTTGGCACTCTGCTAGATGGTCTATCAAATCGCCCCAGCGGCCCCCTCTTGGCGCTGGGACAACCATGTACTCTTCTACTCAATCCTCAGTCGATTAAGTCGGCTCAGTTCCCAGAGCAGTTGATTGAGGCTTGTTCCTTTTCTTTGATGATACGAAACATTCCCCGTCTCACTCTCGCCGAATTCACACCGCTCATCCACTGCGACTCCTCGTGCTGAGTTGGAAGACAAATCACATTTGGAACCGGAAGATGCCGCTCCCATCTGCACGTCTACACCCTGCGCTGCAACTTCGATGTCTTCGAATGTCTTCTTGTTCGCGTTCATGCTGGAGTTTTCGACAGTTCATAAGAATACAAGATGGGACGTTAATAGGTACGCCATGTACCGAGTAACGATACACATCCACAACGTCGGAATGTAACCTCTAACACTTCATAAGCGCATGGTATACAACGACATACACGCTGGCGAGGCGAGCCGGGTAACAGAGAACAGGCGTCCCACGGACGATATCAGGAGCCCGGTCTGTCATATCTATATGCTGGTGAAGGAGTTTGGAGCGGCAGATCCAGTTTGTGAAATGGCGTTCACAACGCTTTGAGGAAGTCCGTCAGATCCACTTCATCGTTAGAGATGCCGAGTTTCTTCCGAATCCTCTGACGAAACTTATGAACAGTCTGTATTGATACGCACAGGTAATCTGCGATTTCTTTGGACATCAGTCCGTTTTTGATCATGACACTGACTTCAACTTCCCTTGGACTCAGAGAGGCAAACCTGCGAGAGACGTTGTTGGCAAACGGCGAGACAATGTCATCCAAAGCTTGCTTGAGCTTCTCGATATTGGCGACAAGTTCGTTGGGGGATTTTCGTTGGATGCTTTTCAGGAGAGGGTCTATTGCCCTCTCTTTGTTCGTCAGGATCTCAGATCTGGTTCTGTTTCTCTCCTCTTCAATGTGATCAAGGAGCTCTTTGAGAACCAGAGTCTTGTTTTTCAAAGCCGCCTTCTCTTCTTCCAAAGCGAGATTCGATGCAATCAGTTTCGCTTCGCTCTCCCGCAGATTTTCTTCAGCCAGTTTGCGCTCGGTGATGTCACGCGAGAAAGCGACTACCTTGTCAACACCTCCTCTGTCGTTAACAATTGGATAGACTGAATGCTCAATGTGTCTGTCGTCTCGAGTATCTTCCGCGAAAGCCGGAGAGCCGCTGCGGAAGACCCCATCCACAATTTGTCTTCTCGACGCGGCTAGCTTTGTATCCAGGTGCTCATAGAAAAGGCAGCCAATTAGCTCATCGGGTTCTTTACCAAATCGCTTAGCGCCGGTGCGATTGATCAAGCTAACCGAGCCATCTCGCTCAAGCAGAACAATACTCTCGTTCACAGAGTCTGCAATTGCGCTCAACTGCCGCTCTCGGGTAACGGCTTCGGCTTGCAGTTTCTGCTCTTGCTCGGTGGCCTGCATGGTGTGAATCATTGCGGCGCTTGCTCTGATAAATGGCTCAAAGAATTCTGCCATCTGCTCGGTATATCCTCCCGGCCGATTTGCCAAACCTGCCACTCCCACAACCTTCTCGTTGAAGTATATAGGTATACCCATGAAGGAGCGCAGTTGCGGATGTCCCTCGGGGATTCCGCCCGAGCGCGCATCCTGAGCGACATTATTGGCGATGACTATCTTGCCAGAGATCGCAGGCGCACTGGCCAGATCGTCCTTCATTTCGAATCTAAAGTCTCGGTTAACAAGATCATGATACAAAGCCCGCGACTTTTCATCCCAAGAGATATCAGAGATGGCAAGGTTTGCTTTAAGGAGAATGCCGTTCTCGTCACAAGTAACCTCCTCCATAAACCCGTACTCGCTGTCTGTTAAGTGAACCAAAGTTCCCAATAGTTCACCGAAGACCAGCCGAATGTTGTCTCCGGCAATAAACATCGACTGCGCCTTGTGGATGGATTCGAGAAGAACCTCTCCCCGCCGAATTTGCTGCCTGGCCTTTTCTGGCTCTGTAACATCTTCCGCAAAAAGCAGCGCGTGATGCTGCCCCCTTATCTCGATTCGTGCCGTCGACGCTCTGATCCAGCAATCGGTTCTTGGCTGACCAAAAGCGACAGAAGGCTGGAATAGGATCCCCGCTTGCGGAATGCCTGTCCGAAGCGTCTTCTGCAAGGATAGTCTAACAGCACAAACTTCGCAGGCAGTGCCATGCCCACAGCCCTCTACATGATCATGGATGTGCAAACAACCAAGAATGTCGCCACAGGGTTTGCCAATCAGCTCAGCGGAAGTACCGCCGCCGAAATCGATCGCCAGCGGATTGAGCTGCCGCGCACGCATCTCGCCGTCAAACATGAAGATCATCACGGGCGCATTGTCGAAGATCGTTTTCAACTCATATTCCGACTGATTGCGCTGTCTCTCCTCGAGGTGCCTATCGAGTTCAGCGGCCGCCCTTGTACTAAAGACGCCAAGCAGTTTCTCGGTCAGAGCGTCGGGAGCAAGTGGTTGATTGAAGATTATGCTAAGTATCCCTATTGGCTCGTCCTGAGCGGATTTCAGCAGCATACCCCAGTATGCTTGAGCTTGAGTGTCGGCAAGAAGTCGATCCTCAGGGAACAAGTTGCGCACGTTCCCCGGGTAGAAACACTGTCCCGATTCGAGTACGGCGTGGGCAGGTGTACCCATCAGATCGTGCTCGGCTTGTGTCGCGCTTCGTCCGTCAATGCAAAGTCCCAGAGTGCGGACACTTGGAGCAGCACCGGGCAGTAGTTCTGAAATATGAACAGCCTTGGCCTTGAAGGCCCAGCCCACATGGCGCGCGAATCGCTGCATGAATTCTTCGCCCGTCCCACTACTTCCGCGCAGCAGACCCTCGATAGTGTTTTGCATCCGAAGATTCTCGGTAACATCCGACACCAATCCATAAGATCCGGCGAACGATCCATCTTTCTCCCTAAGTACCTGTGGAGATACAATGCAACATACACCATGGCCGTCAGCGTGACGGAAACGCTGCATGTAGCGATTCGCCTTGCCCGCAGCCCTTTCCTTCATTCGCTCCTCGTAGGCTGGCAAGTCCTCGCGAAAGATAAAATCGAATATTGACCTGCCTACTATGTCAGAGACATTGAGGCCAAGCATTGCGGCCATTTGCGGATTGACATATTTTAGGCGGCGATTGTGATCCAGAACCAGAACACCTTCCAGTGCCAGTTCAATAATGCGTTCGTAATCCAGTTTGGCGGAAGCCTGGTCAGCGATCGCTAGTCTGAGGGCCAATGCCGAAGCGATATTCCGAGCCGCCATTTCTAATGTCGACGCCAGGCTCTTGCTAAGAAATCCCTCCCGACGATCGTTAACCTGGAGCAGACCATAGGTTGTCTCCCCGTAACGGAGCGGAAATAGGCCGACCGATTCATATCCTTCATCGTTACATCTATTTCGTGTGAGGGTCTGCCGGTCGGCCTCAGTAGTCGAGGCCAACAGCTTTGTCGTGCAGGAACTCCAGAAACTCCCTCCGGGAGTGAAGAAAGGAAGCGTTGGATCGAACCGACCGCAGATGATGTTGCCGCACATACATTCGAGGACCGGATTGCCGTTGCCATCACGCGCGGTTCGCCCCTGCTCATCCGTCAGGCAGAGCGTATTCTCCAGCTCTACGAACTCCTCAGGGAATCCTCGCGATTCGTAGTATGGGTAGTCATCACCGTCCTTGAGACGGATGCCGACCGCATCGCAACCTAGCCAGTCAACCAGTCGATCTGTAATCTGTGATATCGACTCCCGTCTGCTGGACACCTTGTTCATTGTGGTGTGCAGATCTTCCAGAAATCGGTGATATCCGTCAAGAGGTGACTGCTGAGAGATAGCGACTATGACGAGGCGACAAGTGCTCTGATCAATCGAGTGTCCCTCCGAGGAACCGTGTATCTCAACGGCCATTGACGGAATAGTGCCAGCCTGGAGTCGTAACTGAATTGATCTGCGGGATTCAGTTTCGAGAAGAGTGGTCAGAAACTGTAAGAATTCGGTGACGCTGTCTTGATGGACAAATTCAACAAACGGTCTTCCCAAAAGTGACTCTCGCTCGCTACCCAGCAAGTCCATTGCGCATCGGTTAGCTTTGATAACGCGCCCGCGTCGATCAAGTGCAATATGAGCGTCGAGGGAATCGTCGAATAGCTCCGCGATCCCGTTTCCCGATGTTCTCAGACCACGTCGCGATTTTCTAGCTTGATCGCCTGTTCTCTTCTCTACAGGATTCAACTGAGACAATACGTCAGGGGAATCTTGCGAGCCAGAACTGCCGCTATCGCCATCCTCAGACAAGACAGATATCCCCTAAACGGATTGTTTGCCGCGCTTTTCTTGTGTCAGAGCTCACCCAACAGTCTCCAATACT
>CAIYYT010000118.1 GCA_903930455.1 uncultured bacterium | reverse complement strand
TATCAACAACTGAAGGATCGTATCTGCACGGTGCATCAACGTTCCAAAGGGCAGGAGCCGGGAAATGTTGTGATACGTTGTTCGTATGGTGGTTACAAGCAGGGTGCCGGATCGTTTTGGCATTCGGAAGCCAATCTCGGTACCTTCCTAAACATTCCCGGCTTGCATGTTATCATTCCTTCCAACGCTGAAGATGCGGTCGGCTTGTTCCGGACCGCAATAGCGTCCAACGATCCGGTTCTCTTCTGTGAGGCTGTGGCGTTGTACAATCGTCGCGAGTGGGATGGTGTCAATATCGAGCGGCCATATCCGCCGCTTGATTACATGATTCCTTTTGGTCAGGCCAAGGTCTATAACGAAGCAAATCATGATTTGGCGATTATTTCCTATGGCATCACACTGCCGATGTGTTTGCGCGCGGCACAGCTTCTGGAAGAAAAAGGCATTCATGCGCGTGTTATTGATCTGCGCACGCTCAAACCGTTAGATGAAGAGACAATTCGCAAATCGGCAAAGGAGTGCGCCCGCGTACTGATCGTGTCGGAGGATCGCTTCCCAGGCGGTGTTGGCCCGACGATCTCGGCCACGATTACGTCCTCGGATGCGTTCGGTTATCTCGATGCACCGATAGGCATGATCACAGCTATTGATGCACGCGTCGCCTATGGTCCCGACGGCGACCGCGCCTGCCTGCCCCAGATGGAGCAAATCGTTGCCGAAGCGCAGAAGACTATGGCGTATTGATTTGACCTGATTACGGCAGATACTTGCACATGAGGGCGCGATTTTCGCGCCCTTTTTATTATGTCCAGTGACCTCTTCACAAAGAAAAAGGGCGACACCGCCATATGCGGGTCGCCCCATGATTTGCATCTGACTTCGTTACAATCCGAGGAACAAAATATCCGTCTCGATATACGACTTGTTCTCGAACAGGATGGCCGACCCAAGTGCCTTTGACGTGTATAGTCTCAAATCAGGAACACGAATCGACCACCAGAGGTTGCGATAGAAACGTGTGGTACCTCCGGCGCGCAGCTTGAGATACATTGATCGATCATCCAGAAATGTCTTGTCATCGCCGTTGGCGAACTGACGCACTTCAAACCCAATCATACCGGTAAAGATGCGGGTGAGTTTACCTGTCAGATCGACGCGTAGGGACGTTGACGACAAATCCACGAGATCGGTCAGGGACATCCGCAGGGGCACAAAATCAGTATCCTTCTTGGTCAGTGCGTTCGGATATCTGCCCGTCTCTACACAGGCATAAAGCGCGGCGTTGGCGCCCAGCGCTTTGGTGCCGTCGGCATAAACCTTCCATTTGGGCACAAGCGTCTCGAAGCTTTGCAGGCGGTAGGAAGGGTTATAGAGACTCGGATAGTCATACTGGCTAGCTCCGGCATATTGATAGTCATAAAGACTAAAATAGAACGTACCACCTGCGCGCCAGTAACTCCCCGACGGATATGTCTTCTTCACTGACACTCTGGGCGCACCACTATAGATGTATTCTTTGACGATCGCAGTATCCTTATAGTTATTTGGGCTGCCATCAGCAAGAAGGGGTGCATCCGGGGCATCGAATTTCTCGAAGAGGCGTTGGAATATTCCACCGACAATGATATCCATGTTGCTCTTCGTGCGGTACATCAAGTCAACTTCGCCTACCAGATTCTCGCCGTCGCGGGAAGGCAGACTCAGCTGCGAGTCGGTGACCGTCGGGGAACTTGGTTCCAGGGCGAAGACGTATGACAACGGATAGTTGCTAATTGCACCGGACACTCCCAACGTCAGATTATCCTTTGGTTTCCATGCAAACGCGGTCTTGAAATTGAGACGAGACGGCACGGCCTCCAGAAACGGTTTCTTGGTCTTTTCGTTGCGATCCTTACCATAGACCACCCAAAGCGAACCGTACGTGGTCCTGCCAAGATTGGAGTACATATCGAGCCGGAAATCGGAATTTTTGTAATCGATGGCTTGGTAGAATGAATATCCGTAGCGACCGGCAGGTATGCGACCCAACTTGTCCAGCGAGTTGCTGTTTTTGCCGTAACCGAAGGCAACGGAGACGTACATCTTGTCGAGATCGCCGAGATAAGTGGGGGAACGGTGGTTGATTTCGTAAGCCCACGAATTCGCCATCCACACTATCGAAGGCACGGTTGACAGACTGATATCCGGCCATGGTCGGGACTTACGGCCAGCCTCTGCACTTGAACCCACCGCCAGAGACAACAAAACCGTCGCAAGGAGAATGATCGTCCACTGTCTTTTCATGATTCTTCCTCTATTCGTCAAAGTCGAGCGTCACGCGACACACTCAATCAGAGAATTCTCCGCTGTCTAAGGTCTGGATTTCCACTTCCGCGCTAGTCAGAATCCAGCCGATCGGCGCCTTCTGACGAGGAACCGCTATTGGTTTAGACGGACAAGCTCCAGAACCTGTCTAAAATCTTCCGGCAAATCGATCCGAAATTCGACGCGCTCGCCGGTTGTCGGATGAGTGAACTCAACGCGAGCAGCGTGCAAGAGTTGCCGGGACGTTTTTTCCAACAGCAACCGCGCCAGCGGGCGATGACCCGCCTCAATACCGGTCAGACGTGTCGCCCGCCCACCGTATTCCGGATCTCCAAACACCGGGTGGCCTGATTCTTTCAGGTGCGTCCTGATTTGATGGGTCCGGCCAGTCTTCAAACCAACTTCAATATAGCTCAGCCAACCCCAGCTTTCAATGGTCTGATACAAAGTAATGGCTTCCCGCGGCTTTAGACTACCGGAGGTCATAATTCGGCGGTCGGCGCGGGAACGGCCAATTGGTACCGAGATCGTCCCTTCAGGCGGCCGGATCGTTCCCCAAACCAGGGCCAGATACTCACGTTTTAGTGTCCGTTGCTGGAGTTGCGCAGTCAATTCCGCATGAGCGCGGTCATTCTTGGCGACCACTAACAGGCCGGTAGTGTTTTTGTCGAGCCGGTGGACTAGCCCGGGGTAGCCCTTGGCATGACCGGACGAGAGCTGCGCAAAACGATACAAAAGCGCATTCGCGAGAGTCCCCGTCCGGTTTTTGGGCGCCGGATGAGTGACCATACCTGCCGCTTTGTTAATCACCGCCAAGTCATCATCTTCATAGACAATGTTGACGGGTAAATCCTCGGCGACGAAATCGACCTGTCGTTCCTCCAAGTGATCGACAAGAATTTCTTCGCCACTGGAGACAATGTGCGATACCCGAACCGTCTTGCCGACAACCGTGACCCGCCCTTCGCCAAACAGCCGCTTGATCTGGCTGCGCGACAGACCTATGCCAGCCTGAGCCAGATAGATGTCAACCCGCTGTCCCGCCCCGTTGGGATCAACTACTACACGAATAATCGGCATTCTGACTTTTCCTTGAACCGAAGAGCAAAACTGCAATGATCAACACCATACCCACGTCCACTGCGGAATCGGCGAGGTTAAACACCGGCCAGCGGATCAGCTCGTAGCCGGGGAAATTCCAGAAGAGGAACTTGCCGGGCGCAAGGTGGATATCTGGAAAGTCGACGTCGATAAAATCGATTACCGAGCCGAAGCGCAGGCGGTCGATCAAATTGCCAAGTGCCCCACCAACGACAAACGATAGAGCCAAGTCCAGCAGCTTGTTCCGGCCGGCCTCGCGGTATAGAAATCCGATTACGAAAGCCATCACTACAATCGATGCGATCGCATAGAACAGAGGCGAGCCAAGTCGGGTGGAGAACGCGCCCCCCTCGTTAAAAACCAGCGTAAACTGCACGAGGTCCCCACACACTTGATACTTTTCAAGCGCAGCCAGATGACTCACGGCAATCTGTTTCGTGATTTGATCCAGTACAAGGACGAGTACGGAAATCAGGGAGAGTCTCAGCAAATACTTGTTTGCCGATGACCAGGAGAAGGAGTCAGGCCATACCATGCGGCTACTGCTTGCGTACCGCCTTTGTCTTCTCAGTCTCTTCGCGTTCTTTGCACTCGATGCAGTAACGAGCGTGCGGCACCGCCGTCAGACGTTGTACACTGATGTTCTTTCCGCAGGTTATGCACTTGCCGTAGGAAGTGTCCTGAATACGCCGCAGAGCCTCGTTGATGTGATGGAGCAGCCGCCCCGACTTCGAGGCCATCATAAAGGCCTTCTCACGTTCCATGGCATCGGTGCCGAGGTCGGCCATGTGAAAGGAATAGCTGGAATGGTCGCCGGTCGCTTCCTTTGTTGTAGTGCCCAAATTGCTGCTCTTGAGCAAACCCAATTCTTTGAGGAGTTCATCTCGCTTTTTCAGAAGCAGTTTTTCAAATCTTTCCAACTCGCGCTTGCGCATAATCTCAGCCTTCTGTCGAGGTCGCCCAATTACTCCATAGCATAATAATATACTCGATAGACCGCCTATTCGGCAAGCGAAATCTATCGTCGGATTGTCAGCGTCGCCGCTTCGCCGTTGACATCCCACTCCCGACGAAATCCATCAGCAGTATCGACAAAGTCGACCGCGTTAGCCAGCGTTTCCCGCTTCAGATATGCCAGATGCTTCCTCGCGGCAGCCACTACACGCTCAGAGGAGACGATATTGACCGTGATCGTGTCGGTCACCTGGAAATCGGCGTCCTTACGCATATTCTGAATCTTGTTGACCAATTCACGCGCAAAACCCTCGTCGCGCAATTCGTCCGTGATTTCCGTGGTCAGTGCCACTGTATAACCACCATCCGCAGCCACAGCATAGTTGTTCTTGCCTGTAAGCCGCACCTGTACCTCGTCACCCGTTAGATGGAACGTTCGCCCGTCGGCGGTAACCTTCAGTTCATTGGTCGCCAGCAACGTCTTGATCTCATTTTCCGACAGCGACGCCAGTGCCGCCTTGAGGGAGTTTATCGCCGAGCCGACCTTGGGGCCCAGCTCTTTGAAATTCGGGATTACCGTGTATTCCGCCACCTGCGTAGTGTCGGCAATGAAGGTTATCTCTTTGACGTTGATTTCATCGGCCACGACCTGCAATAGAGGCGCCACATTGGCCTCGTCAATGCCTACGGGCAGCTTGACCTTCATCTCCTGAAGTGGTTGACGCACTTTGATTTGCACAGTATTGCGCGCAGAACGACCCAGAGTAACCAGCTTGATCGCCGCATCCATTCGCTCCTCGAGCGTGGGGCTAATCCGTGTCTCGTCAGATGACGGAAACGTTTGATGGTGCACCGAGCCTTTGTTACTCAATTCGAGGAAGAGCTTCTCACTCAGGAATGGTATCACAGGTGCAGTAATCAGCGTGACATTCACCAGCGCGTTGTACAGTTCTAGATAAGCGCGGAATTTGTCAGGCGTGTCCCCCGATGCCCAATAGCGGCGGCGACAACGACGGACATACCAGTTGGAGAGTTCGTCGATTACAAAACTATCGATCTGACGTATGGCGCGGGTGATGTCGTAACGATCATATGCGGCGCCAATATCCTTGGTCAAACTTGCCACTCGCGACTGCAGCCAGAGATCGATTTCCTGTGGCGCGCCCGCCAACAATTCCAGCAGCCTGCCAATATCGCCGCCACACTGCTTCTCGGCGCGATCTTTGATGCCGTCGATATTGGCGTAGATCGCAAAGAAAGCATAGGCGTTCTTCAGAGTGTCGAGAAACTTCCGTTGGGTCTCCGCGATGCCTTCGACGTCGAAACGCGTCGTCTGGTGCGGCTGATTGACCTCCAGCAGGTACCAGCGCAGTGCATCGGCGCCGTATTTGTTAACCACCGCAAACGGATCACCGGCGTTGCCGAGCGACTTTGACATCTTCTTCCCCTTTTTGTCGAGGATGAAGCCGATGACGACGACGTTCCTGAACGGCGACTTATTGAACAGCAGCGTGCCGATCGCGATAAGAGAATAAAACCAGCCACGGGTTTGGTCGGTGGCTTCGCTGATGAAGTCCGCCGGGAAATTAGCCTCGAACAGTTCCTTGTTTTCGAACGGATAGTGATACTGCGCATATGGCATCGAACCGGAATCGAACCAACAGTCAATAACCTCTGGCTCACGATTCATCTTGCCGCCGCAGGGGCACTGCAAGTGGATCTGATCGACATGAGGTTTGTGTAGGTCGAGTTTCTCAGGAAAATCGACCGCATATTTCTTGAGCATCTCTATCGATTCGATTGCGGTGATCTTGTCGCATTTATCGCAGACCCAGAGCGGCAATGGTGTGCCCCAGTAACGTTCGCGCGACAACGCCCAATCAACGTTGTTCTCCAGCCATTCCCCCATGCGACCAGTGCCAATCTCGGGGGGTACCCAATTGATCTCTGCGTTGCGTTCCAGCAGTTGTTTCTTGAACTCAGAGGTTTTGACGTACCACGACTTACGCGCGTAGTAGATCAGCGGCGATTTGCAGCGCCAGCAGAACGGATACGAATGCTCGTAGATTTCCTTCTTGAACAGGATGCCGCGTTTGTCGAGATCCTTGATGATCAAAGGATCGGCGTCCTTGATGAACTTGCCCGCGTAGTCCGTGACTTCCTTGGTCAACGTACCGTCAGGTTCCACCGCCTGCAATATCGGCAAACCGTAGCGCAAACCAACACTGTAGTCGTCTGCGCCAAAGGCGGGCGCCATGTGCACGATGCCGGTACCGTCCTGAAGCGTCACGAAGTCAGCGACCGTGACAAACCAGATCTTATCGTACTTGCCTTCGAAGTAGTTGAAAAACGGCTTGTATTTCTTGTATTCCAGCGTTGAACCCTTGAACCGATCGAGGACTTCGTAATCCGCGCCTAACACCCGGTCAGCCAACGACTCGGCGAGAATCAATTTCTCGTCACCACGTTTGACTTTGATGTAGTCCGCATCCGCCGCAACCGCAAGTGCCACGTTGGAAATCAGCGTCCAGGGTGTGGTTGTCCAGACGAGGAACTTGGTCCCCGGTTCGTCCACCAACTCGGCGCGAACAAAGATCGAGGGATCCTTCACATCTTGGTAGCCTTGAGCGACCTCATGAGACGACAATCCCGTCCCGCAACGCGGGCAGTAGGGCAGAATTTTGTGCCCCTTGTACAGCATACCGCGATTATAAAACTGCGCCAGGATCCACCAGACGGTCTCGATATAGTTGTTGTCGCAGGTGACATAGGGTTTGTCCAGATCAAGCCAGTAACCGACGCGTCTGGTCAGTTCGTCCCAGTCTTTCTTGTACCTGAAGACCGAGAGGCGACATTTGTCGTTGAAGGCCGCCACGCCGTATTTTTCGATATCACTCTTGGTCTTTAGACCGAGCGCTGTCTCGACTTCAATCTCCACCGGCAAACCATGTGTATCCCAACCCGCCTTGCGTTCGACGAGAAAGCCGCGCATCTGTTTGTAACGACAGACCATGTCTTTGATCGTACGAGTGATGACGTGATGCACCCCCGGCAAGCCGTTCGCCGTCGGCGGTCCCTCATAGAACGAAAACCGAGGGGCGTGTTGATGCAGTTTGATGCCCTTGTGAAAAGTATCAGTCTCGTCCCAGTATTTCAGTACTTCTTCTTCAAGCTTTGGATACGAAAAATTAGATTTTAGCTCATCAAATTTCAAAGCTGCATCCTTTCGATTATCGCAGCGATCAATTCCGTCATTTTCGGTTCGGCCATATCCGCCGATGCCAGAATCTTTTCATGACTGCATGGCTCAAGATGATCAGGCAATCCCATATCGGTGATGATTGACACTCCCAGAACCTTCGTTCCCTGATGACGGGCTACGATGACTTCCGGTACGGTCGACATGCCGACCTGATCGCCCCCCATCGTACGCAGCATCCGGTACTCGGCAGCGGTCTCAAGATTGGGACCGGTTACTCCGACATAGACGCCGCGATTAACTTTGTAACCCAACTTTAACGCTGTCTGTTCCGCCAGATCCAGTAGATCCTTGTCATAGCAGTTGTACATATCCGGGAAACGAGGCCCCAGTTTATCATCGTTGCGGCCCAGAAGCGGATTCTGTCCCTGGAAATTGATATGATCCGTGATCAACACCATATCCCCTTTCTTGAATTGCGGATTTAGACCACCAGTGGCGTTGCACACGATCAGCACCTTGATGCCAAGTGCCTTCATCGCCCGGACCGGGAAGGTCACCTGCTCCATCGAGTAGCCCTCGTAGAAATGGAATCGCCCCTGCATGGCGACCACCTTCTTGCCGCTAAGCGTTCCGAAAATCAAGCGACCGGCGTGTCCTTCGACCGTCGAC
>CAIYYT010000117.1 GCA_903930455.1 uncultured bacterium | reverse complement strand
CGTCATTCTTCAAGTATTTCTATGACAAGGGCTACATTGAGCTGATGGCGGACGGCGCCAATATTCTGACCATTCCGCAGATGGTCGAGAAACTGGCGCAGATATTAAAGACTCGGAGTAACCTCGGCACCGAGGATGACGATCTCGTATATGGACTGACCGATCACCTCAAGACGCACAGCGGCAGGATTGTAGCCGATGTTAAACGCAAACCCGATTGGGAATGGTTCAAAACCAACTATCTTGGCAAACAAGGGACAATCGCGCTGGCTATCCGCAATCCGTTTGGTCACTGGCTCGCCGTACAGAAGGTCAATTATGCGAGCGCCAAGTCGGATAGCTTCCCGGTCACCTACTATGATCCAATCGGCGGCCTGCTTCGCGAGTCATTCTTGTTAGTGCGCGGTGATTCGCTTCTGCTTGGCTATCTTCCCAACAATACGAAATACCCCGTCGATCTTGGCATTGCATTACACACAAAACTCGAAACGATCACTTATATTACTTTTGGCGCCGACTTCGACCCAATCAACGGCTGGAAAGCTGCGTTGCCTGCCTCCTCTTTGCAGCAAGGCCAAAGCTACCTCATCCGCGCACGCGCGCTTGATGCCAACGACAAGGTTGCCGAAAGTTACTGGATGATGAAATACGATTGCTCAGGCACGTTTCATCATGGTGATGCCGATGGCAGTCACGATATCAACATCGCTGATGTTACCTACCTCGTGCAGTACATATTCGCTGGTGGAGCTGCTCCGGTGCCTACCATCGCCGCTGGTGACGCCAACTGCGACGGCAGCATCGACATCTCGGATGTTGTCTATTTGATCGCCTACATCTTCTCCGGTGGCCCCGCTCCCTGTCCGTAAATAGCCATAAGAATGCTGTGGGCACAAGCCGTTCGTCATACACAGAACAGAGGTAGAAAAAGCAACGCCGTCAGGAGAGGCTCCTGACGGCGTTCTTGCATTGATTGATGTGCGCGACGTACGTCCTCGTGTGCGTAATGACTCTACTCTACTACACCCCCGCACACGGCTCAGGTCCGCCGGAGAAGATGTACTTAATCAGATAGACGCAGTCGGCGATGTTAATGCTGCCGCTGCAATCAACGTCCCCCAGGAAAAGCGGCTGCGGCGCCGCGCCACCAATGAAAATGTAGTTGATGAGAAACACGACGTCTGCGACAGTGACCGATCCGTCGCCATCGACGTCCCCGGAAAAGCCGAAGTTCAGGTCAAACATCGCTTGCGCCTGCTGATCAACCAGCTTCAGAGCACCGATCGAGTTCAGCGGGTCGGAGCCCTGTCCTACCAGCACGGCAACGACTACCTCCTGTGAATCGCCCGGCGCCATCGTGAATGGTCCGGAGGTCATCATGAAGCGGCGATCATCAGGAGCCGTGTCAAGCCAGCCAGTTTGGGTCTGTGGATCGCCGGGGAACACGTAGGTTATCGTATCGCCCGCAACCGGATCAACGACGGGCTCCATCACACCACCGGACTTGCGGAAGCCCTGCATGAACAGATATGTCTCTATGGCCGACTGAGGATCCTCACCGTTGACGTACTTGCTGAAGGCGGTCATGCCGAGTTTCCTGTAACCCTTCTTCCATACGCTAAACGAATATGCCGAATCGTTCGCTTCGCCCGGCACAATCGGACCTTGGAAGAAGTCAAAACCGACCGCCGGCGGCGCCGCGCCGTAGATAGCGTCCGCGCCGGAATTGTAGCAGTAGCCAAGAGACAGTGCTGTGTCGCAACCCACGAGATCATCGCGGGAAGCGCCCAGATCAGGATCAGCCCAGAGAGAGACATAAGTGCTGTCAAGCCGATTGCCGCCTTTGTTGATAATCTTGAATTTCATGAAGATTGTGTTGCCAAGTGCACCACCGCACGCGTATGCGAACGTGCTCTGCTGCACTTCGACGCCAAGCGGCTTGGTAGTTCCGGCGTTGTTCGTGTGCCCGGCCGAATCGGCATCATTGCATACCGACCACAGGAACTGGTCACCGATCATGGCGGGGTCGCCTTGGTCATCAACCGGAGCACCTTGATCGACCGGCCAATCGCGGTAGTCAGGATTGCTCACGGCATCGTCCCCGCGCCTGATCTTGTAGACCTTAAACGCGGCCCGGTCTGGTTGATATGTGCCGTCTTTCATCGGACCGGGAACAAACTCGGATGTATACTCAGCCATGGCAATGCGTACCTGATTGTTGACCTTGGCGCCTATCCAAAGACCGGCGTCATAGATAATCGTCTTCTTGGTGCCGCGCGGGTAATAGAGTCCGTCGGTCTTGCCGTAAATGTTCGCATTGTCATAGGCGAAGTTACCGTTGTTGTAGACGAACATCTCCAACGAATTGGCGCTAATTGTATGAATGGTATCATGGATCAACACCGTTCGGGAACTCTGCCACTTCCCCGTCATGCTGCTGACGCCCCAAGCGAGCGTGGTCATCAACAGGAACATCACGAGGGAAAGAACAATCTCTGTCTTCTTCATTTGCTTCCTCCTGAAGCTTCGTGCCCGGCAGTCGTCTCGCCTGCCGCGTTATTGTTATTCTACTTACATCCCGTGCACGGCTGTGGCCCGCCTGAGAAAATATACGAGATCAGATACACACAGTCGGCGATGTTGATGTCACCGCCACAGTCAGCGTCTCCTGATGCCAGCGGATTGGGTGCTGGACCACCTGAGAAGATATAAGCGATGAGGTATACTACGTCGGCAATGTTGATTGTTCCTTCGCCATCGGCATCGCCACAAATATAGTCGGGTGTCCAACTCAGCTTGGTCACAAAAGCATCCCAGAATTGATACATCTGATAAGGATTCAAAGTCGGGAAGTCGTAGGACAAAGTACTGCCCGTAACATAGGCATTGCCGCTACCATCAACAGCGAGGCCCCAACCTGCGTCGCCGTCTCCCCCGCCGAGGTAGGTACTGTAGATCAGGCTGTTGCCGGTCTTGGAGAGCTTGGTTACAAAAGCATCATTGCTGCCTTGATACGTCTGATAGGGATTCTCAGTCGGAAAGTCGGAGGAGTAGGTCACGCCCGTCACATAGGCATTGCCGCTGCCATCGATCGCGATGTCCTCTCCCCAATCGTTGCCCGACCCGCCGAGGTAGGTACTGTAGATCAGACTGTTGCCGGTACTGGAAAACTCTGTCATAAAAACGTCTATGTTGCCCTGATACGCTTGATAGGGATTCAGAGTCGGGAAGTCGGAGGAATAAGTACTGCCCATCACATAGACATTGCCATTGTCATCAACCGCGATGCCTCCCATATGGTAATCACTATCGTACTCATTCTCAGCACCACTTCCACCGAGGTAGGTGCTGTAGATAAGGCTGCTACCGGAACTGCTCAGCTTGGCCACAAAAGCATCAACACTACCCTGATATGTCTGATAGGGATTCAAGGTCGGAAAGTCGGAAGAAGAAGTTCGGCCCGTCACATAGGCATTGTCGCTGTCATCAACCGCGATGTCCCATCCATAATCTTCACTTCCCCCGCCGAGGCAGGTGCTGTAAGCCAGGCTATTGCCAGAACTACTCAACTTGGTCACAAATACGTCATTGTAGCCTTGAAACGTCTGAATGGGATTCAAGGCTGGGAAGTCGGAAGACTGAGTTGAACCCGTCACATAAGCACCGCCACTGCCATCGACCGCTATGCCCTGACCTTCATCGTAGCTTTCCCCGCCGAGGTAGGTGCTGTAAATCAGGCTGTTGCCGGAACTGGAGAGCTTGGTCACGAAGGCATCAACACCGCCTTGATCCGTCTGATAGGAACTCAGAGTCGGCAAATCCGAAGACCAAGTCGAGCCTGTCACATACGCATTGCCGCTGTCATCGACCGCGATGCCTTCTCCCCAATCGTCGCTTCCACCGCCGAGGTAGGTGCTGTAGATCAGCCCGTCGCTGGTACAGGAGAGCTTGGTCACAAAAACGTCCCAACTGCCCTGATCCGTCTGATAGGGATTCGAAGTCGGAAAGTCGGAAGAGTAAGTGCTGCCCGTCACATAGGCATTGCCGCTGCTATCAACCGCGACCCCGCCGTATCCCCCGTCACCACCACCACCGCCGAGGTAGGTGCTGTAGGACAATGTAAGTGTCCCTGAGTTCGCTTGGGCGAGATTCTGACCATCGGCTGCAAAACCAAGCGCGTGCTCTGCATTCGCGACAAATCGCGGTGAGGCAAGACCTGTGGATTTGGTCGCCGGGTCGGTTGCGACCATGTCCCCCCATTTGGTTTTCAGGATCAGTCTTCCGTCGGAATCAATTGAGGTTTCTTCGGCCCCTTCGTATTCAACCTTGATCTGCGCGATATCCGCACTCGGCACAGCGATAAACTCATACGCCGCTTGACCGTTGTTATCGCCGGAGTATTTCAAATCGATTCCCGGATAAATGTCTTTGAGTGTGATCGCCTCGTAGTTGGGCACATCGGTATGCCATTTGGTCGGGTCGTTGCCGAGGAAGTAGTTGCATTTGTATTCCATCTGGCCTTCGGCGACCGCTTCGGGATTTGGATTAGCACCGACGAATTTGGCGGTGAGGATGAGTTGCTCGATGGAATCGCGATCTGACACACCCCCAGCCGCTCTTAAGAGGGGAATAGGTGCGTTCGGATCAGCGCCAGTAGATGCAAGCAAGTCCCCTCTCGAGACGGGACCGACAGGGGGTGTGTTGTCGGTATCAACGCGTCGGGTAAACTGATATGTCACGCCCTCTTTCGTAAACCACATTGTTGCTCCGCCCACGCTAGCACGGAACAAGACGCGGTCGTTCCACTGCCCCATATTTTTGGTGAATGCCAGGGGCATTTGGCTCATTTTCTGAATAGCAGTGGATGAATTTGGAGTTGTCGTCGCCATCAGCGTAGAAATCACGAGCAACGAAAGCACTGTCAGGATCAAAGCTGTCTTGCAAAACATGTCGGCCTCCCAAAGGTGCACGGGTAAGACGAATGGTTATGTAGCCAGAAATCAACATAACACTCACAAACTAGTTTGTCAAGGGAATTCGTGCGGAACGAGGAGTGAAGTGACAGCTTTGCCGGTGTATATCTGGCGGTCTACTCTCCGCCGTCAGGCCATCGGGTCAGAAATCTCGCTCCCCCGATCTCCGCGTTTTCGATAGTGATTGAACCACCATGCAGCGCAACTATCCTGCGCACAATCGCCAGCCCCAGTCCCACACCCCCCGACTCTTTATCGCTGCGGTCATCACTATGAAAGAACGGTTGCATAATCTGCTCGTGCTGTTCCGGCGGAACTCCCGGACCGTCGTCACAGACCTCGACCAATGTCGCTGACTGTTCGCGCGAGTACCTGACTACGATCTGACCCCGCGCATATCGCAAGGCATTCGAGACCAGGTTCTGTATCGCCCTTCTGAACAAGAGCCGATCAACCCGAGCCAGGCACTGCGCCTCGTCTCCGGAAACTATCTCGATGCCTACCGCCGGGCGAAAATCGTGTAGCCGTCTCACCACTTCTTCGAGCAATGGTCGCACCGGGACTGTCTGGAGATCAAGTGGTGTCGACTCAGACTGAATTCGATTAAAATCAAGCAACTCTCCGACCAACTGGTCGATCTCGCAAATCTCACCATCGATTTCCTGCGCGCGTCGCTGTTGCTCTTCCCGAGTCTCGGCATCGTTCAGCATATCAAGACTGAAACGGATTCGCGCGATTGGGGTCCTGAGTTCATGCGACACCGACTGCAATAGCTGTCGTTCTCTTTGAATCAGCCGCTGGATTCGATCGGCCATCAGATTAAATTGCTGGGCCACGCTCCCCACAACGTCTCCCGGTTTGGCTACGGCGCGACTATCCAAGTTACCATCGCCAAATCGCGATGTGGCCATCTCCAGCGCTTTCAGATTACGCACAAGCGGCGAGATCATTACAAACCCGGCGACGCCAACGATCATCAGGACAAGCGAAACCAGGATGACAATCGAGCGAGTATCTGGTGAAGGCGGACCGGGTGTTGGTCCCATGACTAGTACTTTGCCCGTATTCCTCAGCGCCACGAAAAACATCTGGCGGCCACCCCCAAAACCCTCGCCGACGTTCCTGGCAACAATCTCACGGGAGCCGAGTTCCCCGGGCAACGACCTGTCCCCGGAATCGACCAACCTGACCGGGAAGTCAAGGAGTACCTTGAGCGAGTCAAGTTCGCTTTCGATCTGCGTTGGTGTGACGTACTCAAGGCGATGCTTCAACAACTCGATAGTACCAGTCATCGGCCCCGCGAATGACGGCCCGTTATCCCTTCTCCCGAAGTGGTCGAAAATGACCGCAGGCAGGGAAAACGCGAGTATCAGGATAGCCAGGACACCAAGAATAATGCGAAAGTAGAGTCTTCGCATTAGTCAACAACCCACAAATACCCGGTACCTCTAATTGACCTGATTCGCGCTGGGTTCCTGCCGTCGTCCCCCAGTTTTTTGCGCAGACGCGAAACCGACAGATCGATAGAGCGTTCGGCTCCGTCCCATTCGTGGCCGCGCAACGAATGACTGATCTGGTCCCGAGTCAGAATTTCGCCGGCGTGACTGGCAAGCAGCCACAACAGATCAAACTCGGCAGTTGTAAGTTCAAGCGGCTTGTCCTCTGAGTAGACGGTACGCCGGTTGGCATCAATACTGATATCACCCAAATCCAAGTGCTGGTCAGAGTTATCAAATCGCCGTGACCGTCGCAACAGTGTCTGTATCCGAGCCAGCAACAGTTGTGGGCTCACCGGCTTCGTCAGGTAGTCATCGGCTCCCGACTCTAAACCAAGCAATTCATCATTTTCGTCACCTCGCGCAGTCAGCATGAGAATCGGATACTTGTACGTCGAACGCACCCGTCTACACACTTCCAGGCCGTCCGCCCCGGGCAGCATTATGTCCAGAATAACGAGGTCGGGGACCTCCTGCACAATCCGATTGATAGCGCTATCACCGCGCCCCTCGACTGCAACGTCGAAACCACGACGCTGCAGGAACTCCTTTACTAGTCGAGAGAGTTTGACATCATCCTCGACCAGCAATACACGAGCTATCGGAGCCACGCTCTTGATATCTCGCCCGTCTGAACATGCCTTCTCAATCCTGTTTGCTTGCACCGAACACCTCGACAAATCGCTTCTATACCCTCGAGACCGCCTATGCCGACAGTCTGTCTGTCCTCGCACATGGCAAAATTCTTTGCAGTTTTGGCCACCATCTTGTCGATTGTCAAATTCGCCCGGCGGCAGAACCGTAACGGCCTGACCACGTGGCAGATTTTGACCCTGCAACAATTTCTATCACCGGCAACTCTTTTTCCTCAGACGGGGGCCGCATCGAGCGTCCTTCTCAGCCTAGCTCCCATAACACTTGGACATTGACTACTTGTAAAAACTTGCGGCTAAGTCGTCTCCGGGAAAGAGCAATTGCGCTTTGGGCAGAAATGTTCGGGATTCTGAAAGACCTGCCGGCCGAAGTGGTTGGCCTCGGCCGGCACGGGGGGTTCAGCCAAGCAAGTCAACAGCAGACTGTGCACTGGTTGATAGAGACTGTGCGTAGCGTTGTGCAATGGTGTCGTAAAGCGTACTGCTATCGGATGCACTGCTTTGCTGCGAACTCGACAACGTGGAGAGTCCGCTAGCCAGCATCGACTGCATCTGGCTCTCCATCTTGGCAGCGAACGTATCAGACTCGCTCTTGCTAATCTTTCCGTCGCCGTCAGTGTCGATTTGCGAGAAGAGGTCACTGGACGTGTCCGTAGAGTTGGTCTTATTCGCCATCTGCTGGAAGAACGTCTCGAACTCCGTTTTGTCGACGGAGCCATCACCGTTCGTGTCCATCTTGGTGAACATCTCGTCGGTGCTCTTCGCTCCGTCAGGCGGCGGGCCACCCTGCGGTCCCATCGCCTGCATCTGGCTGGCAAAAGCCTCATTCTCAGCTTTGCTGATCTTGCCATCGCCATCAGTATCGATCTTCGCAAAGATCTCTTCCGACTTGTCCGCTTTGCCGATCTGGGCGGCCATTTGCTTGCCGAACGCAGTGAATTCCGCTTTGTCAACAGAACCGTCACCGTTGGTGTCCATCTTGGTGAACATCTCGGCGGGGCTTGGTCGTGCGGACGTAGCAGTTGTTCCACTTGTCCAGTTAAGCTGTCCTATTCCGCTTATCATCTTTCACCTCCTTTCCCTTTCCTTTCTGCCTTTGTTTTCTGTTTTCACACAACCTGGTACCATAGTGTGAGTGTCACCTCAGTGAACACTACATGTCTTCTCGGCGAATGACATGAAACCTTGCGCGGTCTTGAGGTGGAATCGTGTTTCAATATGTATCAGAATATTGACCCATTGTGAGGCGATTCTTACCTTCGATTGTGAGAGTGTGTTCGTCAGGTTTCACGTCCCGCGATCCCGTACTGCGCAACGTTTCTGCCGACTCCACCCAATCATGGGTTCCCCCTGCGGGACGTGCGACCTCCTGCTCATACGCAAAGACTCCTTGACTCTCGCATTTGATCCACTGATAATACATCCCGAATATGAGAATCCATGCTCGAGAGTTCCTGCTGATACCCAACATCCTTAGTTCGGTGCGTCTGCTCCTGATTCCGGTGGTGGTTTTCCTGGTGGTGCGTGGGCAAAACACCGCGGCTCTGTTGCTGATCTTGTTTGCCATGGTCACTGACATCCTGGACGGCTACCTAGCCCGCAAACTCAATCAAGTATCCGAGCTTGGCAAAATCATTGACCCCCTCGGTGACAAACTCGGCACTGCGGCTCTGGTGGTGACATTGGTTCTTTATCGCGATTTCCCGGTCTGGGCGGCCATCTTCGTCATCGCCCGCGATGTTGCACTCCTCTTTGGCGCCGCCTTCTATATCGCCATCGGCCAGCCGACACCGATGTCGAATATGCTTGGTCGATTGACCGCGCTCGCCTGGGGCGTGGCGGTCGTCAGTTATCTGACCCCCTGGCACGCACTGCATCTAACCTTCCTCTATCTCGCCGTCGCCATGGTCCCGTTGTCGTTTATCTTCTACCTGCGACGCACTTTCCGCAGATCACGAGTTGCTGACCGTTAGCGGCGAATTCTCGACTGTTTAGGCCGATTCCAATTGACAATTCAAGGATTTAAGAGTATCCTGCTGTTAAGAAAACACTTAGAGGTGTCGTGAGCACCATACCTCGGACATCCGAGAACGGACAACAAGGATTGGTGTCTATGAGTTATTCATGCCCGTCCCGACTTACCCCGCGCAGACAAAGAGAGCAAGTTGGGTGGGCGTAAATTGCGCGTCAAATTGAGATAACTCTCCATACCGAGATCAGGCGGCAGAAACTGAATAACACCTAATACATGGGAGGTTCACATGCAGATAAAGAGAAGGCATTGGTCGTTGCTTATTTTCACACTTTTCCTAGCGGTAACTCTGCCACTGTCAGTTCAGCCTATTCAAGCGCAAGGACAACTTTGTCTGGATTCCAACACCGTGGCGTTATATCATTTCAACGAAAGGGATACGGTTATTGATTCATCGCCATATCACCACGATGGCCAACTGATAAATGCTATTACCTTGGACAGCGCTGTTTGCAATGACAGTGATGTATTGCTCTTGGGTGGTTCCTTTAGCTATGTCACTATGCCTATTAGTTCCGCACTGAAGTTCACGGGAGACTTCACCTTGGAGGCCGTGGTACGGCTGCGAGATCCCTCAGCGAGCATGCCAAGCAGCACCAACGAGGACATTATCATTTCGACGCTCTGCAGGCAACAGGTCGGCGGATATCAGATGTCATTTTATCGTTTGTCAAATGACTCAATTGCCGTGTATGTAGACATCAGAAATGGGCCCGGCTATCGTCTCTGGAGGCCTGTCTTTTATTCCGCGGATCATCCAGGTTGTATGCACGTGGCTGTCGTGTTTCGTAAGATCGATTCAGGCTCAAGGACTGAGGTTAAGGTATTCATCGACAGCGCGTTTGTACAACCTGACACGACGGATTTCCAGATAGCATATAGTGGTGTTGACAGCATGCTGATCGGCGTGAACACTACCGATTACGGAGTCCCAAGAGGATTCGACGGAGTCATCGGCGAAGTCAGAATATCAAATGTTGCTCGAACACTTGACGATCTTCGCTTCAGTGGCGACGCCGATGGCGACGGCATCTGCAATGCCTACGACAACTGCGCAGCAGTCTACAATCCCGGTCAGGAGGATTACGATCACGACAGCATCGGCGACGCTTGCGATCCCTGCAACAGCTTCCATCCAGTGGTGACCGTGAGCGCAGTTGATACTCTCGTTCGTTTCCATACGAGCTATGGCTATTACCCAACTGTTTCAGATGCGGACGGTGGTCAGTTTACGATTTCCTACTTGCAGTATCCGCACTGGTGCAGAGTACGGAACGATTCGATAGTGGGGTTTGCACCCGATACTGCGTTTGCCGAACTGATCAGAGTTGAAATCAGGGATACATGCAATATCGACACGGTCTCCGTCCCGGTCACCGTATACCTCTGCGGGAATGCCAATGGTGACGCCACTGTCGACATCTCCGACGCGGTCTATTTGATTGCCTATATATTTTCCGGTGGTTCGGCGCCATCGCCATTGCTTGCTGGAGACGCTAACTGCGATAGCACGGTTGATATCTCTGATGTAGTGTATTTGATCGCATACATCTTCTCCGGTGGTTCGGCACCGTGCAAGGAGTGTTAGACCGCTATCAATCGCTCGTGATAAGAACAAAACGCGAGGGCGCCTTTCAGGCGCCCTTGTCATAGAGGGACGTTACCACCGCAACCAGAAACTCGCACTATCCGGAACAACCACTTGCTTTCGTAAGATCGTCCCTGATGAGTAGTAGAAAGTGAAATCATATTTCGTGTTGTCCGGCTGCAAGTCGCTGTTTGGAATCAGATCAAGATACCAATAACCGGTCGAATCGGTGCCGGTCGATACGCTGTACGGCGACACCACGACACCATTATATTGCAACGGCGTCTTCGCAATCCGTGCCGTTACCGTTACTTCTTCCAGCCCGCCGGCTCCTAATGTTTGCACATAGCCATACACTCGGCAGAGCGACGCTGCCGGTGGGCTTCCCGGATCAAATCGGCTCGCCCAGATCGTATCGTTAGCTCCCGCCGTTGTCACCATTATGGCTTGAGGCAAACTGCCGAAAACGTAGCCGGTCAAGTATGGCAATAGATGATAACTCGCGGCATCGAGGGCAAAGATCAATCTTCCGTTAGAGTCCGAATTCCCTATCGCCGCGGTTGCCGTCTCGGTCGCATTTAGCGCTCTCACAAACACCCCCTGAATCGCCGCATGCGAGGTTGATTCGAACGCAAACAATGTGCAGGCATACGCGCCGTTCCCCGATCCGGTCGTTCGCAACGTCAGCAGCCCCAGCGTGTCTTTGATCGAATCGGCTTCCGCCGCAAGTTGGGCGAAGTAGTTGCCGACGTCTTTGCCGATCACATGATAGCCCGCTGACGCCGCGCCACGCCAATCGCCACCGATCTTAACTCTTGCATAAACGCGATAATTCCCAAGCATTCCGGTTGTGTTAGAGCCACGATAATGGATCTCATACCAGCCTTTGCGCACCTTGAATAGATTCGCAGCTGTCTGTGACAACGAATCGATCATCGTGTTGTCAGGACCAAAGCGTAGCGCGATGATGCTGTCGGCGTCGGCGAGGCGTGGATAGAGCGTCGTGTCAAAAGTGCAAAAGGTGACGAACACCGAATCGGTCGCGCCGCTGCCAACGAACACCGGTATCACTGATATCCCAGCCATCGCGATTTTGGCCGACAGCAGAAGCATTACAAGTATTCTCTTCATCCTAATCTCCTATCAAACCCGCGCCGACTACCTCACCGCGTCGCCGCGCTGAACCGCCATAAGTAGAAAGGCGGACTCGAATTTGCGGACGGTTGGCGATAGCGCTCTCTTCCGACGAATAGTAGATGATCTCAGCGTCGTTTAGCTGCCCATTCTGATTGTTCCAATAGTTGTGCCAAACCCAACCGTGGTTGTTCAGCGTATCTCCCATCATCCGCACCGCGTACTGGGGCGGGATGTTCCAGGTCAGCGATATGCCAGTCGCCGTATTGCTGCGACTCTGATGCAGCGAATCGAGTACGGTGTCCACCACGTCGCTGTTGAGTCCCCGTGCTCCGCCGAGGTTCCACCGATAGCTGTCTGGGCTTTGCTTGTATCGGTAGGTCCAGCAAACATAGTCGGTGGTCGTCTGACCCGTCGCGCGACCGCACTTCCAGAGCAGCTTCAATAGGTTGATTCCGTTGGTCGACTCCCACAGAGAATCCTCCGCATCGTTAGCAACTTGCTTGACCTTCGTGTGCACTTGGAACTGCTCCACCACGGGCGACGGTTGCCACAACTTGCGTTGCATGGCATCGTTTTTGATCTTCATAAACGTCACTTTCGGATCGAAGTCGAACCCGGTATAAAGATCAGGCCAGCCACCATAGCTCTCAAGCGAATCGGTACCGGATGAGTTTTCCGCGAATGCGTCCTCGATCTCAATCCACCCGCTGAAACAGGCGTTATGCGTAACAAACTGATTCAGCGTATCGCGCGCCGCCCAGGCAACCGTGCGGGTAAATATTGTATAGAACTGACATGAGTCCCGCTGCGTCTGGGTCACCGAAAATAACCCCAGAAACGCGCGCCTGCCCTTGGCAATGTTGTCGCCATCACCGGTGTTGATCATTGTCTCGCCGCTATCGGCCACAGCCAGATGCACGAATGCCGTATCGCCCGCGTTGTCTTTGTCGATAATCAACGGCGCGACATTATGAAACGTGTCCGGAAATGCCAGTCCGTAAATACCGAACGATGTCGGCGTCCAAAGCAGCACCGTGTCCTGCAGTACCCGCGTGATCCAATGGTTGCGATTGATCGCCCGCACAAAACCGGCATTCTCCGCCGTTCGCCCGTTGGTGCCGTCGGAGTTGATGCCGAGATTGATCTCGTTCCAATTTTCCGACAACAGACTGACAAATCCCACCCGCGACTTCGCTACTGTATCCGCGTTTGCCGATGGCGACGGTATGGCGACTTCATTACCGCACCAGATCACTACATCAAACGCCGTATCGAAATATGCCGGCGTACGAATTGCCACGGTGTCCGGCGTAATCCAACGGACATTGTATTCTAGATCGTTTACCAGAGAGTTGTATAGCAGTGTGTCGTAACCCCTGTTCGCGACATTCGCGACAACCAACGCCGCACGTTTACTGGCGGCCGTCAGGGATGCACCGAATACCAGTACGCACAACACGACTATGCCGATGCGGCTGAATCGGTAGCCGTTGTTTCCTCTGCTTCTGATGACAGTTCCTCCTTCCGCAGTTGATTGATAAGCTCCCAGATCTTCTGCTTTTCTTCTTCCGGCAGCTTCAATTTCATTTTCAATTCTAGCGCCTTGAGGAGATCACCGACTTTCGGATTGATTTCCTTGCTGCGCAACTCCTCAATGATCTTGTCCTGAATCTCCTCCAGGACTTCCAGATCGCTCGGGCGCTTTTTGGGTGACCCGGACGCTTTCGCCATGCTATTCCGTCTCCAAACTGGCTTCCAGAAGCTCACACGACGTCTTTTTGAAGCGGTGCCTGCAGACCGGGCAACGACGGAACACACCGTCACTCTCGGCGAAAAACACGACACCACAATGCGGGCACAATAGTCCCTGTAGTTGCACATTCATCATAGCATTCACCCCATTTCGATTATCAGCAGGTCGACTGCCGCCACCTGCGAGGTTTGAACCGCTTTCGCCAATGTAAACGATTTCTCACCTTCACTCCCCTGCAGAACCACCGGGATGTTTCCTTTGGCAATCGTCAGCACGCGCGGATTGATCAGTAGTTCGGGAAGCTTGTTGCCCTTGACATCGGCTAGATCGCCATACTCGAGCTGTTGTACCGATCCGCCGAGCGCAACTTTCATATGCACAAGGCGTTTCGTCGACCCTTCGGTTTCGGTAATGACAAACTGCGGCTCGAATGCCGCCACCGATCCCCAGACATTAATGCCGGAGACCCACCACATCTTCTTGCCGAGCAGGTAACTAAGAGTCGGGTTCATCGCTCGATCCCTCCCGTTACCACGGTTGGTGACTTAAGTACCGGGCGCTGTCCCGCGAACCGCGCCGCCAACTGCGTGCCATCGAAGTAGTACTTGTCCGCCAATTCCCTCCAGCCGACTGCGATCTGGGCTGCGCCGCTCGTGCTGGTTGTCTCCAATGCGGCCGCGGCTTTGGCCCGACACAAAATCGCGAGCGCCAGATAAGTCTCCGCCGTAATGAGCGTCTGGTCTGCCGAGTCCTGATAGGACACATCGATCAGCTTCAGCAGCAGGTCGTCCGCCTCGGTGATCGCGTTCGCGATCTGTGCATCATCAAAGCCACCAGTCAGCGTCTGGTAGTCGACAAACACGGTTTGGCCGTCTTCAATCGCGCCGGATGTTATCCTTCTGATTGTTCCCTTCTCGTAGTTGACCGTGAAGTCGACCCCTTCGACGTAGAGTCGATAGGCGTAGTACCAAACCGCGACGGCAGCCCCAGAACCGATCATTCCCGTGGCAATGCGCGCCAGTTTGCCGTCCACGTGGTCAACGTGGTAGTCAGTGTTCTCGGTGTAGATCGTACCCAGCGAACTGTCGGATGCCACCACGACGCTATCGGGGATAACCTGCTGACTCGCCAAAACAACCGGCTGCGCGGCCAAAGTCACGGTCTGAAACCGTGGTGTGCCGATCTCCTTGCCTTTAACTCTGACCGTTCCGGCTTTGAGATTGGCATGCAGCAACGCAACCGGTGATGCTGCGAGCAATTGCACCGTCACATCAGCGAACGTGTCACGCACAGCTCCTTCTTGCCTGAGATGCTGCCGCACCGTATTCATGTTAGTAAATGCCATGTCCTCGCCTCGTTTAGTGATTTAGATAGTTGATGTTTGCCAGTGGCGTGATCTGCGTCCCAATCGGCGCGGTGGTATATGCAGCCGTGGCTGTGATTCTGATCCAGTAGGCACTGAGATTGGCGACGGTAGACTTCTGCCAGTTGGAAGGCGCACTGGCCGAATCATTCCAGAGACGCACTTTCTTGCTGAGTTGGTCTAAGTTGTAGCTTCCGGATTGCGGCGTAAACGCTGTCCAATTGCTGCCATCGAAATATGCCCAGGTCACCGCGCCCGATGTGTCGCCTGCTGTCGAGAGAATCATTTCGCACGCCGCGAATATCTCGTCAGATCCCAGATAGATGGCATCGCCAACCGACTGGATCAGCTTGTTTGAAGTCGGATGATACACATCGGCGGCAGTGCTGTCACCGGCGGCAGCGCCCAAGTCTCGGAAATCGGGAGATCCGTTGGCGTCATAGAGCACTACGTACTTGAACCGCGACGATTCCGGACAAACACTGACCGCTGCCGCAAAACCTACACCGCTTTTGCAGCGATACATCAGCTCAGTTTGACCGGCGCCGACCGACACGCCATAGAGCACGTATGGCGTTGTGCCGTTGAACACCAATAGCGGTGGCGTCGCGGGACCAGTTGCCAATTCATGGAGGCCGCTCCAACTGTCGGTGTCGTATTCCAGGTACCAAAGCTTGCCGGAAGCATTGAATGAGACACCAACCAAAGCCCCCGCTTCCGACACGGCAACCGAGAAGCCGTCTGTCAATAACGATCCGGTGTAGAGCGTGATCTCATTATCCCAACTGGTGCCACCTTCGGGAATGCGGCGATATGCCAGTTTGGTACCGGCATCAGTGTAGATGCAGTAGACATAGGGCTGCAAGTAGACCAGCTGGTGATAGCATCCGGTCGAACCAGCCGTCAACGCTTCGCCCGCATCACTCGGCCCATTCCCCCAGAGCGTACCCTCGGTAACCGATTGTTTGTAGCGCAAAGTGTAGTTTCCGGAAGCGGAATCGTAGCAAGTCCAACAAACCCATAACTGGCCGAAAACGTCTTTGAGGATTGTCGGGAAGAAATTGTCTTTGCCATTGTAGATGGTTGCTTCACTGCCAACCGCCCAGACACCCGCTGCAAATGTGAGTTTGCGAAACAGAAGATCGAGCGTCGTTTGCGCCGAGAAAACGACATAGACATTGCCGGCAGCGTCTATCACGGCAGACACAGGATAATCGGCGGCATTTGTCGCAATTGTCTGCGGTGTCGACCAACTTACGTATGGGGGATCGGCATAGCTGAACTTGATCGTTGACGGTGACGTTGCATATACGACTATCTGTCTGCCTGCGTAAGCACCAGTCATGACCATGAACAACTTTCTCGTCGGCGAATTGCCGCCGCCATAAAACGCTGTGGAAGTATCAATCAGTTTCTGCATGCTTTCCTCTCTTGTGCGGGCTGTCTCGAATGATCGAGACAGCCCACCGGAGCTTAGAACGTGTCGTCGAGCACCAACGCTGCTTCTTTGACAAGCTTGGCGTAGGCGATTGATTCGGAGATGACCGCCTCCTCGAACTTCTGTTCGATGATCCGATCATATTCGACTATCAGCGGCTGGCTGATCACTTCCTCGACGGCGAATCGCGAATCCAAGCCGACGATCAAGTCGGACGGAATCTCATCGCAGCGGACCAGCTTGGCGCCAAGCGGAGACACCAACTCGCCGGTTGACTGAAACTTGAATCCGGCCAGAGGATCCTTAAACTCAGTCAGAGTGAGAATCTGTCGCATTTTGTTCTTGTGGCAGAGGATCGTGTTCATCTCAAATGGTGCGAACTCCGCCCAGAACTTGACCAGATCTTCATAGTCGAGCGTGCCGGAGACGTCGGTGTTGAGAACCGTCGCGGCGTTGCCATTACCGTCGCCGTTCAGAATCACGTCCGCCAACATGGCGACTTTGTCGGTCTGCATCCTGAAGCCGAGATACCACAACAACACTTTAAACTGCGCCAGTGTGCGATGTCTGAGCGTGCGATAGGAGACCTTCAGCGCGATGCCATACTCCGGCACGGTGACGGTCTTTTGCTGTTCGTTAACGACAAACTGTGGAATCTCCGCCCCTTCACCGATCGGACGCAGTGAAAGCCGCGTATCGCCCGAGTTAATACTCAGGTACAGCGGCGAGTAACGGTTGGAACCGATCACCGTCTGTGCGGCGGTCAGTTGATTGTAGATCGGCCGCATCGCCATCCCTTTGCGCACCTCACGCATGACAAACTCCGGCATCAACGACGACGCCGAGCGATAGAAACTCTCTACCGTGTCGGGTGTCCTGCCATTGACACGGATGCCGTGCACAGCCAATTGGCGCTCGAACGCATCCAGCGGTGCACTCACTGGCGATGGATCATAATCATCGGATTCGAGCAACTCGGTCAGACTCTGCCCTTTGGACTGCGCCTCCAGATAGGTCTCGCGCGTGACATTGATCTTGCCGGCGCGACTCAGATCGACGCCAGTCAATCTGCCTTCTTTTCCAGCCAATCCATTTCCTTTGCCTGATATTCCGATCTCGCTCTCAAGCGAGGCGAAATTCCAAAACGTCTCCGGTATTTGTTTCAAGTTTTCTAGTTCCATTCTTCCTCCGTTGGGCAACCTTGTGCGGCTGCCTGTTTGTGATCCTTAATGTGGCACATGCGGACATGTGCCATTCACGGCATGTGCGCCCCCCTAAGCGATGGCATTAATCCAGTAACAGCGTGCAATCGTTGGTTCCGTTGACCGACAGCACAAGTCCGCGCGCGATATTGCCACCGGCGGGATCGTAGCCGGTCAGAACCGGCGCTTGCTTGACCTTGCCGTTGGCGGCGCCCGCTATCCGGTTGCCGGTTGTTGGGTAGGTGGCGCTGATTCCCAGTGTCATCACGCCAGCCACTTGCACCGTCGCCTTGCGCTTGCCATTGTCGGCGTCAGTCAGCGTCAATGCGACCAGCTTGCCGAGCAACAGCGCTCCGTCAGTCGTCGCTTTCACGCGGTTGCTTGATGCCAGCATCATCGCTTTGCCGATGTCGCTGTCTTTGAGATCATCTACGCCGGCAGTCTGCGAGACGTCAAAAGTCAAGTAGACGGCGCCGGTTGCTTCGAGGTTTTGGTCACGTACTCCCATAATCTTCCTTTCGTTTTGTCATTTTGTTCACGATGCCCTTCCAGAACAAGTCGCTACACCGCAGTGCGGCAGCGACTGGCAAAGGCATCCTCTCAGATTTTGAATTCGTCCGGCTTTTCTCCCCCGGCGGCCGCACCTGTCGACTCTGTAAGCTTGCGGGAGAAGACTCGGTCGAATTCGGTTTCAATGTCATGTTTGATGCGCTGCAGGTCGGCGAGATCGGTCGTGTCGGCATTGATCAGTCGTTCGACCAATTCGCTTGAACCGCTGGTGAGCTTCGCCACCGCGCGCGACTTGTGACAGAGTTCGTCCTTGAACAGTTGCAACAACTGATCGGCGATGGCGGCACTTGCCTGCAATGATTGCAGAGCGGCAACAACACTTTCCAGCTCGGTGGCCAGTTGTGCAAAATCGATCTCTTCGATGCGCATTTCCTTGAGCAGTTTGGCGGTTTGTGCCAACGATTCAAATAGCTTCGCGTAATCCATGATTCCTCCCATCAGGGTAACATTTGTAGTTTTGCTTCAATGGTGAGTAGCTGCCGATGCAAATCGTCGCGCACCTGCTGCAACTCGGTTTTGGTGGCAACCCGCTCAGTGAGGATTGCCTCAATGTGAATCAGGCGGTTATCAATCGTCGATACGACCGCGACATCGGCCTTGGCGGCAATGTCCGCCTTGAGACCGTAGATCGTGGCATGGTAGGCGGTGACAATTCCCGCCACGGTCACAATCAATCCCAGTAGAAATCGCAGTAGCCCCTCTCTGCGGAAGAACTCGTTTCTGCCGTTTGTGGTACCAGCTTCGCTCATGTCAATCACTCCTTCCGGTCTTGCCAAAGAGCCAGATTATCTTGGTCCGGAATCGTGTCGGTTCGAAAACGTAGTCCCCTTGCAACGCTGCACCCGCCAATGACAGCAGAGTGCGTCCGGTCGGCGTTTCGGAAAACGCGGCGATTTTCCCGCAATCAATCAAGGCCACTTTGCCGCGAGGACGGTTTGTCGGA
The DNA here is from genome assembly GCA_903930455.1 of uncultured bacterium. Taxonomy (GTDB): domain Bacteria; phylum Zixibacteria; class MSB-5A5; order CAIYYT01; family CAIYYT01; genus CAIYYT01. The sequence continues at coordinate 3,895 of CAIYYT010000117.1, read as the reverse complement.
TTGTGTAAATCGACCAGTTCGCAGGCAAGTCGGTGAGTGCCCTCAAGCCTCGTTGGGTTGCCGCCGCGTATCGCGACGACTTTGAAGCCGAGGCGATGATGCAACTCCAACCAGTAATCACCGTGACTGTCGACCAGAAGTCGAAAGGTCTGCACTGTTTGGGAAGACAGCAACGCGGTCACGACGGAAGCGGAGTCGGTAGCGCCGTCGCCAAGACAGGTATCGATGTATCTGAACCGATTTGCGTGATGTTCATCTAGCAGCGCCCAGACCATATCACCGGCGCTTAGACTGTTGGCTCCAACCAGTCGGAAGTGCGATCCGGCGTTTGCGTCATCAAAGGTAATGCCGAAAGTGTTGCTGCCATCCGCCTGAGGTTCGACTTCAACTCTACCGCGCACCTGTTGCTTGTGGCGAATCTCAAAGACAGGGTTGTCTTGCTCGCTTGAGAGGTCAATGATCCGCAGACCTTCACCGCTGCCCTTGCGGTAAGCCTTCTCCTGCAAATCGACAAATCGGCAGCGGTAGTGCGGCATTGGCGCAATTGCATTCGTGCGTGAAAATCGTTTTATCAGGATCGCTTTGCGTTCGGCAAGCGGAGTCCGCTGCAGATCGACACCATCCAGACGTAGCACGTCAATCAGACTCAAACGACAGCGCGGGAGTCCTCTTCCATCCTGTGTGCGTCGCAGGGTCTCCAGCGGCAAACGACTCGCGCCTTTGACGGGAAGCATTTGCACCACCACCCGGAAGTCGGTGGCATCGGTGCAGTGGGAGAATTCGTCGAGGATCGGGTGATGATAAATCGTACCGTCTTGCGCGGTTGCCGTAATCTTGCCACCGTCAAATCTGATATCGAGCCAGATGCCGTGATACAGGGGTTCAATCAGCACCTCAGCCAGCGGTGTCTTGATTTGCGCGAGATCGAAAGCAACATCGGCGCGCGAACGCCAGAAAGGATCACCGGTGGCGGATTTGCTAGCGTTGACGGCGAGTGTGCTGACACTTGTGCCCGAGACGGCGCCACGATAGACGAGCGACACCTCTAAGACTTTTTCAATCTGCTTGTAGTAGTAGAACGCCCGCACGTCCCGGCCACCGAGCCGCACGACTTCATTGGGACGGTGCCGGCAGTGCCGCATGTCTTCGCGACAGATGTTGCACTCCGGCTTACCGTAAAGAAACCCGAGGGAACATTCCTTATATATGCCGGCGTCGATGCCAGCCTTTAGCGCGTCAGCATCGCGTTGGTCGCGGTGCCAGTAGAAGAAGGCCTGCAACCAGGGGACCCCATTGCGGTGGACAACCTCGCCTCTAAACACGCGCCCGATTGGCAGTTCCTGCTTCTGATGCCCCACCATTACCGGCGCATCGACGATAAGCTGCGACAACAACGTCAACTCGGCAGATTCAAAACAGCCCCCCTGAAGGTTGATTTCATTGGATGCCGCATGCAGCAGACCGATATAGACGGTGTCAACCGTAACCGGCTGCGGTGGTTGCGCCACGCGGTTGATTTCGTCGACCAGTTGCTGTTTGTCTTCCGCCGTATCGCTGGTGGTGGTTATCGATAAGGCGCCTATCAGTTTTTCCACGATTCCTCCAGAACAGTGATGTCCATGCTCTCACTAACTGGGGGACCTCGTGATTTATCTACAATGGCACTACAATTGGGAGGGAGATGGTTGGGTATGGAGGGACAGTGTTTCCGCCTACGGCGGAATGTCAGGAGCGCAGGGCTCCCAACCTACTTCACTACTCTAACAGTTGATTAAAGGCAAGACATAGAGTATATTCAATTTATGAGTTGATGCTAGATGCAGGTGTGAAATTGGCCGGGATTAGCAATGAGCATGGCAGAAACCAAGCTCTAGGTTTTGCCTCGGTAGAATTTCGTTCGGAATATAGGGAGGACTTCTGATGGCGAGAACTGGAATCAACAGGGTATTGCTCCACTGGTTGATGTACGATCCCGGAGGCCGCAGAATCGTCGATCAGTTCGACGATGGCTTCATTAACTTGGCTAGGGGTTTCTTTGATGCAACGAACGACGCGCAAAGGCTTGTTGCGGCAGAAGGGCTTGCCAAAATAGTCCTGCTGCGCCACGACATGGACGATTTTGCGGAACTCCGCCGGGAAGTACGAACAATGGAACTCATGCGCACAATCTCCTACCCTCGACAGACGGATCACTCAGCGCATTCTGTATACGTATTCCTCCTTGGGATATGGCTCTATGCCATGTCGGAGCAGATTCGTAACACCGTAGGAAATCGTTTCCATTGGTCCGGAGATTTGCTTGCAGATTTCCTGTTCCCATGGGAATTCGCAGGGCTCTTGCATGACATCGGTTATATATTCGCTGAGTTAGCAAGTGCAACTCCCTCCTCAAGAAGACTTGTCGAAAGGCTCTATCAACCGGCGCGGCTCACAGCGCTTCTTCAGCCGCGAGATCCTTCCCGTGGTCAGGACTTTCTCGAGTTCATGTCATTTATCCGAAGATTAAAACGTGAGGCTCAATGGGATGACCCAGTATATAGTAGAAGCGACTTCCCCGACCAGATTCTGAATGAATTGAGGAAGCTTCCATGGCTTTCACGGTTGGATCTTGATGTCGATGCCTTCGAGCTGTTCCAGCAATTCAAGGCAGCGACTTCTATTCCTGCGGATGGATTGGAGATATACGCGTACTCCGTTGCTGAGACAGGGTATGACGGACATTCGCGAGGGGAGATTGACCACGCCATTGCCAGTGCGCTCTTCATGTTACAGTGGTCTTCATATTGGTATTGGTTAGCAAACGAGACCCTGAATGTAAGCCCGGATTGGTACAGGAGGTACTTTTGCAGGTACGGCCAAGGTGGGCCAAGACTCTTTGATTATTTGCCCGAAAACCTGACTCGCGACATCGTCCCTATCCTATACTCGGTGGCTTGTCACAACATCATAGCGACTCGTCCTGAAGGACGTCGTCTCCTGCCGCTAAGGCTAGCAAATGATCCCATAGCGTATTTGTCAATTCTTTGTGATGAGCTGCAGAAGTGGGACAGATTCCCGGCAGGGAGAATCTACATTCAGGATCTTGAGGGATTTGCCGAGTCATCATTGGCATCCTCAGACATTCGTTTGACGGGCGGTCAAGTGCCAAGGATACAGATTCGTGCCCACCTTGACACGCGAAGGAGAGTATGCGATGCGCTGAACGAACGCCTTGCAGATTGGCAATACATCGTCAGAGTTGGATAGTCCCGTAGTTCCGTAGGTCGAAACCCCCTGTGGAATAATGTCTGATCCGTTAACGCGCTTCGTCGGGTTTCGACATCTATCCTCGTCTCACTTTCCATAATCATCATCGAATTTGATCTCCTGGTGACATCCCCAATCTCGCGAATCAAAACCATCCCGATCTTCATGAAAATATCTCGGAATATTGGTCATGTGACGAAGATAGCCTCGGTCCTGCGGTCATGTCAATACCAATCAAGATAGAAATGTCGAAACCCCAATAAAGGTATGCCACGAATTCAGAGACCGTACCACACGGGGTTTCGACCTACGGGACTCACCGCTACATCGAGCATGGCTATCGGCACGGATGTGGTTGCCGAACTTGAAAAACTCTGCCTTGAAATCGCGCGGGAGTTCCGCCAAGTAACCTTTTTCGCGGGGCGGCTTGTTTTCCGGCGCGAACGCTGGTATCAGCCGATCCTTCACAATGAAACCGCTTATTCTATTCAAAAACCTTAAAAGCTCCAGAACAGAATAATCCCGGCCTGAGGCAACGTTAAAAACCTCGCCTCCGGCATTCTTGGCTCTTGCGGCAAGCAGGTTTGCCTGAACCACATTGTCAATAAATGTAAAATCACGCGATTGCTTACCGTTTCCATAAATAGGT
>CAIYYT010000116.1 GCA_903930455.1 uncultured bacterium | reverse complement strand
CGGGAGGATGGCTGCTCGTGTTCATCTTCGGAACCATCTACAACCTCACTTACGAGGTCAGCGACGAGTCGTGGCTGCTCTTTTGGAGAATCTATCTGGCAATCAATGTCGTCTTGTCGGCAGTGGTCATTGTATGGTTTGTGATCGGGGGATTCCGGGATTTGGGGCGCATGAACCGACGGCTTAAGTCCGCCAGCCGCGATTCGCGCGATGATGGATTTGTGTCTGATCGCGGGCAACAATCGAATACATAGTCGAACGTGGGAGATACGCTGTGAATCAGAAAGATACACTCATCGCCATCAGGCGTATTGATCAGTTCTACCGCCGCGCGATTCGGAATATTATCACGGATTCAGTGTCGTTCGATGCGACCTGTGCTCGGTCGACTGATCCGGTTAGCTTTGAAGAACGGACCCAACTTACATACACTCCAATCGAAGCAGGCGCAATCTGGGGACGAACATGGGAAAGCGCCTGGTTTCATCTTACCGGTACTGTGCCATCGTCTTGGCGGGGGAAAACGGTCGTGGCGCAACTTGATCTCGGTGGCGAGGGCTTGGTCTTTTTGCCCAACGGACAGATAGTTCAGGGAATCACCAACGGATCGGTATTTGATACCGAGTTTGGCCGGGATATTGTACGCTTGCTTGAAGCTTGCGTCGGGGGCGAAGTGATTGAGCTTTGGGTCGAGGCAGCCGCCAATGGCTTGTTTGGCATGTTCTGCGATCTTGATCCCGACGCGAGATCAACAAATCGGTACGGTTTCTATAACGCAAAAGTGAACTCCATCCGTCTGGGAGTCTTTGATACCACAATGTGGGAGTTGACGCTTGATTTGCGCGTTCTCCTTGGCCTGATCAAAAGCCTTCCTGAACCGAGCGTTCGCCGCGCCAGGATCATCAAGACAGCGATTGACGGTTTGAATGCCTTCGCGACAAGCGCGGACAATCCTCGTGTCCTGCGCGAAATTCTCGCGAGTGAGATGGCGAAGCCCGCGTCGGCATCCAGTCTCTCGGTTACTGCCATCGGCCACGCGCACATAGACACAGCGTGGCTGTGGCCGGTGAAAGAATCCATTCGCAAATGCGCCCGGACGTTTGCCACTCAGTTGGATCTGATTGACCGCTATCCGGAGTACATCTTTGGCGCGTCACAGGCGCAACACTACGCTTTCGTCAAAGAGCGCTATCCGGAATTGTATAGGCGCGTGAAAGCAGCCGTAAAAGTGGGTCGATGGGAAGTACAGGGGGGTATGTGGGTCGAGGCCGACTGCAATGTACCAAGTGGCGAGTCGCTTGTACGGCAGATCCTTCACGGCAAGAATTTCTTCCGTGATGAGTTCGGAGTCGATGTTGATAATCTTTGGCTCCCTGACGTTTTTGGTTATTCGGCGGCGTTGCCGCAGATACTTCTAAAAAGCGGAATCAAGTATTTCCTGACACAGAAACTGTCCTGGAATCAGATCAATGACTTCCCCTACCATACGTTCAAGTGGCAAGGCATCGACGGTAGCGAAGTGCTGACTCATTTCCCTCCGGAGAATACTTACAACAGCCAACTTGCGGCAGAATCACTTGTAACTGCTCAGGATCAGTTCAAAGAGAAGGACTACATCGACGAGTTCATCAGCTTGTTTGGCGTGGGCGATGGCGGCGGAGGACCAAAAGAGGAGCATATTCAAATGGGAAGGCGCATGGCGAATCTTGAGGGCGCACCTCGAGTGCGGTTCGGAAGCGCCAGGGAGTTCTTCCAACAATTGGCCAAGCATTATGACGAGGTTCCGACCTGGGTGGGCGAGCTCTATCTGGAGCTTCATCGCGGCACATTGACAACGCAGGCATTCGTAAAATGGGCTAATCGGCGTCTTGAACACAAGCTCAGGGCTCTGGAGATGTTGTGCTCATGCTTGCCGGTTGATCGCTATCCGCAGAAATCGATTGATGATATCTGGAAGACCATTTTGATCAATCAGTTTCATGATATTATCCCCGGCTCCAGCATCTGGCGTGTCTACCGTCTGGCGAATGAACAATATCGTGAAGCGCTGAGCTTCCGCGATGACATAATGACTGGCGTTGCCTCGAAGTTGCTGGAACGAAGCGCGGATTGCATCACGCTTTTCAATTCTCTTCACTACCCGTATGAGGGCGCGGTTCTGCTTCCGACGGAGTGGTCGAATTGCACTGCAAAGGACGCGGATGGCAAAATGCTCCCATCACAGATCGAACACGATCGACTTGTCGTCGAGGTGAACGTTGCTCCCTACTCATTCATAACTCTAACTAGAGTGGCCTCCGGCGGAAAACCCGCGCTTCAAGCAAAGGGACTTGTTCTTGAAAATGAGTTAGTGCGCTACGAATTCACGGAGCAGGGGACTTTGTGCCGATGCTTTGACAAGGAATCGGGCAGAGAGATTATTCCTCCCGACAAACCGGGTAACGCGCTGACGCTTTATGAAGACCGTCCAAACGACTGGGACGCCTGGGATGTCGACGCTTTCTATCGGGATGTTGCTCTGGAAAGCGCAAGAGTGATTGCGGCCGAGCCGTTGCCATCCGGCGACGTGCGACAGGGACTCTTCTTCCGTTATCGCATCGGTCAATCGCAGATTGATCAACATGTGTATTTGGGCAGATCATCAAAACGTCTCGATTTCGAGACTGCCGTAGACTGGCACGAGAAACACCGAATGCTCAGGGTGGCGTTTCCGGTCATGGTGTTGACTGACCAGGCGACATTCGACATCCAATACGGCTTTCTGAAACGAAGTACCCACCGGAATACTTCGTGGGAACAGGCACGATTTGAAGTGGCTGGACATCGCTACGCCGACCTGTCCGAGCAGGATCACGGTGTTGCCCTCCTCAACGACAGCAAGTACGGCTATCATGTTGAGAACGGCCTGCTTGATCTGAATCTGCTCCGATCCCCCAATTATCCCGACCCCGATGCCGACCAGGGAGAGCACCATTTTGTGTACAGTCTGCTTCCCCACGCGGGTGATCTGGCTCACTCCGAAGTAATCGCCGAGGCCACCCGATTAAATCAGGGATTGATGATCCTGGATGGATATCGTGCAACGCGCAGTTTCCCCGTT
>CAIYYT010000115.1 GCA_903930455.1 uncultured bacterium | reverse complement strand
GGCACAGACATTTTCCTTCCTATGCCCCGCGAACAAAGGTACGATTTTAACGGTAGGTGGGAATCACTTTTTTCGGGCGAACGGTCTCGGATACAGCTTCTTGAGAGTCGTCTTCTGGACTTGCCCTTCTGAATTTACCAGCAGAATCTTTAGATCGTCGCAGAATTCCGAAAGCACTTGCCGACAGCTGCCACAAGGAGTGATGAATTCCGCATTGGGGGATGCGACCGCCAGTCTCTCGAAATGTGTCTTGCCCGCCGCGACCGCCGTAAACACCGCCGTTCTTTCTGCGCAAACCGTCACGCCATAAGAACGATTTTCGATATTGGTGCCGAAAAACACTTCATCATTGGCGATCAACGCCGCGCCGACGCGAAAATGAGAGTAGGGGGAATGCGAATGCTCGGCGGCAGCCAGAGCGAGTTGGGTTAGTTCTTTGTCAGTCAGTTTCATTTTCCACCCGTTGACTTGTAAGCGGTATAGAACACTCGCCCGGTTCTGCGCAAAGTTGAACCTTCCTTGGCGGGCGAAGCTTCAATATCGCGGAACCCGGCTTTTTTCAAGCACGACATGACGTATTTGTGAGGGTAGCATTTCTCGTGGAAAGTCTCTTTGAATTTATCCTTTTTGCCCCCCGACAAACTGACAAACCCAGTGATTGTCACCGCAGCGAACCGCGTGTGCCGATCGTATGAGCCTTTCATCAAGAGGGCATGTTTGCCCCGCTCGCTAAACAATACTGCGTCCCAATGTCGTAACCCTGCCGCAGTGTTTACATCGAAAATGAAAAATCCACCCGGTTTGAGATGACGCGCCGCATTTTTCACGAAGTTGAAGAAGCCCCCTTCGCTAAGAATGTGATTGGCAGCATCAAAAAAGCAACCGACGCCGTCAAATTGCCGATCGAAACTAAAGCGTGTCATGTCGGCCTGAATGAATTGCGGTTTGGCCCTGCCTTTGAATAGACGCAGCCGCCGCGTCGCCATTTGCAGCATTTCGGGCGACTTATCGATGCCCACGACCTCAATCCCCAGTCGCGAGACCGTAAACGCCAGTGAACCGGTGCCGCAGGCGAGATCTAAGTACGATTTGGATTTGTTTTGTTCCAGCAGCGGCTTTAGTCGTGGCCAGGCAACATCGTGGAATTCATTCCAACCCAGTAAGTCGTAGTACTTGGCAATGCTCTTGTACATGCGCCAACGATAGGGGATTGATGCTTATAATCAAACGAAAAAACGACAGTCATTCAGGATTCTGTGCGGCGTTCGCCCTGAGCCTGCCGTTCGCCCCTGATTTCAAGGGGTCGAAGGGAGCCGGGTGCCCCACCGCTTGCGGTGAGAGAACTTGCGTCTATCTGCCCCGCTGGTTGCCCCAGGCCAATACTTGTAGTCTTGGCGAAAAGCGATACCCCCGCCGCGAGCATTCTTCCATCAACCATGGCATGGCGGCAAGCTGACTTTGTGGCGTGATGCCTTCCGGCATCAACATGATGTTTTCCGCACCGATCAGCGGTTCGAAGTCGCGTGCGATTTCCTCCAAGTCCGCGCGCTTCTGCACAACGAACTTGAAATCAGCGCGATCCGTGGCGGCGATTGCGTGAAGCGCCTCTCGGACAATGTTGCTCTCTCTCGCCAGTCCGTTGTTCGTCAGCTTTGGCGAACAATTCCACCACGATATCCTCTTTACCATCTCCCGACTCGGCACAAACATCCCATTGGTCTCAATTTCGAAGAAGTGAAATCCGCGTCCGCCCAATTTTTCGATCAACATCGGCAGACGATCCTGATGCAACATCGGTTCCCCTCCGGTCAGGACGACGTGTACATTCTTCGGTATCGTTTCTGATGAAGCAATCAGATTGGCCGCTCGATCCGCCAGATCAGACGCCGAGAACAACGCACCCTGTTCAATCTTGCCTTCCTCCCAGGTGAAACGCGTATCGCACCAGCTACAACCGAGGTTGCAGTATTTCAGCCGGACGAAAACCGCCGACACACCGGCGAACCTGCCTTCGCCTTGTTGCGAATAGAAGACTTCGCTAACTGGCAGTAGCCCGGCGAATTCCTCAGGCCATGGCGCGATTTTGGGGTGATACGTCATCAGCGGTTACGATTGCACGTAGTGGGTCGGATCGGCAACTCCAGCCTCGACAAAGCCCTTCCTGCGAATCAGGCAACTATCACATCCTCCGCAAGCGCGGCCGTCAAACGCCGGATCGTAACAACTGCTCGTGAGCGAATAATCAAGCCCATACTCGACCCCCTTGCGAATGATCTCTGCCTTGGTCAGATCAATCAATGGCGCCTGCACCATTATCGGTCGTCCTTCGACACCGGCTTTGGTGGCGAGCTTTGCCATCCTCTGAAACGCCACGATGAATTCCGGCCGACAATCAGGATAGCCGGAATAGTCAACGGCGTTCGCGCCGATCAGAATCATGCGAGCGTCAAGCGCCTCTGCCCATGCCAGCGCAATTGAAAGAAAGATCGTATTGCGCGCGGGTACGTATGTGATCGGAATCTCCGTAGTCCACTGCGATTCCGGTCGATGTTTTGGCACCTTGATGTTTGCAGTCAAAGCGGAACCGCCGATCGCTGTCAGGTCTATAGGGAAGACTAGATGCTTTTCGACGCCGACAAATGCGGCCACTCGCCGCGCGCACGACAATTCGACGCGGTGCCGCTGTTTGTAATCGAAGCTGATCGCATACAGCCGATAGCCCGCATCTTTCGCGAATGCCAGAGTTGTTGCCGAGTCGATCCCGCCGCTCAGCAGCACAACCGCCTTGTCCGATTTGATCGCTGATTCCATTCTCTTATGCTCCCTGCTCTACGGAATATACGAGTCCGCAAATCGCTGTCAAACAAGTTCGATGGCTCGAACGGTATCGAAAAATCTCGGAGTTGTCATTGCGAGGAGTCGGGGTGGGCAATAGGGGAGAGGGGTAATGACGACGAAGCAATCTGCCGAATAGCAGGTAGGTTAGGCATTCCTGCCTGACCAATTAGACCGCGCCGTCAGGAATCCCTTCCTGACGGCTCTCATCTTCACGTCTTGTGTGCGGCGTTCGCCCTGACCACCGTCGAAGGGAGCACCGTCGAAGGATGCGCCGCGATCCGGATTTTCACTGGCATTTTCGCCTCGTACACATATAATGATGACATGAAGAAATCCTCCTACGAAGGCCGACAGGATCAAATCCGCAACTGGAAAACCCCCGCAATCGAAACCTTTAAGAATATTTACGCCGACCGCGACTACGAGATCCACATGGAAACCTCCGAGTTTACCTGCGTATGCCCGAAAACCGGCCTGCCCGACTTTGCCCAGTTGGTCCTGACCTACGTTCCCGACAAGCTCTGTGTTGAGTTGAAAAGCTTCAAGGAATACCTCCTTGCCTACCGCGATCAGGGAATCTTCCACGAAAATGTCGTCAACAAGGTTCTTGATGACATAGTCGCGGCGATCAAACCCCGACGCGCCCGTCTCGAAGGTCGCTTTTGCTCCCGTGGCGGCATCCAGACCACCGTCACCCGCGACTACTCAGTCAAGCCAACCCGCAAATCATCGTAGGTGCATGACGCACCGTTCGCCCTGAGCCTGTCGAAGGGTGCAACATCGAAGGGAGCACCGTTCTTGTGCGCGGCGTACGTCCGCGTGCGCAGTGGCCTCGGTAGGTTAGGCATTCCTGCCTGACCAGTTTCCACTTGCCACCCGAAACCTGTGTCCTTAGTTTGGCCCTACAAAGCACCATAGAGGCGTAACATGACAAAATCGCAAAGATCATTGCTGCCAGAGTATGCCGGAACCGGACCGGCGATAATCGAACCATCCAAGACCAAAGCTCCGCGTGTTCGCCTTCCGTCACGAGCCGTTCTCTGCTTCTTTGGCGACATCTTGAAGAAGCTGGAGAAACGGAAGGAGATCACGATTGTTCACCATCTCACCAGCGAAATGGGCAAGCATCCGATTTACACATTTGGCAACGGAAAGAATCGAATCTCTCTTTGTCATCCCGGTTTGGGTGCTTCTATGACCGCAGCATTTTTGGAGGAGCTAATCGCTCTCGGCGTGAAACACATCATTGCCTGTGGCGGGGCAGGGGTCTTGGACAGCAACCTGCCGCCCGGCGCCGTGATCATTCCCACTGGCGCAATTCGTGATGAAGGCACCAGCTTCCATTATCAGCCGCGTTGCCGTATCAACCGCCCGCATCCGCAAGCTGTCAGAGCCATCAAAGCGGCCTGCAAACATCACGGAACTCCTTTCAAGACGGGATTAACCTGGACGACTGATGCTTTCTATCGCGAAACACCACGCAAGATCCGTTCTCGCAAACTGGAAGGATGTCTCACCGTGGAGATGGAGGCGGCTGCCTTTTTTGCCGTGGCGCGCTTCCGCAAGGTTGTTTTCGGTCAACTTCTGTACGCCGGAGACGATGTCAGCGGCAGCGAATGGGATATGCGCCCATCGAAGGACCGCCCCACCGCGCGACAGAAATTGCTCCTGCTCGCGATTGATGCAGTGCGAAGATTGGGCTAGTTGTAGGTCAATACCGCTTCGGTTTTGACACCATCCTCCGTCCGCCCTGAGCACCGTCGAAGGGTTCGCCGTTCGCCCTGAGCCTGCCGTTCGCCCCTGATTTCCAGGGGTCGAAGGGAGCCTGTCGAAGGGTGAACTCCGTACCACCCACACCGCAGCCTCGGGCGTTTTTCTTGCCATCCGATGCCTGTGCCCCTACATTCATCTCAAGATGAATCTGAAACACCATTATCACCCTGCGCGATCAAGAGCGTTGGGCGTCAGATGTCAAAACCAAAGCGGTTTTGACCTACCGGACTTTCTGCACACGATTAGTATCGATCGCCTGCCACACCCTGATTAATAAGGGACTCAAGACGGTTCAGGTGTTCCGTTCGTAAAGTTATGTCTTGTGACGCCCAGTTTTCTTCCAGACGTTCAGTTTTCCGTGTCCCCGGTATCGCGGCGAGGGGGACATCGCGCGACAGAACCCATGCCAATGCGACTTGAGCTGCTGTGGCTTTAGTCTCCTCCGCGATTTTAGTTACAAGATCGGCCAACCGGCTATTTCTGGCGATTGCCTCCTCGGTAAATCGCGGATTCTCCAACCTCCAGTCTCCGGGTTCTAGATCGCTTCGTGACCGGATTGCCCCGGACAGAAATCCCCGGCCAAGGGGACTGTAAGCCACAAATCCGATGTTAAGTCGTTTAATTGTCGGCAGAATGTCGGCCTCAACGTCCCGCGACCACAAGGAATACTCGGTCTGGAGTGCACTGACGGGATGAACCTCGTGGGCGCGGGCGAGGGTCTCCGGGTTTGCCTCAGACAGGCCGATATAGCGTATTTTCCCCGCCTTCACGAGCTCGGCCATAGCACCGACCGTTTCCTCGATCGGTGTTTCGGGGTCCACACGATGCTGATAGTAGAGATCGATGTAATCTGTCCCGAGGCGCTTCAGTGAGGCATCGCAACAAGCCTTTACATAATCCGCACTTCCTTTAATACCTTGCCAGCTGCCGTCTTCGCCGCGCGAAACGCCAAATTTGGTTGCCAAGGTGATTTGGTCGCGGCGCCCCTTGAGTGCCTTTGACAACAGGATTTCATTCGTAAACGGGCCATACATGTCTGACGTATCCCAGAACGTGCAGCCGATGTCTGCTGCCCGATCGAGAACGCAAAGATTTTGAGCTTCCGAAGAGGAGCCGTAAAAGTCCGACATTCCCATGCAGCCCAAACCGATTGCAGGCACACGAAGGCCTTGTGATCCGAGATTAAGCTGTTTCATAACTCTGATGCCCTTCTGCTTATCTTCTTAGGAAGTTGCTCTGAGCAGAGTAATGCACTGGAGAGCAAAACTGTTATAAGTACGACCGAGCATTTCATGAAATCCTCCATAATTCCGCCGAATGTCCCTTATGGTAAATCTTACAGCTTTCTTAGTCAAGTTGCAACGGTGCCCAACCAAACTGCCGGGTCTTCCGATCTTGCCGGCAATGTTTACGTGCGCGGCGTACGTCCCCGTGCGCCGCGACCTCGCTGGTTGTAGGTCAGGAGCCCTGCGCTCCTGATACGCGCCAAAGGCACGACGCTTTTGTCATTCCCGCGCAGGCGGGAATCCAGGCTTATTCGGTTCCGTCAGGTCTTGCGCCGCGACGCTTCGTTTGTCTTCGAGAATCGCCTACTCTCGCGGCCTGTGACATGACGGCTTATGAACAGATTTGTACCCCACCCAAAGCGTAGCGACGGGTGGGGTATTTCTTGCCATCTGACGCCTGCGTCCCTATATTCATCTCAAGATGAATCTGAAACACCATTATCGCGTTATGCAGTCAACAGCGTTCGGAGTCAAATGCTCGAACTGAAACGATTTCGATTTACGGGACTATGGTCTTCTTTAAGTCGGATGCACACGACATGTCCGGCTTGTATTTAAGGGCACTATCACAGCTTCGGAGCGCATCATCAGGACGATGAAGCAAGACAAGGGTTCCAGCCCTATAGTACCAAGTGTCCGCATCATCATGTTTGTACGCCAGCGCACTGTCGCAGCTTTTCAGTTCCTCCAAGTGCCGCCCCAAACATCTCAGAGCATGTGCCCTCGTGAACCACGCCTTCCAGAATTCGTGCTGATAATGGATCGCGGTATCGCAACTCGCCAAACCTTCTGGGCAACGATTGAGATCGACGAGCGCAGCCCCTCTGTTGTTCCAAGCCAATGGGAAGTCCGTTTTGTACGCCAACGCACTATCACAATTTTGGAGACCCTCTTCGAAGCGACCCAATTTGCATAATGCCACACCTCTGTCGCACCAAGCCTCGGGGTAATTGCGCTTCGATCGAATCGCGCGGCCGAAGCTCTCTATCGCATCCTCCCACCGGCCGAATTGGGCGAATATCATGCCCGTGTTGTACCAAGGCTTTTCATAATTCGGGTCGATACCGACAGCTTTACTATAGCTTCCGACGGCCTCCTCCCACTTGCCAGCTTCGTATAGAGCGACTCCTTTGTTGTTCCATGCAGAAGTGCTATTTGACTCGTAAGCTGTTGCACTGTCATATGACATTGCTGCCTCCTGCAATCGGTGCAAATTGAGAAAACAGTTTCCCGTATAGAAATAGACCTCTGAGACCTTTGCGCTGTCCCCTCTCACAGACAGCTGCGCATATTGAAGGTGGATCAGGGCCTTGTCGAAATTGCCTAGGCCCATGGCGACCTGGGCCGAATCGAAGGCTGTCTGTGCGAAAGCCGCCCAGCGAGTCGCAAGTTCACCACAGTCTTTCTGGATGCCTCCAGGGGCGCTTCTAACCTCTGCATTGCATTGTTTCAATGAATCGAACATTGCAGTCATAGCCCTGCGTGAGCCGCTTTCGGCTGCCCGTTCCACATCCTCAGAAGTGATTGAAGATTCGGGGACAAGGAGAAATACCGCTGCTGCCGCAGCCGCGGCACTCATCCAGCTAAACCGCCAGATCCACTGTTTCTGGTGCTCACGAGGTTTGTCCAGTAGTTCTTTGAATACAAACAGAAGTGCCGAGGCTACGGCAAAAACCCAACCAATCCAGTGACTTGCCATCTTCACCCTTTCCTAGAAGCTTCCTAGTCAAGCCGATTCGCGGCTTGACTTGACCTACCCCCTCACAACCCCTCCCCCTCATAATCAAACGACCGCTTGTCAATATCTCTGCCGTTGCACGAAAGCTGTAGTTCGTAATTCCCGGGGACTTTCTGAATCGAATTTTTGTGCGCGAACTTGATCGACTTAACCAATTCTTTCGATTTGCCTTTCGCTATCGACACCGTCCCCAACAAATACTTGCTGATCCGCCGCTTGTCGCCTTTGCCGGGACCGATCATCGTAACTTGTAAACGCACCTTGATCGTCTTGCTGTCGCGATTGGTGATGACGACAGTGAAGGGAATTGCCTCGCCGATTTTGACCGTCTCCGGCGTTCCGCGTTTCCAGACAACGTCAAGCTTATCCGCGCCGCCGAAATTCATCAACGCCAGGGCAGTGGGGTCGGCATTTTTCACCAACGTCCGCAATCCCCGCTGAATAACCCACTCCCGTTCCGGCGTGATTTTACCCTTCGACCACTCCTTTACCCACTGGCAGACGATTTCGGGGTTATCCTTGGAAATATCATTGAGATTGTTCGCCGCTGCCTTGCGAACATACTCCGAAGGGTCATCCAGCACCTGCTCAAGTATCTCCTTCAAGATCGCCGGATCGCGCTTGAGTTCGTCGATATGCCTGCACCATACACCACGCGGTCTGATTGCTTCGATCAACATCCTTCTGATTGCCGGATCGTTATTGGTTGCCCAGCGATAAACCTTGCTCAGCACCTTCTCCAAACCATGCTTGTGAATGACATCCTTGAGCACACTCTGGCTGGTTTCCTGCGTCCAGGTTCCTGCCATCGCTCCCGATCGATACAGAAATCTGATCATCAGTTCCATCTCGTCCGCATGGTGCGCTTCGTACACCGTAACTGCCAACGCCCGTAGTCGGTCAACCTCTGACTTCAGGAGGGCATCAACTACCTTTTGCCCATCCTCCAACTCCGCCACCTTGCGAGTTAGCAGCCGTCCTTGATCAAGTAAGGGAAGCTCAAAGTAACCGTCTGCGATGACTGCGCTTACGAACGTTCCCGCTTTTTTGTCCCCAAGCACTTTGGCAAGATGCAACTGCGCGACTCCAAAACAATTATGCTCCGGCGTATCCTTAGGGACGCCCTGTGTCTTCTGTTCTATGTCATTCTTACTCTCTGCCACAGTTCTTTTCCTCAACTCGCCCCGATGATAGCTTACGTTGGCCACAGCCAAACGACAACATCAAAAAAGAATTATCGTTTTGCTTGCCGTTTCTGTATATATCCATACGGAGAGGGCTATTTAGAGGAGAACCTAATGTCATACTTGAAGCAATTTGATCCTGAAATATACAACGCAATTCAGGGTGAAACCAATCGTCAGAACAAGAAACTCGAACTGATCGCTTCCGAGAACTTTGTTTCCGAGGCAGTCATGGAAGCTGCTGGCGGCGTCATGACCAATAAGTACGCCGAAGGCTACCCCAAAAGACGCTATTACGGCGGCTGCGAATTTGTCGATATCGCCGAGAGTCTGGCGCGCAAGCGGGCCAAGGAACTATTCGGCGCCGAGCATGCCAATGTCCAGCCGCACTCCGGTTCGCAGGCAAATATGGCAGTCTATTTTACGGTGTTGAAACCGGGCGACACGATTCTCGGCCTGAGTCTGTCGCATGGAGGGCACTTGACCCACGGTCATCCGCTCAATTTCTCCGGCATCTTCTACCATGTGGAAGCCTACGAAGTTGACAAGACCACCGAGCAAATCGACTACGACCACTTGATGAAACAAGCTATTGCCACCAAACCAAAGATGATCGTTGCCGGTGCATCCGCGTATCCTCGCACTATTGACTTCAAGAAATTCCGCGAAGCTGCTGACGCTTGCGGCGCTTACTTGATGGTTGACATGGCGCACATTGCCGGTCTGATCGCTGCCGGTCTGCATCCATCACCGATTCCGTATGCCGACTTTGTAACCACCACAACGCACAAAACTCTTCGTGGTCCCCGCGGTGGTATGATCTTCTGCAAAGAGCAATACAAGAAAGACCTCGACAGAATGGTGATGCCCGGCATTCAGGGTGGCCCTTTGATGCACATCATCGCTGCCAAAGCTGTGGCTCTCAAAGAAGCCTTGCAGCCGGAATTCAAAGTCTACCAGCAGCAGATTATCGCCAACGCCAAGACCATGTCCGATGAGTTCCTACGCCTCGGCTACCATGTCGTCTCCGGTGGCACCGATACACACCTGATGCTTCTGTCATTCGTCGGCCAGGGATTGACCGGCAAACAAGTGCAGGAAGCGCTCGATTTGTCCTCGATCACGACCAACAAAAACACCGTCCCGTTTGATCCGCAACCACCGCTCGTAACATCCGGCATCCGCATCGGCACTCCCGCCGTGACTACGCGCGGAATGAAAGAACCGGAGATGAAACAGATCGCCGGATTTATCGACCGCGTGATCAAGAACGTCGAGAACCAGCAGGTGTTTGCCGAAGTTAAAGCCGACGTCGAGAAGCTCTGCGATCGTTTCCCGCTCTATCAGGAGCGTATCGACCACGACATGCCGACGCCGATAGCATAGCTCAAAACGGCAGGGAGGTAGCTGCCATGCTCGTAGAATTTTCCGTCGCGCCGACGGGCAAAGGCGAATCGATCTCGAAAGACGTCGCCAGGATCATTGACATCATCGACAAGTCCGGCTTGCCATATCAAACCCATGCCATGGGCACCCTGATCGAAGGAAGCTGGGACGACTGCTTTGCCGTCATCAAAAAATGCCACGACGCGCTGCGCAAAACCAGCGCGCGCGTCTACACCCGCATCGCCATCGATGACCGCAAGGGCAAGAAGAATGCCATGAAGCGCAAGCTACAGTCCGTCGAACAGAAACTCGGCGGACCGTTTTCGAAGTAGCCATGTACAAACCGGTAGTTGTTCTGTCAATCGTCGCGCTTTTGACCGACTTCAACAATTCCTGATGCGTAACATATAAAATACTCCGATCATTACAGCGTCGGCAACAATTGTTGTGGAGGCGTAGGTTATATATGAGATGTCCATTTTGTGGCGAAGAATCTGACAAGGTGATTGATTCCCGTTCCGTGCAGGAGGGCAAGGCGGTGCGCCGCCGCCGCGAATGTCAGTCGTGCAATGAGCGGTTCACTACGTATGAGTATAT
>CAIYYT010000114.1 GCA_903930455.1 uncultured bacterium | reverse complement strand
GCCGCGCGATTCTAACCAGGCCGGGGATATCCGGTCGTAATATCTGGGCCTCCCAGCTAAACACAAGCAAATGCGTCCGCTTTGGATGTCAAGAGTTTTATTTGGGGCTGGAAAATATTGTCAGGAAATGCTTGCGCTTTGATTGGCTATGCGTATCATACAACTCTATTGTTTTGGAGGTTATGCTTTGTCCAGAATTTGCGATTATTGCGGCAAGAAGCCGATGTTCGGCCATACCGTGTCGCACGCCCATAATTTGACCAACCGACGCTTCAACCCGAACCTGCGTACGGTGCGGGCTCGTGTTGGCGGTCGGGTACAGAAGGTTTCGATCTGCACGCGCTGTTTGAAGGCTGGCAAGGTCGTCAAAGTCCACTAGACGTACCCCGAATTGACTATGCGCCTTCGCTACAATACAACTGGCGGAGACGGTATTCTGTTTGCTATTGACTGAGACTAAGGGGCTTGTCGGGTAGTCATGGTTTGGGTCAAGGGGCAGATACCGTGTTCCACGGCATCCTTTTCTGCCTACGGTGAAGGCGAAGCAGCGCAATTTCTGGTTGACAAACTGCGGCATTCGTGTAATCTGGCTATCAATACGCCCATTTTTCGCCACAATGAGGAGGATCTTATGGAGTACCGCATAGAGACCGACAGCATGGGGGAGATGAAGGTTCCGGCAGATCGCTACTATGGCTGCCAGACGGCTCGGTCGCTGAATAATTTCAAAATTGGCGGCGAGCGAATGCCGCATGAGCTGATTCGCGCCTTCGGTATTTTGAAGAAGGCTGCCGCGCAAGTCAACAAGGAGTTGGGATTGTTGCCGGCAGAAAAGGCCGATTTGATAGTCCGCGCCGCCGATGAAGTCATCGCCGGGAAGTTGGACGATCATTTCCCGCTTGTAATATGGCAAACCGGCTCAGGCACGCAGACGAACATGAATGCTAACGAAGTTATTTCCAACCGCGCCATTGAGATGGCGGGGGGGGTGATGGGTTCCAAAAAGCCGATTCATCCCAATGATGATGTGAACAAGGCGCAATCTTCAAATGACACATTTCCGGCAGCAATGCACATTGCAGCCGTCGAGGAGATTGGTGATCGACTGATTCCGATGGTGACCAGATTGCGGGATACGCTACAAAAGAAATCGGTCGAATTCGAAAGCATCATCAAGATCGGTCGCACGCATCTGATGGATGCGGTGCCTTTAACGTTGGGACAGGAGTTTTCCGGTTACGTGCATCAACTGACCTGCGGACTGGAACGGATCAACAATTGCCTGCCGCATCTATATGAATTGGCCTTAGGTGGTACCGCTGTCGGCACCGGGCTCAATACGCATCCGCAGTTTGCGGTTAAGTCGGCGGAAGCGATTGCCAAAATTACAGGCAAGCCGTTTATCACCGGCCGCAACAAGTACGAAGGTCTGGCGGCTCATGACGCGATCGTTGAAGCCTCTGGTGCGCTGAAGGTGCTGGCTTGCTCTCTGATGAAGATAGCCAACGACATCCGCTGGCTGGCATCAGGGCCGCGCTGCGGTATCGGCGAGTTGAAGATTCCGGAGAATGAGCCGGGTTCGTCAATCATGCCTGGCAAAGTTAATCCTACGCAGGCGGAGGCGATGACGATGGTCTGCGTGCAGGTGATCGGCAATGACGTGGCGGTCACAGTAGGTGGCAGCATGGGCAATTTCGAGCTTAACGTATTCAAGCCGGTGATGATTTACAATCTATTGCAGTCGATCAAACTACTGGCAGACGCCTGCGAGATGTTCAATGAACACTGCGCAACCGGTATTGAGCCGATCAAGGAGAACATTCAGCAGCTTCTCAATAAGTCACTGATGCTGGTTACGGCGCTCAATCCTCATATCGGATATGACAACGCGGCGAAGGTTGCCAAGAAAGCACATACCGAGGGGACGACGCTTAAGGAAGCAGTGGTTGCACTGGGATTCCTGACGGCGGAGAAGTTCGACGAAGTAGTTCGTCCGGAGAAGATGGTGGGACCGAAGTAGACCCTCGCCACTGACCTATCTCCGAGAGATAGGGAGAGAAGACGGAACGAAAAACATTAGAAACGGAGAGATGATGCACAAGAACGAAACGGAATCGGAATGCGGTTGCCACGATCATGATGAATGCAACTGTGACTGTGGTGGAGATATGGGTTTTCAGCGGAAGTTCATGACGCACAAAGAAGAGCTGGAAATGCTCGATGACTATCGGGGTGATCTGAAGCTGGAATTGGAAGCGGTGGAAGAGCGTATTGCAGAGTTGAAGAGCAAGAAGAAATAGGCGATTGTCGGTCTATTGAAAACCAGATGCAGACACACATAGGAGCACCCTACTTGCGGTGCTCCTTTCTCTTAGGGGAGGAATCCAGAACAGCTTCTTCAGCTGTGGCACACGCCACAAGCGGCAGTCCCGGACACCGTACTATTTGCGTGCGCCGTCTTTCTTTAGCCCTACCACTTTCGGTAACGCCAGAAGGCAAGGAAGGATAGTACTGACAACAGCGCTAATCCCATGATGATGAAGAAGGCGTATGGGTGATCCTCCAACGGGATGTGCACGTTCATGGAGAACGCGCTGACTACGAAAGTCGGCACCATTATGCCGATGGTGATGATGTTGAGAGTTTTCATCAGCACATTGAGGTTATTGCTCACCACGGAAACACGCGCATCCATCAAGCCGGCGAGAATATTGGAGTGGATTTCGGCCTGTTTGTAACACTGGTTATTCTCGATCATGATGTCGTCCAGCAGTTCGATTTCCTCGATTGGGAAGCCAATCTTGGTGGAATTCAGTTTGAGCTTCTCCAGCAGGGCAGTGTTAGAAGTAATCGCACTCAGATAGTAGACAAGGCTCTTTTGCAGAGTGAACAAGTTGAGCAGGTGACGATTTTCCATGGACTTGGCGATCTTCTCCTGCAAGTCATCGGAGATCGCGGAAATAACTTTCAGATGCTCACGATAATGCAGGATGGCGCGGTAAATGAGTCTCAAGACCATCTCTGCCGGTGAGCTGATGCGGATCGACTGAAGTCCCTCAGCCAATGGCACGTCCTCGGAAACTACCAAGATCAGCTTGTCCTTAAAGAGGAAGGCGCCGACCGACGAGACCTTGAAGAGAAATTGATCGGCTGCAGTGTAGCTGCGAGGGCGTTTGTAAATAAGAGCCAGATGCTCTGGCTCAAACTCCAGGCGCGCCAGTTCATCCGGGTCGAGTGCTGAAGCAAGCGTATGTTCGTCGATTCTGAGGGTGTCAACCAAATAGTGCTTTTCGGTGTCGTCCGGGTTAATTACGACAGTGACCGGAGCCTGCTCGGAATCCGTTTCGACCAGTATGTGGTTGACGATCTGGAATTTCTTCTGCACGGCGTCCTTCTTTGCCTACAGCGTTCCCTATCCATTATCGCTTGACACGTAAGGGTCGCAGCGATTTAAGCCTTCTCCCGACCGGGATCACCTGCTTTCGAGCAGGAACGTGCGAAAACTCAAATCCATAGGCAAGGCAAAATCAATTCAGGGAGGGCAACAAGATGCAACGAGCCGTGAATCTGCCAGCGTTAGGTTTCGCCGACGATGTAAAAACAAAGACTTGCGGAGACCGTGTTGTGGGGGCGACCCTAGGGTTTTGCGAAAATGCCCAAGAACTTCACCAAGATCAGGGCCAGCATTGCCAGCAAGTAGAAGCGGAGGAAGAACAGAGCTATTTTTACCGTTCGAGTGGTTTTGATGCGCGGCATAGAACGCCTCAGATTTTGGCCCTAGTAACCAGGCCTTTCATGATGTCATTGTAATGAACTACTCCCACCAGGTGGTCATCTGCCACGACGGGAATCATCCGATAGTGATATTTGGCGAACAGATCGGCGAGATCATCGCGGACATCGTCTGCTTCCGCGCTGACAACCGGCGAACTCATGATGCTGCCAATCGTTGCGTCATCGCCCGCTAAGACCAATTCCCGCAGATCGACGACACCGACGAGCGTCTGGTCCGCTTCACTTCCAACATAAACGTATGATATCTCTTCGTGCTCACGCCCTGATTTGCGGATAAGTGCGAGGACGCTTCCGACGCGGTCTGTGGCCAAGGCGGTGACGCAGTCGGTTGACATGATGGCGGCAGCAGTGCTTTCACGCTCGGAAAGTATGGCCTCAATTCGATCAGCGTCTTTTTTCGGCAACAGCGACATCAGGCCGACCATGTGGTCTCTGGGCAGCACGGTGAAAAGGTCGGCCAATTGCGCGACTGACATCTCCGAGAGGATTTTCCTTGCCCGTTCTTGCCTCAAACTGGCGATGATTTGCCGCTGTGCTCGCGGCTCCGCTTCGACCAATGCGTCGGCGGCGGACTCGGAATCAAGGGCAGAGAAGAAAGCCTGCTGTTCGCGACCCGACAACTCCTCCAACGCGTCAGCCAAGTCCTCGCTGGGGAGGTCTTTGACCAGATTACGCGTTAGGGACAAAGTCACTGCGTCAGTGTTAGTGGCATCTTCGAGAGAGAGCGGCTGGACATATTTCCAGGAGATAAGGCGATCTTTGATCCAGCGAATCTTCCCCAGCCCGATCTTACGTAGGAAGCCGTTGAAAGAGATGTCTACATGGACGATGATCATTCGACCGCGCGATTCGAGCAGATGTACGTCGTTAACTACTTCGATGCGGCGTCCGTCCATATCCAGTATCGTCCGCCCCATAAGGTGCTCATTGAGGAGCAGCCAGCCTACTTGATCTACGAAGGGCGGATATTGCTCTCCTTCAGGCGGCTGAACAAATATCGCATCATCTTCAATCTTGACCACCCGATCCCAAGGAATAAACTCCGTCGGTTTTCCCCAGCCGTGTTCAAGGTAGATACCGATCGCCTCCGGGTAGTGTTCGCTCAGCTTGAACACCAAGTCGGTCAGTTTGCCGAGCGGCTTCGTGATTTTCCCTGCGCAGACCGGACGCTTGAGAAGCTCGGAGAAGAAAAGAAAACGATAGTCATTACTTCCCGCATTGGGATCAGACGGAAGCGCGGGATTGAAGCGTTGCGGACTCATTGAAGCACCTCAAGAAAACAGTTTCGGAAAAAGAACCGAAACAGCAAACAGCGTCGACATGGCTATCACAAACGCAACGATAGTCCAATTGGCGATATTCTGAAAACGAGTATTAACATGCTCTCCCATAAGTTGTCGGTCGTTTAGCAGCAAGATGAGAAACATCAATGCCGCCGGCAATAGGGTCACCGCCACGACCTGAACGAACATGGTGATGGCTATCAGTGGCGCGCCCGGAATTAATACGACGGCTGCGGCTGAAGCGAGTGTTGCCAAATAGACCAAGTAGAACCATGGAGCTTCCTTGACACTCCTATTGAGCGAGTGTGCCCAGCCGGAGACCTCTCCTACCGCCCAGGATGTGGAGAGCGAAATGCAAAGGGCGCCGAGGAATCCGGCGTCAAACAAGCCAATGGCGAAGAGAATCTGGGCCCAATGTCCCTGCGCCGCCGGCAGCAACGGTGCCAGCGCCTTCGCAGTTTGGGAGGCATCCTCGACAATAATCTGCGGCACATGATAATAGAATGCCGCGCCGGTTGCGACGATGATGAAGATTGCTACGAGACCGGTGAAGAATGACCCGGCGAATGTGTCGATCTTTCCGAACTTAACGTCGTGGACATCGAGACCTTTGTCAACTACTGCGCTCTGCTGGAAGAAAATCTGCCACGGAGTGATCGTTGTGCCAATATTAGCCATGATGATGAAAATCAAATCGCCCGTCAATCCCTTCGGAAACTCAGGCCAGCAAAATCCTTTGGCTACGGCACCCCAGCCCGGGGCGGACGGAGTATTCATGGCCCAGATCGCTGCCGGAATGTACACCAGATTGAAGATGCAAAAAGCGAGAGTGATTTTCTCGAAAGTCCAATAGCGACCGGTCATTACTACCGCCATCAGGATTCCCGTGACAGCCAAGCATGTCACAATAGGTGGAATGCCAAACATGCGCATGGCCGCCGTCATGCCGATGTATTCTGTTATAAGAGTCAGCCAATTGACAATAGCGAGATCAAAAATTGAGAACCAGCCCCAAAAAGCCCCGAAACCGTCGAAGATGGCTTCAGCATGGCCGCGCTTGGTGACTGCGCCAAGACGGACGGTCATCTCCTGTATGTAGTATGCCATCGGAATCAGAATAAAGAAGACCCAAAGCAGGTTGAAACCATACTTGGAACCGGTAACGGCATAAGTTGAGATACCGCCGGCGTCATTGTCGGCGATCATCGTAATGATGCCAGGGCCGAGCACCGCCAGCAGGATAGCTGTTCGACGATTGAGTCGATCGAACCGATGAATGCTCTTGCTGATCCAATACATCTTCGTCCCCAGACAAAGCGATGAGTTCTCGGCCGATCACCCTGATCTGTAGCTATCGACAATAGCGGCAGGGATAACCGATGATTTCGAGTCGACTGCCAGTGTGCGCAGCAACAAGGCCGGAAAGTATTGAGTCGTTTCAGCCTTGTCAAGGCGTTTGGAGCAGGGCAACCGACCGAGACAGGATCGTGCAGTTGGCATTTCCAGCCTTACAGCTTTTAGTTGACTCTATCTCAACAATCCGTCAAATTCGATAGAGATAAAGGATGGCTTATGAAGAAAACCTATCTAATCTTTTCCGCCGTACTGGTAGCACTTATCTTGACGTTCAGCTTCACTAAGACCTATCTCCATTCGCTTGAAGACGAAGCGAAATGGAAGAAGCGAACAGCGGCAATTCACGCCGAACTTGACAGCCTTGAGCGCGAGATGCAGTCCCGGTTCAACGAATCCAAAGCGTTTAGCAGCGTGCCGAGTGGCAGTCAGAAACCGCAAGAAGTCCAGACGAAGCCGGAATCGACTTTGGTCACTCCCGCATCCGCCAAGCCAGTTTCCGAGGAGCCAATGAAGGTCATGTCCGGGGAGAAGACTGATTTGGGGGCAGCCGCGGACAACATGGCCGCTGCACCCACACCGGACGAGCTAGCGCTTTATAGGTTCTATGTTCAGAGGCGGCTGTCGTTGCCGTCGGTCATGTCAGCCTACGATTTGCGGATGGCCAAGGAACAGATACAGGCGGATTTGGGACGATCATACGGCATTACGGCTGAACAAGTTCTCAAGATTGTCGATAAGGTCTATGAGTATCGCAGGAAGGGTAATAACAATTGACTACAAGTATCAAGACGATAGGACTGCTGACCGGCGGCGGTGATTGCCCCGGTTTAAACGCCGTGATTCGGGCGGCCGTGCTTTCGGCCAGCTACGAGCATGGCTGGGTAATGGTAGGTTTTCTGGACGGGTTCGAAGGACTGATGGATGAACGTTACATCAACCTGACACCGCAGTCGGTGAGGGGAATTTTGCCGCAAGGCGGAACCATTCTTGGGACTTCCAATAAGGGCAATCCGTTTGAATGGCGCGTCAAAGATGGCAATGATTGGAAGATCGTTGATCGCTCCGAAAAAGTGTATCAAACGATGAAAGGACTTGGCCTGGATGCGCTCATTGTGATTGGCGGCGATGGAACCATGACCGTGGCGAAGCTGTTCATGGACAAGTACGGTATCAACGTCGTTGGCGTTCCCAAGACAATCGATAACGATCTCAAGGCGACGGAGGTGACTTTCGGATTCGCGACAGCAGTAGTTACCGCCACGGAGGCGCTCGACAAGCTGCATACAACCGCAGCCAGCCATCACCGGGTAATGATCATGGAAGTTATGGGGAGGTATGTCGGCTGGATAGCACTGGAGTCGGGTGTTGCCGGGGGTGCGGATGTCATCTTGCTTCCGGAGATTCCGTACGATATCGAGAAGATCTGTGACAAGATTCACTCGCGTCGTAGCCGTGGTTCCAATTTTGCGACTGTGGTGGTCGCTGAAGGCGCTTTTCCAAAGGAAGGTGAGATCACGCTGCTAAATCCCGAGGAAAAAGGAACGATCCATGCCAAACTTGGTGGAGTGGGGTTGAGAATTGCCCATGAGATTGAGGCAAGAACCGGCATGGAGACACGTGTTACGGTATTGGGGCATTTGCAGCGCGGCGGCACACCTTGTTCTTTTGATCGCTTTGTAGCAACTCGCTTTGGAAAAGCCGCGATTGATCTCGTCGAGAAAGGGAAATTCGGGCACATGGTCTGCTACAGGAGCGGCAGAATAGAAAGCATTCCCATCGTCGACGCAATCGGCGGGTTCAAAGCCGTTGATCCTCAGGGAGAAGCGGTCAAGACGGCTGAGGCGTTGGGCGTTTCGTTCGGAAGATAGCTGTCTCTGGGGGTCCTCCTATGGCATTTCCGAAACTTTCGGCAGCCTGACCAGCAGGTGCTCGCCCTGCAAAATCTTGTTGGTGATCATGATGAACCGTTTGGTTGTCAGCGACTGCAGGCGGTACGAAACCCACATCTTGTTACCAACCAAACTCTCGCGACGTGAGCGTTTCTTCGGGGGCATAAAACCGCTCCTATGCTGAGATGGTCTTCAGTTTTTTCTGTCGCGCTTACAGCTAAGAAGTTGTAAGACTCAAAAAGTACGTAAAACGTAAGTAGCGTCTGATCTGTGCACATTACAGCCGCGCTGAATCCGCCCGCAAGGTAATTGCGGTTGCTCGCAGATCCTCGCGCTCAATGCTCACAGCATTTAGACAGCCAATTATAGCAAGTTGTTTGTAAGGCAACAAACGTTTTTTGACAAGAATTTCGTGTTTTTCTGGACTGGCTCAAAGTGGGAGTCAAAATGTGCCTGTAGGGGGCTTCCGGGGATCGATATGTCGCTGCGTCTCTGCCGGCATGCCGGGGACGAAACCTTCACAACCCGGCGTAGCTGTGGTCCTGAAAGGGGCTATCTTCAAAACTCTGAAGCGGTTAGCAACCGATGATTCCCGGTGTCAAGTGGGAGTCATCACTACGACAAAACCGGGCATGTGGAGCGTTGGGCCTGAGACTGTGGAAAATCCAGGCAACTTGAAAAAAGCACCTTGACAGAATCATCCATAACCTGTATCTTAAGGTATAGACTGGGCAGATTACGCACCGACATCAAAGACTGACTCCCTAGGCTGTAGCGCGTGTCTTCTGAAATGAAGACGGTTGGTCGGCTAATCATCTGGCAGGCATCACAATCCAACCGATCCACGAAATGCTTGTGCCGGTAGGCTAGACTGGCGCATTTCTGTGCGACTGTGTCATAGTCATCAGACTTTGAGATTGATCGCATTCGAGATACTTGTCTGCTTTTCTGCGGTGACCCTCACCACCATCGGCGGCAGGCGAATCACTAACAACAAAACGGTTTCGCGAGCGGGTGACAGAACTTGAAGCACCCCTTGCTGGAAGCTTATCTGATGGACAGCAATAACTGCCAGCTCAGTGGCTTGTTTCGCATGCTTATTACATCGTCCATACCGCTTTTGAGTCAAGGATTGCAGAAGCCTATTGCAGAACAGCGTTCGTTGTCGTGGGCAGAGGATTTTCTCTATGCCAGTGTCTCCAGTCTCCTCCTGATAGTTGCCCGTCTGCTGACCCAGTTCTCGCCCCTCTACTTGCTGGCGCTGCTGCCGTATGTCTGGCGCACCCTCCACGCTAACCGCCCGCGTTCAATCCGGCTCGGCGCTTTGCTGGCAACATCCTTCGCCCTCGTCGCCTATGCCGACAACCTTGCCGACAACCCATGGGCGTTCACGTTCAAGCTCTTCTACCTCAATCTCATCTTTATCAGTTATGGTGTTGCCGTCCACCGGGCACGCAAGGTCTTCGGGGCCAGTCCGCTCTTTGTGATCTACCTCTGGCTGCCGATTGAGTACTGCCTCAACAACCTCGCTGGCGAGGGAAAACTCTTTGCCATTTCCAGTGTCGAACCGAGTCTGATCCTGCGCCTGAATGTGCTTCTGGATCTGCTGATTATCCCGCTGGCCATCATCCTGCTAAATCCACTATTGTTGTTGGCAGCCGGTTACATCGTCAAGAGGGTTTTGGGTAGGACCAAACCATTCACTATCAGACCCAAGGGACAACCACCACTTGCTTCTCTCACTCCTGTCGTGCGACAGTGGTTCTATTTTCCTGATTTGCGATCGCCGCCTGCAAGAAACTGGCTTGACATATGGTCACCCGGCCGATTGGTCTTCAGAGTGAGACTTTCGGCAAGGTAGGATTAGTTTGGGAAAAGCACCGATGGGTTGTGCTCGTCGCTGCATAACGCAAGAGGAAAGAGTGACAATTATGAAATCTATGACACGTGTATCACCGATCTTCCGCAGCGCGTTCTTGCTTTCAGTCTTCGTGCTGCTGACGGCAGTTTCTCCTGCCTTGGGAGAGACACTGAATGAGGCAATCACTGTGACCAAAGTGGGAACCCAGTACAAGGTTAACTTCACGGGCCAGACTGCGGCAAACTCAATCACATTGAATCTGAACTTGGCCCCGGGTGCGTGTGAAAACATCTTGTATGCTAATGGGGCCGGCGGTCAGGTCACGATAAGAAATACATCATCTCCTATCGGTCAGCCGACCAAGCCCGAAGTGGTTGTTTTGGCGGGCCAGACTTCCGTTCCGACACCGCTGTGCTGCTTGGCCGATGTCGGGCAATGGCTGTTCGAGGTAGGAGACGGTCCGGGAGGAGACCCTGATGCGGTGGTCACCATAAATGTCGCATGCCCGGTCCCAACGCTTTCCGAGTGGGCGATGATAGTGTTCAGCGTGCTGTTGTTGGGGATGATGACGTACTATGTCGTCAGACGTAGGAGGACGGCGCATTCGGTGGCGGTGTAGTTTAGGATTCATGATGCAACATGACAACATGGGTAGGGAGCGGCGGATGCGCCGCTCCCCGCTAGACAGGATCGGAAACTGGTTGGCGAGAAATCGCGATCTGGTCAAGGCTTATGTCATTTTTGTCGTGTTCACAGTCGTGGCCTTTGTTGCTTTGCAGACCGTTTGGTGTGCCGACCACATACTCCAGCCTCTGAACAGCGCTACGGCTGGTGGCTCGGCGTGGCTCATGGGCCTGTTCGGAACGGAAGCCGATCATTTCGGTAGCCAGATTCTGTCCGAGGCCGGCAGCGTCAACATCGCCGAAGGGTGCAACTCCGCATATGCTACCATCATCTTTCTGGCCGGCATCTTTGCTTTCCCGACAGGTTGGCGCCAGAAACTGCTTGGGGCGATTTTGGGGACAGTTGCGCTGTTCGTGATCAATCTGGTGAGAGTAGTCACTTTAGTGTATCTTAGCGGTTCAAACAAAGGCCTCTTTGATGAGGCACATCTCTATATCTGGCAGTTCGCGATCATCCTCATCGGCGGACTGCTGTGGCTCCTATGGTATGACAAGATCGTTAGTCGCCGACCCACGTCGAAGAATCTATAAGTTCCTGCTGCTGGTGACGCTGTTCTGGATCGTGAGTCTATTAGTCTGGAACCTGATCTCGCCGTGGTATGGCAGCGCCCTCGCGAAGGTTACCGGCTTTGCTTTCCATACGAATCCGCTCATAGACTGCGAAGTCTCATACCGCTTCGAAAAAATTAGCATTATCGCGTACACATACTTTAGTGTCCGGCAGGCGCCCGACGGGCAGAAGGAATACTATAAAGGCAATCCTTCGTGGGATGGCCGACGCTTTCACTTCAGCTTTACAGTTTGGACGGCGTTGCTCTTGGCGACGCCGTTTGATGGACGTTGGAGAAGGAAGATTCTTTGGTTCCTTGCGGGATGGGCGATTATTTTCGTCACGCAGATTCTCGGGTTGTTCTTGCAGACCATTCACCAGAACATGCTGTTTGTGAGGACGTTAATGCCGTCCGGCAAATATCTTGAACCAGCGGCAATGGAACTGATTTTGGCGTTTGCGGGACGATACTTCCTGTTGATCGGCAGTGTCCTTTTTCCGTTACTGGTCTGGCTGCCAATCGGAGTATCGCGTCTTAAGACAGCGTCGACCGAAGATGGAGAATCGGTAGCACTCCCGCCAAGTGACCGTTTGGCAACGTAAAGATTTCATTGGCGTGGTTTGGAACGACTGTGTGCAAGTTCTTGTTTGCTGACAGGTTGCGGGTGACATGGTTGAACGCGAATTATCACAAATATTCTTGACAAGGGTCGAAAGGGTTGTTATAGTAAAAGACTTGGACACAGTTGGGCCCATAGCTCAGTTGGTTAGAGCAACTGACTCATAATCAGTGGGTCCCAGGTTCAAGTCCTGGTGGGCCCATAGTAATAGTATATTGGGCAATTAGCTCAGCTGGTTAGAGCGTTCGGTTCACATCCGAGAGGTCACTGGTTCAAATCCAGTATTGCCCACCATAGAAACCGTGACGAGGTAGGTTGGTGACTTTGACGGGAAACCTAGAGACTCGGTCGAACAGCAAAAGAGACATAGCGGGTTATTGTGAGATGCACTGGATGGTCAGTGCGTTTTTTTTTCCCTTTTGGCTGAGCGACAAGTACCGGAGGCGTGCATAGATGCATGAAGACATTAGGCTTCTAAAAGAACTGCAGGACATCGACTATTGGATCGGGGAGTTGGAACGATCCAAAGCTTTCTTGCCAGACATGATGAAGAATCTACAAGAACAGATGGCTTCCATGGCCGCTGATCTGTCACAAAAGAAAGCCCGGCTGCAACAAGCTCAGATAGAAGTCAAGGAACTGGAAATCAAGATTGCGGAGATTAAGGAGCTCAAGGAGAAATACCAGGAGCAGATGCTCACGATCAAGACCAACAAGGAGTATGATGCTCTGGTGGCACAGATTGAAGGGGCCAAGGCCGAAGTGACGAAAGACGAGGAACGCTGTCTGGAGTTGATGAACGAGATAGAACAGCTCAAAGTATCAGTGACACAGCTAGATGAGGAAAACGCGACTGTCCAAAGGGATAATGCCGGCCGGCTCCTTGACCTGCAATCCCAGATTGACTCCGTACAGGGCAAGATGGATGAAAAAGAGGCATACCGCGACAATCTGGTGAGGAAAGTATCCAAGACCGCCATGGCCACCTATGAACGCGTGCGCAAAGGGCGCGGTGGCGACGTCGTGGTGGCACTTAGGCGCGGCGCATGCGGCGAGTGTTTCAAATCTCAGCCTCCGCAGAAAATTCAGCAAATCAAGAAGGGAACTACCATGGAAACCTGCGCTTCGTGCGGCAGGATACTGATCTGGGAGGGGGAAGAGTAGCGGGTGGCTCAGATTCTCCCGGAAATGGGTTTGACTTTTGACGATGTGCTACTCGTCCCGCAGCTTGCGGAGATTCATCCCCGCGAAGTTGACGTAACGACTCAGCTCACGCGCAACATTCGTCTCAATATTCCGCTCATTTCGTCGGCGATGGACACCGTGAGTGAATCGGGGCTGGCGATTGCGATTGCCCGCGAGGGTGGTGTAGGGATAATCCACAAGAACATGTCTCTGCAAAAGCAGGCGGAGGAGGTCGACAAGGTCAAGCGGTCGGAAGCAGGGATGATCGTGAGTCCGATTACGCTGACGCGCGACCAGACGATAGGCGAGGCGCTGGCGGTTATGCAGCGCTATTCCATTTCAGGAATTCCTATTGTTGAAAATTCCCGTCTCGTTGGCATTCTGACCAATAGGGATCTGCGGTTCCATCCGGCGCCGCAAACGCTGATCTCGGAAATCATGACCAAGGATAATCTGATCACGGTGCGGGAAGGGACGACGATGGAGCAAGCGAAAGAGATTCTGCACAAGCATCGGATAGAGAAACTGCCGATTGTGGATGACCAGATGAACCTCAAGGGAATGATTACGGTCAAGGACATTATGAAGAAACTCCGCTATCCGAATGCTTGCAAGGACGGTCGCGGACGGCTGTGTGTCGGCGCCGCCGTCGGCATCGGAAGTGATCTGTTGCCGCGCGCCGAGGCGGTCATCGCGGCTGGCGTTGATTTGTTGGTGCTGGATAGCTCCCACGGGCACAGCCGTGGCGTTCTGGATGCCGCGAAAGAGCTGAGGAAACGATTTCCCGACATCGACTTGGTTGCAGGCAATGTTGCCACGGGCGAGGGAACGAAAGCGCTCATTGACGCAGGCGCTGATGCCGTGAAGGTGGGTATTGGTCCGGGGGCAATCTGCACGACCCGAGTAATTACGGGCGGTGGTGTGCCACAGGTGACGGCGATCATGGACTCGGTTGCGGTGGCTGCGAAACAGAACGTCCCAATAATTGCAGATGGTGGGATTCGCTATTCGGGGGACATTTGCAAGGCCTTAGCGGCAGGCGCACATTGCGTTATGGTAGGTTCCTTGCTGGCGGGGACGGAGGAATCCCCCGGAGAGACGATTCTGTTGGAGGGGAGAAGCTTCAAAGTCTATCGCGGTATGGGATCGATCGGCGCGATGAAGGACGGCGCAAGAGACCGCTATTTCCAAGAGAATACCGAGGATATGTCCAAGCTGGTGCCCGAGGGGATTGAAGGACGGGTACCATACAAGGGACCGCTGGCTAGTCTGGTGTTTCAGCTTGTCGGCGGATTGCGCTCCGGCATGGGTCTTTGCGGAGCCAAGAGCATTGAGGATTTGCGTACTAAGACAAAATTTATTAGAATAAGTACGGCCGGTCTAAGGGAAAGCCATCCGCATGATGTGACCATCAGCAAAGAGGCGCCCAATTACCGTATGATGTACTAGTGGTTTAGGGAGTAGTTTTTGAGTCCAATATATTCCGAAGCAGGCGATGCGGCCGCGTCCGGTGAATGCCGGATGAGGAAAGTCCGAGCTTCACTGAGCAGGATACCTCCTAACGGGAGGGCGGAGCAATCCGACGGAAAGTGCAACAGAGAACATACCGCCTCGCGACTTCGGTCGCAGGGTAAGGGTGAAATGGTGGTGTAAGAGACCACCGGCGGCGGGAGTAATCTCGCCGGACCGGCAAACCCTATCCGAAGCAAGACCAAATAGGGGAGAAGAGCTGCTCAGACTCGTTATTACTCCCGGGTAGGTTGCTTGAGGTTCGGCGCAAGCCGAATCCCAGAGGAATGGCTGCAGGGCCTTAGGCCTGAACAGAACTCGGCTTACGGACTGCTTCGGAATTTTGTTTTTGAAGAGGTATTGATTGATCTTGAAAAGCCGCGTGAAAATGCGCTGGATGGTGGCCCCCGACCCTGATTATCGGGTAGTGGAGCAGATTTCGAAAGAAGTGAATCTGCCATCACTGATAGTCAAGATATTGGTTAATCGGGGCATGACCGGCGCCGCTGAGATCGAAAAGTTCATCAATCCGAGCATGACCGATCTCTGCGATCCGTTTTTGATTCCCGGCATGGAAGCCGCGGTGGAGCGGACCTTGCAGGCGCTGCGCGAGAACGAGACCATTATGATCTATGGCGACTATGATGTTGATGGCATTACAGCTGCATCATTGATGTTCTTGGTTCTCAACAAGCTGGGCGCCAATGTGCACTACTATTTGCCCAATCGACTGGTTGAAGGATATGGATTGTCGGAGGAAGGGATTCTGGAGGCGGAAAAGAAGAAGGCTTCATTGATTATCTCCGTCGATACCGGTATTACCGCCAACCGCGAAGTCGAATACGCCAAAGAGAAATTTATCGACTGCGTGATAACCGATCATCACGAACCGAGCGAAAGTCTCCCTTTGGCTGCCGCGGTTGTGAACCCAAAGATTGCGGGCGAACATTCGGTCGGCAGAGAGTTGTCCGGCGTCGGTGTCGCGTTCAAATTCGCCCAAGGGTTATTCCGCAAACTGGGACAGGATGAGTCGGAGCTTGAAGAGCATCTCGATCTGGTAGCGCTCGGCACATCGGCAGACGTCGTGCCACTTGTGAATGAAAACCGCGTACTGACATATTTCGGCATCAACCAGATATTGCGGTCTTCCAAGCCGGGACTGAAGTCGCTGGTTTTCGAGTGCGATCTGATGGGCAAAGAGATCACTACAAGTCAGATTGTCTTTATTCTCGCTCCACGCATAAATGCCGTCGGCCGGTTAGGAGGCGCCGAAAAAGCGATCAAGTTGCTAACGACCAAGGACACTGCTGCCGCCAGCAGTATTGCCAAGTTCCTCGAAATCGAAAATCAACGACGGAAGTCAATTGACGAGAGTACCCTGGAAGAAGCGCTTCAGCAGATCGAGAAGACAGTGGATGTGGAAAACGATAAGGCGATCGTCCTGAATTCCTCGGGCTGGCATCAGGGTGTAATCGGAATTGTGGCCTCGCGTCTGGTTGAGCGTTTTTATCTACCAACGGTGCTGATTGCCGTCGACAAGGACGAAGGCAAAGGTTCCGGCAGGTCCATACCCGGGTTCCATCTGCACGATGCGCTGAAGAGTTGCGAAGACTTGTTGTTGCGCTACGGCGGACATAAGTATGCTGCCGGGCTGTCGATTGCGCCGGAGAATATCCAGAAATTTCGCGAGCGCTTCAAGGCGATTGCGGCTGATAAGCTGGTGCCAGATGACTTGGTACGCAAGCTGCAGATTGACGCAGAGCTTGATCTGGATGACATCGATTTTGAGATGGTCAAAATGCTGGAGCGGTTCGCACCGTTCGGTCCGGAAAATATGAAGCCGGTCTTTGTCACCCGCAATCTGGAAGTGGTCGGGCAGCCGCAGGTTGTCGGCAAGAATCATCTGCGGATGCGTGTGCGTTCCGGACAGAAAATTTTTGATGTTATCGGCTTTGGTTTTGGCGATTTCGCAGAGCAGCTTGCGATGCAGGGACTCGACTTCGATATGGCATATGTCATTGAGAAGAACGTTCACAACGGCGTCACCAAGATTCAACTTCGAGTCAAAGACATTCGTTGGAGTTAGGGCATGTCCGTGTTTGACGACTTTGTCCGTCGAGACAAACGCGCGTTGGCCCGAATCATCACCCACATTGAGAATCGTCGCGAGAATTATCGGCAGCTGTTAGCCGCCGTCTCGCGACTGCCGCACCAGGGGTATCGTATTGGCATAACCGGTCCGCCGGGCTCCGGCAAGTCGACTTTGGTGGATGCGCTGGTGTTGCGCTATATCCAGCAGGGACTCAGAGTCGGCGTGATCGCAATTGATCCGTCCTCGCCCTTTACGGGGGGCGCATTGCTTGGGGATCGCATCCGCATGCAGCATCTGGTCAATCGTGACAGTGTTTTCATTCGCAGTATGGCATCTCGCGGCGAATCGGGTGGATTGGCGGCGGCGACGCGTGATGTAACCAAAGTGCTTGATGCCTTTGGCATGGATCTAATCATCATCGAAACCGTAGGCATCGGACAGATTGAGTTGGATATTGTAGAAGCCTGCGATAGCGTTGTCGTCGTGTTGGTTCCGGAATCGGGGGATATGATTCAGACAATGAAAGCCGGTTTGATGGAAATTGCGGACATATTCTGCGTGAACAAGATTGATCGTCCCGGTGCCGATCGACTGCTTAGCATCCTCAACAGCATGGTTCATGAGCGACAGACGGCAAGCAGTGTGGAAATACGCGCGGTCGGAACAAACGGCATGAATGGAGAGGGTGTAGATAGTTTAGCCGAGGCAATTGAGAAACATCGCGGTGTGATCACAACCGGCGGTGAACTTGAGCGCCGAAGAGGCAGCCAACTCAAGGCAGAGATTGTTCACGCCGTACGTGATCGCGTGGTGAGGCAGTTGGAAGAGACAATCGATTTCGACGGCCAATTCGAGCATGTCAGCCGGCAATTAGCCAGCGGCGAATTGGATTTGTACAGTGCCGCGGATATGATCTACGACCGCTACTTTCGCAAGTAGCGCTGCGGCAGCCGCGCCGATCAAGTCAGTCGCCGTGCGGCGCTGACACACAAATCGTTGCTTAGGAAGGGAAACGACAGATGGCAGAAATCCGAAATCAAGCAGAGATATCTGAGCAGGCCGAGGCGCTGAAGAAGGCGTATGCCGAATGGAAGACGGCTGCGGATGCTACGACGAACAAGAACAAAAAGTATGTCACTGTCTCCTCGGAGCAGGTTGACCCTCTGTATACTCCCGCAGACACGAAAAGCATTGATTTTCTGCGCGATATAGGCTTCCCGGGCGAATACCCATACACACGCGGTGTGCATCCGTCGATGTACCGCGGCAAACCGTGGACAATGCGGCAGTTCTCCGGCATGGGGACACCAGAGCAGACAAATGAGCGTTATCACTTTTTGTTAAGCCAGGGGCAGCACGGGCTGTCGGTGGCGTTCGATCTGCCGACGTTGATGGGATACGATTCGGATCATGAAAGATCACTGGGAGAAGTCGGCAAGTGTGGTGTGGCGGTCGATACGCTGCTGGACATGGAGAAGATCTTCAAGGGTATCGATCTCGGCAAAATCTCGACGTCGATGACGATCAACGCTCCGGCGTCGGTACTGCTGGCGATGTATATCGTGGTGGCGGAAAAGCAGGGAGTGCCAGCGGAAAAGCTGCGCGGAACGCTGCAGAATGATATTCTCAAAGAATACATCGCGCAGAAGGAGTGGATTTATCCCCCCGAACCGTCGGTTAAATTGATTGTCGATACGATTGAATTCGGCACGAAGAAAATGCCGCTTTGGAATACTATTTCGATTTCCGGTTATCACATTCGGGAAGCAGGCGCCACGGCGGTGCAAGAGTTGGCATTTACACTGGCGGATGGGTTTACCTATATCGAGAAATCGATTGAACGCGGGCTTGATGTCGACGAATTCGCGCCGAGGCTATCGTTCTTTTTCAACGCGCATATGGATTTCTTTGAAGAGATTGCCAAATATCGGGCAGCAAGGCGGATTTATGCGAAGCGGATGCGCTACAAATATGACGCCAAGAGTGAGCGGTCGTGGATGCTTCGGTTCCACACGCAGACCGCCGGATGCTCGCTCAACGCGCAGCAGCCGGAGTTGAACTTGATCCGTACGGCATACGAGGCGATGTCGGCCGTGCTCGGTGGAACACAGTCGCTGCATACCAATTCGATGGATGAGACATTGGCGTTGCCATCGGACAAGGCGGCTTTATTGGCGCTGCGCACGCAGCAGGTTTTGGCGGAAGAGACTGGAGTGATTAATACCATCGATCCATTGGCGGGGTCATACTACGTTGAGGCAATGACGAATCGTATGGAAGCGGAGTGCGAGGCATATTTTGCGGAAATTGATCGCCGCGGTGGCGTGATGCGCTGTATCGAAGAGGGTTTCCTGCAACGCGAGATTGCCAAGGCGGCATACACATACCAGCGGGAAATCGACAGCAAAGAGCGGATCATCGTCGGCGTCAACGGATATGTGCTGGAGAATGAGCAGATCGACATCCCGATTCTGAAAATCGATGAATCGGTGGCGGAGTTGCAGCGGCAGTCGATCAAGAAAGCCAAGTCGATTCGCGATCAGGACAAAGTTACGCGGACCCTGAATGACTTGCGGCAGGCGTGTCGTGACAACAAAAATACGATGCCATTCATCATAGATTGCGTGCGACAGTATACAACGATGGGGGAGATATGCGACGCGATGAAAGACGTGTATGGAGAGTATATTGAACCGCCGAATTTGTAGGTGACTTTGACCAGAGCGCGGAGGCTACGACTCCCGTACGCGCTAAGACTAGAATAACGCTGTGTGAGCAGAGAGATATATGAGCGACAAAATCAGAATACTGTTGGCTAAGGCCGGTCTGGATGGCCACGATCGGGGAATCAAGGTTATCGCGGCGGCGTTTCGCGATGCCGGATTTGAAGTGATTTACACCGGGTTGCGCCAGACGCCGGAGATGATTGTGGATGCCGCCTTGCAGGAAGACGTCGACGCCGTTGGCGTGTCGATTCTGTCCGGTGCGCACATGACACTCTTCCCGGCGATCCGCAAATTGATGGAAGAGCGCAATTGTGCCGACATGATTTTATTCGGCGGCGGCATTATGTCGGAAGACGAAATTACCGAACTGGGGCGCAAGGGCGTGAGCAAGCTGTATGGGCCGGGTACTTCCACGATCGAAATCGTCGAATACATCAAGGGTGCGGTAGCCAAAAAGCGGGCTGGCGAGAAGCTGGTGTAAGGCGAACGAATGTCAATCCTCCAGCGGCTATGACTGTCGTCATATTTTGCAGTTGATTTTCCTGCGCGTTCCGCATACATTTGTGACAATGAACTTAGCTTAATTGTTGGGAGACAATATGGTTTACAATGTTTCTGATGTTCAGCAGCCGGTTCGGGAGATGATGAAAGAAATCGGCCCGAAATTGGAGGAGATGGGACGACCTCATGATCGGCAGCCGGATGCTTTTGCGCATGACATCTTTCAGTTTATCGCCGGCAAAGGGTTGGTCGGTTACACCATGCCCAAGGAACTGGGAGGTGGTGGTCGTACGGGGTTGGAATACGCGACTTTGATCGAGGAAATCGCATATTATGATGCTCCTTCTTCGCTACTGGCGGCAGTTAGTCAGCTTGCGGCAGACCCGATCATCCATCACGCTAATGACGAACAAAAGAAGAAATACATTCCCCCGTCGGCTTCCGGCAAGTGGATTCCCGCATTTGCGTTGACCGAGCCGAATGCCGGTTCCGATGCCGCCAATCAATCGACGGTAGCGACGGTTGACGGCGATAATTTCGTAATCAACGGCGAAAAGATTTTCATCATGCATGGTGATGTGTGCGATTTTGCGGTCGTGTTCTGCAAGATTCAGGAAGGCGATTCGCGTGACAAAGTGTCGGCAATTCTGGTTCCCGGCGACACCCCCGGTTTCAAGAAGGCGACGTTGATGAACAAGATGGGGATGAAATACGCCACCACCGGCAGACTGTGGTTCACGAATGTAAAAGTGCCGAAATCGAACCTGATGGGAGAAGTCGGCAAAGGGTTTAAGTATGCCATGCAGACTCTGGATGGCGCACGCATCGGCATCGCGGCGCAGTCGACCGGTATGGCTCGACGCGCTCTGGATGAGTCAATCAAATACGCCAAGACCCGTCAAGCTTTTGGTGCACCAATTGCCAAGCTGCAGGCGATTCAGTGGATGATTGCTGATATGGCGACCAAAGTTGCTGCGGCCAGTCTGTTGACTTACAAAGCTGCGCAGTTGCAGGACGCCGGCGCCAAGTTCGGTCTGGAAGCGGCACAGGCAAAGTTGTTTGCTTCCGAGGCGGCGAATTTCTGCTGTGATCGTGCCATGCAAATTCATGGCGGCTATGGTTACATTGGTGAGTTCTCGATGATCGAGAAGCTATATCGCGACCAGCGCGTGTCGGAGATTTACGAGGGGACATCCGAAGTCCAACGTCTCGTGATCGCCGCCAATCATTTGCGCGGTTGAACGAGAGTGTAACCCGATTGCGATTTTGGGGGCGCACGGCTGTGCGCCCCTTATATTTGGATTGGATCCACAGGACTCCAATCCTTGCGCGTGGGTATTCTGTAATGCCTTGGAACCCTTCTTGATTTCGATTGTACCTTTTGTAGTTTTGCTGATCGGTTTTCCTGTTACGTTAAACGAGTACTTGAGAATACGCAAACATGAGGGAAGGATTGGCCTAAGTTAGATGATCACCAGGCGCACAAGGATCATTGCTATAATAGGCGCTGTGGTTCTGCTCTCTCTGTTCATGATCGCTTCACAGACGCACATGACCGCCGTTTTAATTCTCATGGCGGTTCTGATCACCATATTCATCCTCGCTCCACTAGCAGAACTATCGTTCTTGGTTTTCAGAATTCGTCGGAAATCCTTTGGATGGCTTGAAGTGCTGATACTCTGCTTGCTCTTAGTGAACTGCCTTCTCTCCTACGGCGTTTACAGCATGATTTATCCGCCCGATAGTTTCTACGAGAATGAATTTCGTAACGTCACAGGACTCGATTTCCCATCGTCGGGAGATGTTGTCTTCGGCGATGCATCGGTTCCTGATCTTCATGGGGATTACTATTCAGCGTGTCTGATTGATGTAGATTCTGTTGACTATCGTCAGCTTAGTCAGCTATGCGACAACGATACGTCCGCGACCTTCATTGGCTCCTCCTCATGGCACGCAATGGAAAAATGCCTCGGGCATAAACCCAAATTCTCCACGGTGCACATGAATTGGGAAGATGACAAATTCACTTTGTGGGGCATCCTGGAAGATCGCTCGTCGGTTGTCGTATATCGGGGTAGCTCATAGTCCTGCCTTGTTACTTCATACTTCACGCAAAGCGCAGCGTCGGCATCCGGCCCGGGAGCACTGCCGTGCGCCCCTACAGCTTCCGCCGGCGTCGGATTTCCCTTGATGGCGACGCCGTCATGCGTATCTTATTTTGGCCATGCGAACACGCTCCGCAATGAAAGTTGAGTATGCTAAGGCTCGGTGAGTTTGAAGTAGATTGCATCGTTGAAAATCGATTCTATCTCGATGCCGGTTCGGTCTATGGGATCGTTCCCAAGACGATCTGGAGCAAGCTGCAGCAAGCGGACAAAGACAATCTGCTGCCGTTTGATATCAATGTCTTCCTGGTAAGGGGGCATGGCAAAAGGATCCTTCTGGATTCGGGTCTTGGCGATTTTCTGCTGGATAAGCAGCGCAAATTGTATGGCTGCGAGCAACCGTCCAATCTAGTTCCGGGATTGGCAGCGCTTGGCCTGCTACCGAGTGATATTGACTATGTAGTGTTGTCGCATTTGCATTGGGATCATGTGGGGGGATGTATTGCGCAGGTTGATGGTCAGCCGAAGGTAGTCTTTCCCAATGCGCGACATGTTATTCATCAGGACGAATGGGAGGACGCCAATCACCCCGATGAACGAACGATCGGAGTCTACCTGCCCAATCGTCTGCGGGCAATTAGCGACGCCGGACTGCTGGAGTTGGTTTCCGAGGACGGGGAAATTATGCCGGGTGTCAAGGTAGTCAAAATCGGCGGGCACACGCGGGGGCAACTTGGCGTAGAAGTCGAGTCAGAGGGAAGTAAATTGATCTATTACGCCGATAACTTTCTGAGTTGCCATCATCTCAAGATACCTTACGTCTCCGCGGCGGATCTATTTCCGCTCGAAACGCAGCGCTGCAAACGGGAGGCGCTCCCCAAGATCGTTGACAGCCACTGGTATGTAGCGATGGATCACGATCTTGAGTACAAAGTCACACGCGTCAAGTTCGACGGTTTGAAGTACATCTGCGAAAAAGTGGATATATAGGCCTAACGATTCAAGCGTGACGGGCAAAAATATCGTATGTAACGTAGTCCCTTTGTGGAAACCACACCAAGCGGGTTACCTTGAGGTCTAAGTCTATGTCGATTGAAGAACAACTCGAACGATTACGCAAAAAGCAGGATCAGGCTAAACTCGGTGGTGGTCCGGATAAGATCACCGCTCAACATGCCAAGAATAAGCTCACGGCGCGCGAACGCCTGGAGTTGCTGCTTGACCCCGGCTCGTTTGAAGAGTTCGACATGTTTGTTGCACATCGCTCGAACGATTTCGGACTGGACAAACAGAGGATACCCGGCGATGGCGTGGTTACCGGTTGTGGGCTAATCGACAACCGAATCGTGTTCGTTTTTAGTCAGGACTTCACGGTCTTCGGTGGCTCGCTGTCGGAAGCACATGCGGAGAAGATCTGCAAAGTAATGAAGGCGGCGATGAAAATGGGCGCGCCAATTATTGGGCTAAACGATTCTGGTGGCGCACGCATACAAGAAGGGGTTGTGTCTTTGGGTGGTTATGCGGACATCTTTCTACTGAACACACTGGCATCCGGTGTGGTACCGCAAATCTCGGCCATTCTTGGCCCTTGTGCGGGGGGAGCCGTTTACTCGCCAGCCATAACCGACTTCGTCTTCATGGTGAGAAAGTCATCTTACATGTTCGTCACGGGACCAAACGTTGTCAAGACCGTTACTCATGAGGATGTGACGATGGAGGAACTTGGGGGCGCGGATACTCATGCCATCAAGTCAGGTGTGGCGCATTTCGCCTGCGACTCGGAGGCGGAAGCGATCCTCGGTATTCGTAGGTTGATGTCTTATATCCCGTCAAACAATGTGGATGATCCACCGATCAAGGAGACAAACGACCCTCCCGATCGCTGTGAAGAGAAGCTGAATTATCTGATCCCCGACAATCCCAACAAGCCCTATGACATGACCGAGGTGATCCGATTGATTGTCGATGAGGGAGAGTATTTTGAAATTCACCGGGACTACGCGCCAAATATCACGGTCGGATTTGCGCGACTTGGCGGTCGATCGGTGGGCATCGTTGCAAACCAACCGGCACACCTCGCGGGTGTGCTCGACATTGATTCTTCGATCAAGGGGGCGCGTTTTATCCGTTTCTGCGATGCTTTCAATATCCCGATTGTGACATTCGAGGATGTGCCGGGCTTCTTACCCGGTGTGGCTCAGGAGCATAGCGGCATTATCAAGCATGGCGCAAAATTGCTTTATGCCTATTGCGAGGCGACGGTTCCCAAGATCACTGTGATCACACGCAAAGCATACGGTGGCGCTTACGACGTCATGAATTCCAAACACGTGCGCGGCGATATGAACTATGCCTGGCCAACGGCAGAAATTGCCGTGATGGGTCCTAAAGGCGCAGTGGAGATCATTTTCAAGAAGGAGATTGAGTCATCACCCGATCCACAGAAGACGCTCGATGAAAAAATCGCCGAGTATACTGAGAAGTTCGCCAATCCCTATATAGCTGCGGAGCGAGGCTACATTGATGATGTAATCGAACCGGTGAAGACACGGCCGCGTCTAATTCGAGCGCTGGCGATGCTGGCTACCAAGCGCGACAGCAACCCGCCCAAGAAACACGGCAATATTCCGCTGTGAGAATTCCTGTCCCAAAACCACGGTCGGCAAAGTTAAAGAGGACTTCCTGGCAATGCTGCGCTCGATCAACAATCGGTCAGAATAGACCTGTCCGCAGAATGAACTGACAGATTGCGGGTACGCTTCAGAAAAGGAAAATGATGGCGACGCCGCCGACGGCAGCAGCAGTGCCGAAGATCGCGCGGACACTGGGTCGCTCTTTGTGAATGGCCATTACCAGTGGGATAATGAACAACGGCGTCGTTGCCATTAGCGTCGAAGCGATGCCAATTTTGGTATACTGGACTGAGAGCAAAGAAAGCCAGATTCCCAGAAAGGGACCGATGATGGTTGCCGCACTCATGGCGGTCATGGCTTTGCTGTCTTTGAGCGCCTCCCGGGTACGGGACAGCCGTCCGGTTGCAATTACAATGATCCAAATGGCAGCAGTGGCGCTCACCATCCGGACAAAGGAAGCATTTAGAGGCGGTATGTTGTCCCCCATGCCGACTTTCGCCATTGTCAATGCGACCGCCTGTGCCAGCGATCCGCATATCCCCAGAAAATATCCGAGCGCCTTTGGACCGGCCTGAGCGCCGAACGAGTTGCGGTTGCGCTCAAGGATGACCCAACCAATTCCACCGAGAGTCAGGGTAATTCCGAGTAGATCAAGCAGACTCATCTGCTGGTCCACAAAGATCCAGGCAATGATCACGGCGAATATCGGCGAGGAGGCGGTTAGCAGTGAGGAAATGCGGGGGCCGAGGATCACCAATGACTTGAAATAGCAGCCATCGCCGATTGTGAGGCCGATGATACCGCTGATCGCGAGGATGAGGAGTTGATGATGATCGCAAGAAGCGGGGAGGATCTGCCCTTCTATCAATAGGTTACCGGCAGCGAGCAGAAGCGCTGCCAGAGTAATGCGAATAGTGTTAATGGCAAAAGAACCGACTCGCCTGCCAGCATAGCCAAACAAGATCGTTCCGAAAGACCAGCAGATGGCTGTCGATAACGCGGCCAGTTCACCAAAGTGTTGCACAGTGCCTCATAGAAAGATATTGAAATACCACGAAGGCCACAGGTGCGCAATGACTTTCTGCTTCGATACCGGGGAAAGCGCTGTGGATCGGGAAAAGAACTGAATTTTTTCGAGAAATCGTTTGTAGAAATACACCAAATGCCGAAGAATAGAGTAATTAGATATATCTTGGATGGTATGTGATCTCCTGTGACATTATTGGTTGTAATTCCCCATAATTCCGGAGGAACGAAATGAAAGCAGCAGCAATACTTAAGAGAAAAGGCAGCTTTGTTGTCACGGTTTTCCCTGATGCCAGCATCCGCGAAGCCATGCGAGTGCTGATTAAGCACCGCGTAGGATCGTTGATAGTCTTGAGCGAAGCGCGCGAAGTGATTGGCGTCATAACCGAGCGAGACATTTTCCGACTGACCTACGAGCATGAGGGGAAGATCATGGATATTCCCGTGAGTGCCGTAATGACGACCAATTTGATAGTCGCTTTGCCGTCTGATTCCCTCGACTTTCTGAAAGCGATGATAACCGAGAACCGTATCCGGCATTTGCCGGTGATGGACGATGGCAAGCTTGTCGGAGTCGTCTCCATCGGCGATATCATCCGTGAGGAAGTGTCGGAGGCGGCGGTAGAGAACCGGTATCTGAAAGACTACATTGCCGGTGTGTATCCGGCGTGATTTGCCTTCCTTCCTGCTCAGACTCGAAGC
This sequence comes from uncultured bacterium, assembly GCA_903930455.1. Taxonomy (GTDB): domain Bacteria; phylum Zixibacteria; class MSB-5A5; order CAIYYT01; family CAIYYT01; genus CAIYYT01. The sequence goes on along the minus strand of CAIYYT010000114.1, from coordinate 3,743 downwards.
CGCTCGTCGGCAAGGAGGGACTGTGGAAAAGCCCAGACCGTGTCATTGCGAGGAGTGCGGAGAGGTGATGCAGGGTGTGGAGCACGACGAAGCAATCTCGATTTACGCTCTCCAGATGTTGGCGCGCAGATTGCTTCGTCGTCATTGCCCGTCCCCTCTCTCACCCACCCTGACTCCTCGCAATGACCATTCCGAGGTTTTTCAACAGCGCCATGAGAGTGGAAGCAACATTGACCTGTAGGCTGTGGTCTTCCCGGAGATAATTCTTGTCGCCCCCGCCGAATTGCCGTATAGTTATAGTCTATTGGCTAAACCGGACTTAGGGTTCGGACGATAGCTTAAGTAATGTCGCTGTGGAGGTTCGATGAAGTCTGTTGACGAACAGATGGCGAAAATCAGCAAAGATGCGGTGGAAATACTGCCGAAAGGGGAACTTGAGAAGAAACTCGCCAGGGCCATCGCCACAAATACACCGTTGGTCGTCAAACAGGGTTTCGATCCGACCGCCCCGGATATTCATTTGGGGCATACCGTCGGATTGCGCAAGCTCAAGCAGTTTGCCGAGTTGGGGCACCGGGTTGTAGTAATCGTTGGTGACTATACAGCACTAGTGGGCGATCCGTCAGGACGATCTGCCACACGCCCGCAGCTCACCATTGAGGAGGTGAACGCTAATGCCACTACCTACCTCCAACAATTCGGCAATGTGATGGCTCCGCACAAATTCGAGGTCAGACGCAATAGTGAATGGTTCGCCGACATGTCGTTTGCGAATATCCTGCGGCTGGCCGGGAAGATGACGTTGGCGCGGATGCTCGAGCGCGAGGATTTCACCAAACGATGGAAAGCGGAGGCGCCGATTTCGATTCACGAACTACTCTATCCATTGATGCAGGCGTACGATTCAGTGATGATCAAGGCGGACGTTGAACTGGGCGCTACCGAACAGAAGTTTAACCTGCTTACCGGAAGACAGATTCAGGAAGATTATGGTGTCGAGCCACAGGTCGCGTTGACTCTGCCCGTGTTAGAAGGCGTTGACGGCCTGCAGCGGATGGGCAAGTCGCTCGGCAACTACATCGGCGTGTCGGAACCACCAAGGGAGATCTTCGGAAAAATCATGTCAATTCCTGACCGGCTCATAGTGCGGTACTTCCAGTTGGTTACCGACTATACACAAGCACAGATCGGGAAGATCGATGCGGCAATGAAGGCGGGTGAAAATCCGGTCTCGTATAAGAAGGAACTTGGCCGGGTGATTGTCGGTATGTATTACAATGCGCAAGTGGCCGAGGAAGCTCAAAGCGAATTTGAGAAGATTTTCGCAAAGAAGGGGCTGCCGGATGAAATCGCCGAACTCGAATACAACTGGAACGAGAAAGAAATCTGGTTGCCAAAACTGATGGTCAATTTGAAAATCATGAATGGAACCGGCGAGGGTGTGCGGATGATCAAGCAGGGCGGCATCTATCTTGATGGTGAGCGGGTTGCCGATGACAAGATCAAGATCGAAGTCGAACGCGAGTACCTGCTCAAGGTGGGCAAGCGGGGATTCTATCGCATAAGAGGGAAGATAGACTGATGCTGAACCGGGGGAAACGTCTGGCAATCGGCGTACTGGCGGCGCTGCTAATTTCGGGCTGTGCTGCGAGCAAACCTACCGCCAAACCTGTGTTGGCGCCTCGTGCCGCAGAAGTCCAGAAAGAGATGAATCCGGATGCTTACAATCATTACACGAATGCTGTCATCTATGAACAGGAACAGATTTGGGATGAGGCAATCAAAGAATACGAAGTAGCCCTATCGTATGAGCCGCTGTCGTATGACATCCGCATGGCGCTGGGCTTGCTCTATTTTAATATGAACCGCGCGAGTCAAGCGCTGGACGTGTTGCTGCCAATACCTACGAAAACGGGAGACACTTACAGATTGCTGGGGGACTGCTATCGACAACTCAATCGTGATGACGAAGCTTGGGCGGTCTACAAGCGGGCGCTGGCTGACGATTCGAATAACGTTAGTCTCAACTACAATCTTGGAATGCTGGCAGCCAAGCAGCGTAAATTGGATGAAGCCGCCAAGTATTTCCAGGTGGCGGCGCATTATTCCGGCAACCCCGAGTTGTTTCAACAGATCGCGGAGATGTACGCCGGTATTGGCATGTTCGACTCGGCGACTGTGCTACTGGAGAGGGCGATCACGCTCAACACTGAGGATCCATCGCTCTATTCGCGGCTATCAGTCTACTATCACGCTGGAGGCAAAAAGCTTGAATCCAAAAACGCGTTGTATCGAGGAGTGCGAAACTATCCTAACGATGCGAGGCTGCGGGCGCAGTTGATCGAGACCTATAACTCCGAAGATGATCTGGATTCTGTCGCGATAGTCGCAAAGCAGCTTGTCGATTTGCCCAGTACGGATAAGGTCATCTATGAGCGGATCGGTCAAGTGCTTCTGAAAGCCAAACTTGATACATTGGCTGAGGCGTCATTCAAAAAGGCGCTGGCGATTGACAGCACCAGTCGCTATGCGATGTTCTATCTTGGTCGTATGGCGATGGACAGGAAAGAATATGATTCTGCGAAGAGCTATTTCACCGACTTGGTGGGGATTGATTCGACGACGCCCGACGGCTGGGTCAATCTGGCGTTTATCTATGAGCAGGAGAAACAACCTGACAAGTCAATGGACCTTCTGCAGCAGGCACTGATGCATGTAACCGCCGATCGCGACAATGTGCAGTTTTATCTGGCACAGCTATTGGCCGGCAAGCAGATGGCGGATTCATCACTGGCACTTCTCAAGCAGATAATCGCTGAAGGCGGTGATACCGTCAGAGCGCTGTTTATGATTGGCGCTCAGTATGAACATGACGGCAATTTCGATAAGACGGTGGAGACGTTTGAGTTGTTGCTGTCGATTGACAGCAGCAACGTTCAGGCACTTAATTATCTCGGTTACACGTTTGCCGACAAAAACGTGCGATTGGATGAATCATTGCGCATGATTCAGAAAGCGGTTGCAGCAGACACCGCCAACGGGGCGTATCTCGATAGCTATGCCTGGGTCCTGTATCGATTGGGGCGCTATGACGATGCTCTGACGCAGATCAACAAGGCGCTGACCCTCATCAAAGATGATACAACTGTGCTCGAACACCTTGGGGACATTCAAATGGCGCTTGGCAATACTGATGAGGCTCGTAGTGCCTGGCAAGCGGCGCTGCGTGTGGATCCTAAGAACGAGAAAGTGAAAGTAAAGCTAAACAAGTAAATCACGCCGCTATCGCATTCCGCGAGCCAACACTGAGACTATTTTGACAGGGGGCGTTTGAGATTTGAGTAGGCAGTCTGGAAAAACGACAGCGCTTTTCGGTCTAAGCCTGCGGCGAGCGATCTTAGGGAGTCGGCGAGATCGAGGGAATCGGCCGCCAGAGAATAGAGCGAGGGTTTGCCGCCGAGCCGCGAAATCAGATAATAGCCGTTTTCGACATAGCCCACCGTATACCCCTCCGACATTAACGCGAAGTTGGTGACACCGACGCCAACGGTTGCTGTATCGAGCAGATCACTGCCAAAAGACTGATCGTCATAGTTTAGTTGCAGTAGCCCCATCACGGTAGCGAGAATGTCCACCTGCGAGCCGAGACGGTTGATGCGCTCTCCGGGTTTGAGTTGATGATCAGTATCGTAAATCAGAATCGGTATTTCGTACTGAGAAAGATCAGGGTCATGAACCGGATT
>CAIYYT010000113.1 GCA_903930455.1 uncultured bacterium | reverse complement strand
CGCCACCGCGCCGCCGTTTACATTGACGCGGTTCCAATCCCACCCGAGCGCCTTGCCGTCGGCCAACGCCTGTACGCTGAATGCCTCGTTGCCTTCGATCAAGTCGAAGTGTCCGATGGTGACACCCATCTTCTTCATCAGCTTTTGTATCGCGAAAATCGGCGCGAAGAAAAGCTCTTCCGGCGGTGTTCCGGCTGTCGTGTAGGCGACGATACGCGCCATCGGCTTTAGACCATTAGCTTCCGCGTATGCAAGCGAGCTGACCACCACTGCAGAGGCGCCATCGTTGATACCGGGTGCGTTACCGGCGGTAACCGTGCCATCTTTCTCGAATGCCGGTCTGAGTTTGGCAAGCATTTCGACGGAGATATCTTTGCGCGGCGATTCGTCCTTGTTATACACAATCGGATCTCCCTTGCGCTGCGGAATCAGAACATCGAAAATCTCCTGCTTGAACTTACCGCCGTCCATAGCCGCGCAGGCTTTGCGGTGAGAGTTATAGGCGTACTCGTCCTGCTCTTCGCGAGAAACGCCGGCTTTCTTTCCCGTATACTCGGCAGCGCTCCCCATGTGCCAGTTCTTGAAGGCACACCAGAGACCGTCCTTGATCATCATATCTTCGACAACCTGATTGCCCAGACGCATTCCGGCGCGTGCGGTCGGAAGAAGGTACGGGGCATTGGTCATGGACTCCATGCCACCGGCGACGAAGAGATCACCGTCACCGGCTTTGATTGCCTGAGCCGACAACATGACCGCTTTCAAACCGGAACCGCAAACTTTGTTGATCGTCATGACCGCAACTTCCGGCGGCAAACCGCCGTTCAAAGCCGCCTGACGCCCAGGGCACTGACCGGCGCCACCTTGAAGTACTTGTCCCATGATGCACTCATTGACATCACGGACGTCAATACCGGCGCGCTTGACTGCTTCCTTAATCGCCAATGCGCCCAACTGCGTGCCGGAAAAACCGGCCAAAGCTCCCTGAAACTTGCCATGCGCAGTGCGGCAAGCAGAGAGAATTACTGCTTCGGGTTGGTTACTCATGATATACACAACTCCTTGTTTAGAAATAAGAGAGATCGTTCTGAACTGGTTCGGCTATTGGCCACCGAGAAAGACATGAAATCTGTTTCTATTAATGACGGTTTGGGTTCTTCCCACCTCAACGGGCAGGTGAATTTATTCACAATGCAACTTAACCAAACTCCTGAGGCGGGGCAACTGAATAGTTGGGTTCGCTAGGTAAGCTGGCGCAGCTCGATGAGTATCTTGTCGCTGTCGACTAAGTCTCCGGCGGTGCAGTTGACCTTCACGATTTCGGCTTTGAACGGGGCGACTAGCGGGTTCTCCATCTTCATAGCTTCAACAATTAACAACTTCTGCTTGGGCTCCACCATCTGCCCCGGCTCGACAAGCACTTTCACGACCTTCCCCGGCATCGGGGCAACAACCTTGGATTTGTCGCCATGCTCTCCTTGGTCGGCGCCAAAATGATCACCGTCCTTTGATGACATCAGATCAAATGTTGTTGTCATACAATCCATTAGGACGATTACTTTATTTGATGCTTTAATGGCAACTACCTTATGCTGCTTGCCATCGTTGCGAAGCAGGAATTCCCCGTTACCGAGATCAACAATGTCGAAAACGTGATTGCCCGTTGGCAAACTCAGAGTCAGTCTGTCGCCAAGGCGTTCGGCCTTGACCGCTACTACTTCACCGTTTAGGACAAATTGGTAGTCCACTACAGCTCCCACCTTCCGAGCGTTTCCCACAAAGATACGGGTGCCCCTGCAGTCACTTCGGTCCCCGCCCCCGTAGTCTGTCTGGCTGACATCGCCAGGACCGCCCCTGCCAATGCCAACGGCAGATTTTCGCCGATTTCCGGCTCGCTCCATTCGGGCAGGTGTTGGTCAATGAACCCGGTGAAAAGATTCCCATTGCGATATTCGGGATGCGACAGGCAATCGATCAGAAAACGGACGTTGCTCTTGATGCCCAGGATGCTGTAATCTCTCAGCGCCAGAATCATCCGTTCTGTCGATTCCTCGCGATCTTTGCCATAAGCAATCACCTTGGAGAGAATCGGGTCATAGTAAATCGGCACGTCGCAACCGCTGTAAATGCCGGAGTCTATTCTCAGGTTGGCGACACTTGGTTCGTTGAGATAGTGAATCTTCCCAGCCGATGGCAGAAAACCGACAGCCGGGTCTTCGGCATAAATACGACACTCGGTTGCATGGCCGCGTGGATGTATATCATCCTGCGCAAACGACAGCTTCTCTCCCGACGCAATGCGAATCTGCTCTTTGACCAGATCAATGCCGGTGGTCATCTCGGTGATCGGATGTTCCACCTGAATGCGCGTATTGACTTCGAGAAAATAGTAGTGCCCCTCAAAGAATAAGAACTCCACCGTCCCTGCCGAAGTATAGCGCGCCGCTTTGGCTGCTGCAACTGCCGCTTGTCCCATTTGCTGTCGCAGTTCCGGCGTCAACGCCGTCGACGGCGTTTCCTCTATTATCTTCTGGTGTCTCCGCTGGATGGAACACTCGCGCTCATAAAGATGCACGGTGTTGCCGAAGCTATCCGCGATAACTTGAAACTCGATGTGTCGCGGTCGCTCAAGATATTTTTCGAGATACACGGTCGGATCGCTAAATGCGGACTTAGCCTCTCGGCGTGCTGCTTCGACCGATTCCAGAAGCTGCTCTTCGGCAGGCACGATGCGCATCCCCTTGCCGCCACCCCCTGACGCCGCCTTTACAATTACGGGATATCCGATCGCGCGTGCGAGCTCGACGAAATCTTCAAGGTCGCCCGATTTGACTTCGCCGCCTGGTACAATCGGAACGTTGGCTTCAAGCATCATTTCTCTCGCGCCCAGCTTGTTACCCAGCAAACGGATCGCTTCTGCGCTCGGTCCGATGAAGATCAGCCCCGCATCCACCACCGCCTGTGCGAAGTCGGCATTTTCTGCCAGAAAGCCATAGCCGGGATGCACAGCATCGCAGCCGGTCTGCTTGGCGGCCGCAATCAACTTATCAATACATAGATAACTCTCGGTCGCAGGGGGCGGCCCGATCAACACCGCTTCATCGGCGCGCAGAACATGCAAGGCGGCAGCGTCTGCTTCGGAGTATACGGCAACTGTTGGGATATTCATCTCCCGCGCCGCACGCATGATTCTCAGCGCAATTTCACCGCGATTGGCTAGGAGGATTTTTTTCAACATATCAAAGTCGTATTCAAGACTGTCTGCAATTCGGACTCGGAGTAGAAACCATGCACCCTACTCCGTCCACTTCGGTTTGCGTTTATTCAAGAAGGCGTCCATTCCTTCCTGACCTTCAGGCGACTGCCGCAATTCGGCGATCACCCGCGCTGTATATTCTTTGAAATCGTCGACTGTTAAAGCCGGTACGGTCTGAAGCAATTCCTTGCAAACCCGGATCGCTTCCGGACCGGATGACAGCAATGACTCGACCAAGCCATTGACTGTCGCATCCAGCATTTCGTCGGGCACAGCTCTATTCACCAGCCCCGCTTCCAACGCGCGGTCGGAAGTCAGTCGCTCGCCAGTGAGAAAGAACTCGCGTGCCTTCCCTTCACCAACGCGTTTGATGACGTAGGGCGAAATACAGGCCGGCACCACACCTATCTTGACTTCGCTAAAAGAGAAGACTGCGCTCTGCGCCGCAACCGCGATATCGGTCACTGCGACGAATCCGGTGCCGCCACCAATGGCCGCGCCATTGATGCGACCAATCACCGGTTTAGGGAATGAATAAATGTCCCAGAACAGATCGGCCAACCGTCGCGCTTCGTCCAAGTTGTCTTCGAACGCAGAGTCTTTGACACGCCGCATCCAGTTGAGATCGGCCCCCGCGCAGAACGATTTGCCGTCGCCACTGAGAATGACAACGCGCACGTCAGGATCGGTCTTGAGTCGCTTAAAGGCGAAAGTCATTTCGTCAATAACTTGATCGTTGAAAGCGTTGTGGACTTCCGGTCGGCAAAACGTCACCTTGCCGATTTTACCGGCGGTCTCAACCCGCACTGTTCGTGAACCGTTCATAATCACATCCTGAATATGCCGAAGTTGGCATCGGGTATTTCGCGGTTAAGAGAAACGGAAATCGCCAGACCCAACAAATCGCGCGTCTTGAGCGGATCAATGATTCCGTCATCCCACAAACGCGCCGTTGAATAGTACGGCGATGATTCATGTTCATATTTGTCGACCGTCGGCTTTTTGAACTCCGCTTCCATTTCCGGTGTCAACGCAACGCCCTTCTTCGTAAGCTGTGCTTTCTTGACACTCCAGAGTACATCAGCCGCCTGCTCACCCCCCATGACGCAAATCTTGCCGGCAGGCCACATCCAGAGGAAATTGGGATCGTACCCGCGTCCGCACATGGCGTAGTTGCCCGCACCGTATGAACCACCGACTATGACGGTGAATTTGGGTACTTGCGCGTTGGCAACGGCATGAACCAGCTTCGCGCCGTCACGTGCGATACCGCCGTGCTCGTATTTTTTGCCGACGATAAAGCCGGTGATATTTTGCAGGAAGATCAAAGGTATCTTACGCAAAGCGCAGAGTTCTATGAAGTGCGCGCCTTTCAAAGATGATTCGCTGAACAGCACACCGTTGTTACCAATAATGCCGACCATGTAACCATGAATCCGCGCAAAACCGCAGACCAACGTCGCGCCGTAGAGCGTCTTGAACTCCTGAAAACGACTGCCATCGACAATGCGTGCGATCAACTCGCGAATATCATACGGCGTTCGCAACTCGGTCGGAACGACACCGTAAAGCTCTTGGGGATCATAGTACGGTTCTTCCGTAGCCGCCCGATCGAGTGGATACTTCTCTGTACGATTTAGCGCTTCAATAATGTTCCGGCAAGTCGCCAGCGCATGTTCGTCGTTAAGCGCATAGTGATCAGCTACGCCTGATATACGACAATGCACATCGGCGCCGCCAAGATCTTCATCGCTGACTTCCTCGCCCGTTGCCGCTTTCACGAGCGGTGGTCCGCCGATGAAGATCGTTCCCTGCTTGCGAACGATGATCGCTTCGTCTG
>CAIYYT010000112.1 GCA_903930455.1 uncultured bacterium | reverse complement strand
TAAGCGCGGTCTGGAACTCTGGGAGAAATCAGTGCCACCCCCCGACTGTGATGCAATCACTCTTGCCGTTGAAGCTGCCAAGCGCGCTCTCAAGCGTGCCGGTATCAAAGGCAGTCAGATCAGTTCCATGTACATCGGCTCGGAGTCGCATCCCTACGCCGTAAAACCGTCCGGCACGGTCGTTGCCGAAGCTATCGGTGCGGTACCGTTCTGCCGTTGTGCCGACTACGAGTTTGCCTGCAAGGCGGGGACGGAAGCGATGTATACGACTTTGATGCTTGTCAAGTCGGAGGACATCGAGTTCGGCATGGCAATTGCCGCCGACACTTCGCAAGGCGCACCGGGTGATGCGTTGGAGTATTCCGCATCCGCAGGCGCAGCCGCGTTTGTTATGGGGGCCGAGAAGATCATCGCCGAGATCGAGTACACGACCAGCTTCATGACCGACACGCCGGACTTCTGGCGTCGTGAACATCAGTTCTATCCACAACACGGTGGCCGCTATACCGGCGAACCGGCGTACTTCAAACACACGACTGGCGCAGCCAAATCGCTGTTTGAAAAGTCAGGCACGAAACCGTCGGACTTCCAATGGGCGGTCTTTCATCAGCCAAACGGCAAATTCCCAATGCGAGTCGGGCAGATGCTCGGCTTCAAGAAGGAGCAGATGGAGCGCGGACGTTTGACGCCGCGACTGGGCAATACCTATTCCGGCGCTTCCCCGATGGGGTTGACGGCGATTCTCGATGTTGCTAAACCGGGCGACCGCATCTTCATGGTGTCTTATGGTTCCGGAGCCGGCTCGGATGGTTTTATCTGGCGCGTTACCGAGCGGATCAAAGAAGTGCAGAATCTCACGACGCAAACCTTCACGCTCCTTGATGAGAAGAAGGTTTACCTCGACTACGGCACCTACGCCAAGTTCCGCCACAAAATCATCAAGAACGATTAAGGAGTATGACGATGAGAGATGTAGCAATAGTCGGCGTCGGCATGCAGAAGTGGGGAGAGTTGTGGGAGAAATCGTTCCGCGATCTCTTTGTCGAAGCGGCTTTGAACGCCATTAGTGATACCAAGATTCCCAAGATTGACCACATGTATATTGGCTGTATGACGGGCGGATTGTTCGTTGGGCAGGAACATGTCGGCTCAATCATGGCAGATTATCTTGGACAGAGAAACCTGGCCGCTACGCGTGTTGAATCGGCCTGCGCCTCCGGTGGCATGGCTCTTCGTTGCGGCTTTGTCGAAGTCGCGTCAGGCATGAGTGATATCGTGCTGGTAGGCGGCGTCGAGAAGATGACTGATGTCTCAGGCGACGGCGCGACGTATGCGCTAGCAACCGCTGCTGATCAGGAATACGAAGTTTTCCACGGTGCAACCTTCCCGGGATTGTATGCGCTAATGGCGCGTGCGTATATGGAAAAGTACGGCGCAACGAGAGATCAACTTTCCGCAGTCGCGGTTAAAAATCACGACAATGGTCTGAACAATCCCAATGCGCAATATCAGATGAAGCTAACCATACAACAGGTTAACGAATCAGTGATGGTCGCCGATCCGTTGCGGATTCTCGACTGCTCGCCGATTACCGACGGTGCAGCGGCATTGATCCTCTGTCCGCTGAATCGCGCCAAGGAATTCTCTGATAAACCGCCAATCAAGATCATCGGTTGCGGCATGGCTACCGATTCAATCGCGTTGCATGATCGCCGTGATCTGACCAGTCTTGATGCCGTTAGAATCTCGGCAGAGCAGGCACTCAAGATGGCAGGGAAGAAGATAGGCGACATCAATGTAACGGAAGTACATGACTGCTTCACGATCGCTGAGATCATAGTCAGCGAAGCGCTCGGCATGTTCCCG
>CAIYYT010000111.1 GCA_903930455.1 uncultured bacterium | reverse complement strand
GTCTGTCGCTGTAAACCAAGTGGCTCGCGTTGTCAGATACATGCCGTCCGGCTGACACGCTTTGATGTGTTTATGCCTGTGCGCGCCGTTCGCCCTGAGCCTGTCGAAGGGAGCCTGTCGAAGGGTGCGCCATGAACATCGCCACATCATCGCGAAGGTGCCCCATCAACTTTTGATGGGTCTCGTAAGTCTTCCGTAGCGATCGTCTTCGATTTGGGTCAAACCTGTCATGACGAAAGCTTCGCAAGAACAGTTTACGCCGTCAACCGGAACCCAGTAATAGAGCGTATCGTGACAACCGCTAGTCCAATCGACCTCGCTACAATAGCGGACGTTTGCGATGTCGATGACTTTATGGAGGAGCGTCCCCTTTTCCCCGCAACCCGTTCGCGTTTCCTGACTCTTCTTATGAGTCTCGGATGAGTCGATCAGACTGTGTCTGGAGGATCTCTTGTCCTGTCCGCGCCCGGCCAGTGTCCGGAGTGCGTGTCAGCGGCGACGGCCATTCCCGCGAAAACGGCGACCCTGGACAATCTCTGAAAGGCATAGCGAGACCGCACAGACTGTTCATCCGTCACAGGAAGACGCAAGTCGAGGTTCGCTTGTTCTTTGACATCGCGAATTGGATTATTCGCGCCATATCATTGACTCCCCAATTCTGGGTGTCTGCCTGCTTGCGAGCTTGAATCGTCTGGCTCAACCTTTCCCATTGCCCTCGCTTCTACAATCTCGCATCTTCCCATAAGAGAAGCGCAATGATAACCTATCCGAAGATCAAGACCAATCTCCAGATGTTGAGCGAGTCCGCTGAAGGAGTCCTCTACTACATCATCAAAGAACCGACTTCCGGCAAATTCATCCGCCTTCGTGAACCTGAGCACTTCCTACTGACATCACTTGATGGTACCCGCACTCCTACGGAAGCCGCCGATCTTTTTGTCAAGACCTTCAACAAGACGATCTCCCCCGAGGCCGTAGCGCAATTTGCAGACAAAATCGCAGACCTCGGCTTCCTGGAAGGCACGGAGGCAAAGAGGGAGAAGCGTCGTTCGGCTCTCTTCATTCCGCTCAAGGCTTTCAACCCTAAGCGTTCGCTCGACTGGCTCTATCCGAAGATTCGTTGGCTGCTTTCAACTCCGATGATCTGGGTCCAGACCATTGTCGTTTTACTTGGACTGGTTGTCTTTTTCGCCAACATCGATCAGTTTCCATTCAAACTCGCGGCCATCTTTCGCGCTGCCGATATCCTGACCATCATCGTCTGTCTCTTTCTGATTACGATCGTCCATGAATTTGCTCACGCTCTTACGTGCCGACACTTTGGCGGTAATGTTCGCGAAATGGGATTTCTGCTCCTCTACTTTCAACCTTGCTTCTACTGCAACGTTTCGGACGCTTATCTCTTTCCCGAACGCCGTCAACGGCTGCTGGTAACTCTCGCCGGAATCGGTGCGCAACTAGTTCTCTGGGGTGGTTTCACGATCCTCTGGCGTATCACTGTCGAAGGCTATTTTCTCAACCGCGTTTTCTATCTGGTAGCTGCCATCTGTTTTGCGACTACGGTCTTCAATCTCAATCCGGCGATCAAACTCGACGGCTACTATTTGCTCGCCGACTACCTGCGCATTCCCAATCTGCGCCAGAAAGCCTTCGACTACATCTGGACACGTTTCAGAGTCCGTCTTTTCGGATGTCTCCCGACCAGCATCGTACCAAGCGCGCGCGAAGCACGAATCTACCGGCGTTACGGCCTGCTGGCGATTGCCTACTCCGTCTTTCTAATCGTCTTTGTTCTCTACCGCGGTGGGCAGTTCTTGATTGGAAAGTGGGAAGGTGTCGGATTTGTGTTGTTCCTGATTCTGAGTTTGATTATTTTCAAAGGGCTTTTGGTCAAATGGTGGCAAGCACTCGCCTCGGTATGGCGAGAGCGGAACAAGGTTTGGATGAAACCGAAGCGCATCGCAATCGACATCGTTATCATTGTGCTTGTCGTCGCAGCAAGTGTTCTGATTCGCGTAGGTCAGACGACCGGTGGTGCGGCACGACTTTTTGCGGCGGAATCGTACGTCGTAAAACGTGTTGGCCCTAGCCTCTTGGAGGGACGGTATTTCCGTGGCGGAATCGAAGATCAGGAGACGTCACAGATTTTCCAACTCTCTGCCTCCGACTATGCAATCACCCAGATTCAACCGCGTTTCTCAATCGGCGATACTGTTCGCGCAGGAGACACACTTTTGAGCATCAACTCCGCCATGAATGCCGGGCTTCTGGCCGAAGCCGAGTCTGACCTGAAAAGGGCAGAGGCCGACCGAAGATTGCTTCTCTCTGATCCCAAAGCTGAAGAGGTTGCTACGAAGCGCGCCGACATCCGGCAGACTGAAGCCATTTACGAAGCTGCACGCAAAGAGTTCAACCGCGTGAAGGAACTGCATTCCAAGCAACTCATTTCCGACGACGACTATGATCGCTCAGTCTCCCAGTTTAAGATTGCTTCTTCCGCGTGGGATGCAAAGAAGAGCGAGTTGAAGCTGCTCAAGTCTGCGCCCAAGGCCGCCGAAGTCGAAAGGATAGATGCCGACATAGAGAAACTGCAGGCGCGCACCAGCTACCTGCGAAATCAGTTGTCTGCTTCCACAATAGTCAGCCCTTTTGCCGGTGTAATGGTCGGTACCGCCGACGCCAGAGATCTTCTGCAACTTGCCCGCACAGAGTCGCTGATGGTCGAAGTCGATCTACGTGAGTCCGATCTTGATCTGCTCAACCCGGGGGCCGACGTGGAACTGCGTGTTAGCGCTTTCCCGGGAACACGCCATCACGGCAAGATTCTCAAGTTCAAACTGTCACCACAGCTAAGAGCCGTCGCAGCCGTAGCGAACACAAATCATAATCTGCTGGCAGAGATGACGGGATATGCAAAGGTCGATTGCGGTCGAATCTCTCTGGCCGGTTGGCTTGGCAGGAAGATATCTCGGTTCTTCCGCCTCGAACTCTGGTCCTGGTTCTAGCGAACTTGGAGTTTCTTTGCAGTACTACAGACACAAGCCGTAGTTTGTAAAAGATGACAGAGCACCAGATGTTGTAGTTAGCATTTATCAACCAAAAGACCGACTTCCAAGCTCAGATTTCTCTTGACAAACTCCGACTCCGCTTTATCTTTGTTTTAAGTGGTATATCCGGTTTGACTTCTGAGGACAACCGGACCTATAGGAAAGAAACACAGGCGCCACTCACCTTGGCGCCTGATTACCGGTTCATTTAACTCATAGGAGGAGGTGAAGTTTTGGTATACAATCTGATGATTGAGGAGCTCGAGGAGAAAGTTGCCCCAGGTGGTTTCAGCTTGGGTGGACAGCATTAACTCCAGCAACCTCAGACCGGTTGGAGAGAGGGTTGTCATAGTGATGACCCTCTCTTTCCTTAGGTCACCAGCGCCGACATTTCCTCGAGCTTCTCGGCTACCGCAATTTTAGCGACATCGGAGAGATAGCGCCTCTTGCTTATTGGATCGGCGATGCCCGACGCTAATCTCTTGAGAATGTCAAATGCCTCTATGTAGCACTTGAATGCCCGCTCGTACTCGGTCAGCGCTTGATAAGTTTCTCCCAGCACGACTAAAGCTTTCCAAGTCATCTCCGGCATCTGCATCGTCTTGGAGGCGAGATAGGCATCGTTGAACAGGGTAAGGGCTCGACTGTGTTGACCACTCCGGAAGTCGATCAGTCCATTGAGGAGGCTGATCCTCCCCTGCATGGTATTGATGCCTTCAAATTGCGGCAGCAACCGCACCTGCGCATATTCCTCTTGCGCTTCCGTCAACCTATTCGACTCTATCAGGTACTCGGTCTTGTCTAACAGAATCGTCAGTTTCTCGCGTTGCGCGGGGATGGATTTGACCAAGGCTTCCGCCTCGGTCAACGCTTCCCAGATTGCGCTGTCTCGCTCTCCCGCAGCTCTGTCGACTCGGGCTCTCATGATGAGCAGCCGCGCCTTGCCGGTCGACTCGCCCAGAGTGTCAGCGAGGACGATTCCATCGGCTATTTGCGCACGTGCTTGATCCCAGTCAAACAGCAGCCGGTAATACTCTCCCCACGTCTCCGTCAGTCTCAATGCCAGCATTCGGTCGTCCACCTGCCGGCCGAAGTTGCTCGCCGCCTGCAGAAGATGGCCGGCTTTACCGTATCTGCCGATGGTCAGCATGAGAACAGCCAGCAGAGCGGAAAAATTACCACGATGAAAACGGTCGCTCTGTTTTGCCAGTCGAAGTCCGGCGTAAAGCCACTCCGCTGCCTTCGAAAGATTGCCACGACGAGATTCCACATCATAGAAATTCCAGAAGTTGTAAAGCATCTCCTGCACTGCGCCCTGTGAGCGGTTGATCTGCAGCGACTCGTTAAGATAATCGGTTGCTGTCTGCAATTCATCGACTTCAAGATATATGTTGGCGAGATTGTTGGCCGTGCGTGCCAATTCCGGCCAGTCGCCGATGGCGCGCTTAATCGTAATCGACTCTTTGCAGAGACGTATGGCATATTCGACTTCGTGCTGTATGAACTTGAGTGCGCCGAGGTTACTAAGAGTGGAGGCAATGTCTTTCTTCACTCCCAGTCGCTTTTGCACTTCCAACGCAGTCTCGTAGTTGGCGGCCGCACCCTTCAGGTCGCCGACGAGCCAGAGGATATTGCCGATATTGTTGAAGCAACGCGAGAGCTCATGTTCGTCGCCCAATTCGCCGTAGAGTTTGACTGCGCGATTCAGCACACGGTTGCCGCGCCGATGGTCGCTCTTGCTCTTATAGATTTCGCCGAGAAACTGGTACACTTTGGCCAATTGCGCCTTGTCGCCCAATCGTCTTGCCAAGCTGACTGCGCGGGCACAATCGGACAACGCACGGTCGAAGGCTCCGGCGTCGTTGTCTATGTCCGCCGAAATCATTCGCAATCTCAATTGCAGATCGACACTGACGGAGGCAATGGGCAGAACCGATACGCGAGCCAGCAGCATACGCGCCTTGTCTGGTTGCTGGTCTTTTCGGAAACGCTGCGCCAGCGCGGTAGCCGTTTCGATGGCTCTGCCGGTCTCGGCGGCCCCGGCCAAATGGTAAAAGAGTTGCTCAGCGCGAGCTGTTTCATCGTTCACCAGACCTCTATCGATTTGAGCCACCCATTCTTGATGCACCGTTGTCCGCTCCGAAGAGGAGAGGGAGTGATAGTAGTACTGGCGATAGTAACTATGCGCAAACCGGTAATCGTCGTCTCTCAGAATGCCGAGATCGGCCAATGCCGGCAGTGTCTCTTTGGTGACTCTCGATGTAGCTATGAGGGCGCCTGGAGGATTTCCAAATGGATCGGCTGATAGAAATGCTACCGCCGCTGCCAGATCTTCAGGCAATTCCGGCAGCATCGCCGCGATTGTCCTGAAATATTCGTCATCCGGCTCAAACGCAAACAAGCGATCACGTTGCAATAGAATCCGACCTGCCCTCAAATCGATCAGCGATTGTCGCTCCAATCCATTCAGAAGTAGTCGGAAAAGGCTGATGTTACCCCCTGAATACTCGTACAGCAGATCGCTGATAACGCCATCAACGCCGGCGGGAAACAGCTTCGCGAGGATGGTGTCAAACGCAAAACGGTCAAGTCCAGGATACTCGATTATTTTTTGAGTGCCGGGACCGCTCGCTAAGTCGACTAAACAGATGGTGTGCTTGCGACGGTCAGTTCCCGTATAGGCAAGTGTCTCCTGACGGCTACATATCACGTCGTGCCCGCTTGTCTTCAAAAAATCAGCGATCGCTTCCAGCAGACCGGTCGTCGCTCCCTGATGGGAGTCTCTGATTAGATAGTCGGTGGTCAGATGCCGTAGTTCCTGTTTCGCGTAACTTGCATTGTAGCTGCGGACGTAGTGGTGCAGGTAGTGGTCAATCGACTGCGGATCGACATGCTCTTTGCTCAGCAGATTGGTGAGGAGCAACTGCTCGGCAACGTCAGTCACCGATCTAGGGCGTTGGGTCGGATCCGGATCAAGACACCGCCGCACCATTTCCGCAAATCGATCCGACACGACGGCAGCAATCATCTCTCCTTCCAGCTCGTCCGGGTGGTGCTTGAGCGAGATAATCTGGAGCGGATCAGACGATTCGAAAGGAAGTCTGCCGGTTGCCAGACGGAAGAGTATGACGCCCAGCGAATAGATGTCGGCGGCGGGAGTCGCTTGCTGATTATCGATGACCTCCGGCGCCATGTATTCCAGAGTGCCGGAGCGCGTATTTGGGCTGCCACCGGTCAAGGCCAGACCCAGATCAATCATCCGAGCACGAAGGCGGTCATCGAGCAGGATGTTTTCGCCTTTGAGATCGCGGTGGATAATTCCCAGAGTGTGGATGTAGTCGAGCGCTGAGATGATCGTGCCGAGAGGCTGGAATCGGCGCTGTACTGGCTGTGCTGAAGCCCAGCTATAGAAATCACCGCCGGGCAGCAACTCCATGATAATAAAGGAGCAATGGTCAAGCGTGTGACCGAAATCGAAGAGCCTGACGATACCGGGATGCGAGAGACTGCGAAGCAGTGTGTATTCGCTGAGAAAGAAATTTTGCGTCGCCGGATCGGAATCAATGGCAACCTTGACAGCTACTTGTCCCCATTGGGAGTGACATGCTGAATAGACACGACCCGCCCCACCTTCTCCGATTTGCTGTGCCCCGCTTAGCCCCGTAGACTCGGGAAACATAGCTTGCATGCTCAAATTCTACCGTTTTTGTGGCAAGATTATCTTGAACTCTGTATACTTACCCACTTTGCTTTCCACGGAAATCGTGCCGCTGTGGTTCTCAATGATCCGCTTGCAGTTCGAGAGTCCCAGCCCATGGCCGTGAGTCTTTGTCGAAAAGTGCGGTTCAAAGATCTTTTCCTGATTTTCCGGCGGAACACCACAACCAGAGTCGCGTACCGAAGCCACAACCTTGCCTTCCTCAGCGCGCGTTGTGATCAGAATCTCGGCTTTTCCGAGACGGTTTTCCAGCGCATCAGCCGCGTTGTAAAGCAAGTTGAGGAATACTTGCTGAATCTGACCGACGTCTATTTCACAATCCGGCAACTCCGAGCTCATTCTCACCACAAATCCGACTGACTTGAACCGCCGCTGCGTTTTGATCGAAAACAGCAGATCATCGATTAGCCGGTTGATGTTGTAAGTCACCACCTCCTGATCGAGTTTGGAGAGATCCATCAGGTTGTCGGTGAACCGTTTAATTTTCGCGATGTTATCGAGGATAGCGGATGCCGACTTGTCGAGTTTCTCATGCTCGCCCTTCTTCAGTCTCACCTGCATCAGTTCGGCGTTGTTGGAGATGATAGCGAGGAAGTTGTTGAGTTCGTGTCCGATTGACGCCGCCATTTCTCCCTTGGCAATCAACTTTTCGGAGATCGTTACATAGTTTTCCAGAATTGTCTTTTCGGTGATATCCTCAATGACGATGATGACGCCCCGACCGTTCAGATCGACCTCTTCCATCGGCGACAACTTCACCGACAAAACTCGCTCTTCTTCGCCGACCGCGATGTAACACCGCGAGATCGACTCGGCCACTCCGGAGGCAAGGACACTCTGGCAACTCTGCTGCCAACGATCATAAGTGTTGCCCGTCAGCAGTGCATCCAATGAGGTGTCAGGGAAGTGGCTGCGGTGGAAAATCCTTTCGGCGGCGGAATTCATCACGGCAATCTTCAGTTGGTTGTTTAACACCACCAGACCAACCGGAGTATTTGACACGATGTCTTCATTGAACCGTTTCAGGCGAAGTATTCTTTCGTAAAGTCGCGAGTTATTGATGGCAATTGCCGCTTGCGAAGCGAAGAGTTCGAAGAGATAGAGATCGCTTTCGAGGAACAGTCGCGCTTCGCTCGAGTTGTCCAGATAGATGACGCCGATGGTTTTATCCTGAATTTTCAGGGGCACGCACATGATCGATCGCAGGTTCAACTCCGCAATCGACTTTTGCTTGGAATAACGTTCGTCATTTTGCGCGTCAGAGGTATAGACCGATTCGCCGGTCAACGCGACTTTGTTGGCCACTGAACCGGAGAACTTGAAATCCTCCTGCATCAGTTCCTCTTTGCAGAGATTGTAGACTGTGCGAAATTGGAGCTGGTTATTATCATCCAGAAGCATGAGGAAGCCGCGCTCGGCCTTCATCAGCTCGATGGCGCGCTTCATCACTACCTGCAGGATGTCATCCGTCACCAGCGAACTGTTGACCAGCGCGGAGATTTCCAGTAAGGTCTTGTAGTTGCTGATTTCCCCATCGGTTGATTTGTCGCTGGAGAGATGGGGTCGCGCCTTGGTGATGGTGTTTACTGAGCGCTCCATGCGAGAAAGGAGATCCTCGGCGTTCGTTTCGATACTCGTATTCACAGTCTCCCTGTCGACCGGCAATATGAACTTGTCGGTTTTTTCTAAACTTTTGATGTCTCTTGACTGAAAAGGCATAACGCTATCCTCTACGGACAAAGATACTTCCGCTATCCAAACCTTCCTTAGATGATATCGGCTGCCCAGACAATTAGTTAAGCGACGTGGGGAACTTAATGGCGCCTTCGATTTGTCCGGGATAGAAAGATAGCGAGCTTTTCAAATAGGAACGGTTTCGAAAGCCTGTCGAGTTGAGCGCCATGTTGACAAGCTTTCCGGGCAGCGATTGGTGACGGTCTTTCGGGCTTACCGGCTTGCCACGTTGCCCACTAAACAGCCAGTCCTTGAGGTCAGTGAGCTTGTCGGGTGTGAGATATTGCAGTTCAACGGCACACGCGACATAACTCTCTCTGCTATAATCAGTTGGTTCAAGTTCAAACGGGAAGACCAGCCTGATTTCCAGTTCTGACATAAGCGAGTCAAGCTGCGAGAATTCGAGGTCAAAATCCCTGCCATTAGCTCCAAGTCCGGATGCTGTGAATTTCTCCGCCCACCGGTCATAAGTTACTTCGGCATAACCAACCGATTCCAGTCGTAATCGGTCAAACCAGAGTTTGCGTTTTTGCCACAACTCCAGACGGCAAATGATGCTGAGTGTTTCGCCGTTCACTATTGAGATCGAATCTTCGGCAGAAATGAAGGTTCCTAAGGGCACCATTACTGTCAGAGTGTCGCCCATCACCAATGCCGGCAATGCGGCCATTTCCTTGTCGGCCGCCAGAAGCAGCGGCTGACACAGCAGGAAAATCAGGATTAAGATACGGTAAGGTTTTGTCACATCAGAAACTACTGCCTATCAAAGCGCTCAGTTGCAGTTTATCCGTATCGCCGTTGATCTGTCGGGTCAACTCCAACCGAAGCCAATCGTCAAATCGCACTCCGATTCCGACATCGCCGCGCCACTGACCTTTCGAGAGAAAATCGCTCTCCCAGCCGGTCTTGCCAATGTCGAAGAGTAGTGCCAATCCGACAATCGTTCTGGGAAAATCAACAACGTATTCGCAGTTGGCCAATGCCAGGCGTGATCCATAGAACTGCTTGATGTCGTATCCGCGCAGCGTGCGGATGCCACCGAGATAGAGCAAGTGATGCAGCGGCAGATTGCCGGTCGCGCCGCCGTACATTAGCCGGACATTAAAATTCTGCATGTAAGTCAGCGGCTGATAGCGTCGAAGTTCCACGATGAAGCGGTCAAAAGTGAAGTCAGAGCCGAGGCGACTGGACGAATGCTCATAGTGCACGCCTCCGACCCAACCGGCTCTTGCCAACTCGCCGCGTTCGTCTTCAACGGTGTTGAGCACGTAGGATGCTTTCAGTATGGCCTCGTTCTTGTCGTAATCGCTCAGGGCGGCGTTCCGGCGCGTGGCATCGACTGAGGAAAAATTCTCCCGGAAGCGCTTGTCGCCGCCAAACAGCGACCAGAGCCCCGTATGCGCCGGCAACCACGACAATGCCTCGTAGGAATACTCAACGCGGAAGGTGTGCGCGAATCCGAGATGTTGCTCAACATAGATATTGCCGCCTTCGGCCCCATAGTAATCGCGGAAATCCTCCCTGGCCAGCACTGCGTAAAAGCTGTTTTCGCTGCTATCGCTGATCCAGTTATCCTCCGTCTTGGTAAGACGGTAAACGGAACCACCGAGCTTGGTCTGGTTGTAGTCGAATAATTTCTGCTCGATCCCCAATTGGTAGACCGACTGCTTGGAGGCAAACCCGTACCCGTATCTGAAATAGAACTTTGGCATGAATTTTTCTTCTGACTGGAACGAAATCTCGGGCACGGCTAAGAGGCCGTCCACGCGGTTGTAGGCGGCTCCCAAGCCAAACTGCACCGCCGATTTGTCGCCTTGCGATTTTCTGTGGAAGCGAGCTTTGACCTGATGCCAATCGTCGGTCGATTGGTAAGTGCCGTTTACCTGCGCCAAGGGGTGCTTGTGGACGGAGCCACCGATAGCCATTACATCTCGCTGACAGACAGCGCTCGACATCAATTTTACATCGCCAAACAATGACACAACGTTGCCGTTAACCTCACCCTCAACCACCAACTCGTTCCCAATACAAAGGGCGTTGCCGCGGACAAAGTCACCCGGCGGAATCGACAGACGTTGGAAGGATGCAAATCGATTTCTTTCGGTACCGCGTCTGGAGCGCGTGCTCCCATCTTGTCTTGTCAAAGTCACTTCGCAGAAGCTGCGGGTCGCTCTGACATCGGAGGGCATCATTTCTGCGAGATTGACTGCCTTGTCCCCTACGAAAAGCGAATCCTCCGAGATCAGTACCCGATCGCGCAACAGAATCTGATGCCCGGTTTTGCGGAGCTCGCCGAACTGGAACTCGACCTTGCTTGAGTCTCGATCTGTCATGACAACGATCGTTCCGCTGCTGCGACTGAAATTGATCTCGACAGTAGTTCCGGTTGAATCCAGCGCCATCGCCGGCGCCACCAGCGCCAAGCCAATCAGAAGGCAGATGATATATTTCATGAAACACGTCTCCTTACAGGTTTTGGCTCACAGCGGGGCAATCAGCGTGCCAAGTTACAAGAGCCAAGCGGCTGTATTATCAGCACTTGGCTTGCAAGAGGCAAATGCTTATTTGCGGCCATAGACCCGTGTTTTTTCTACGTAATTTTGCGGCGAAGGGTCTGTCGCTCCGTGTTGAATCTACACGAGATCGTATGATTTTAGTTTTTTGGAGAGATTGCCCCGGTCGATGCCCAAGCTTCGCGCCAGTTCACTGATATTCCCGCCGTGTTTCTCAAGTTCCGCCTTGAGAAACGACCGCTCGAAATTTCCGACCGCCGCCATTAGTTTGTTTGTGGTTTCGACATCGCCGGTTGCGTCCGCCTGGACAACGCCGCAAAGGCGCTGCACTTCCTCCAGGTCGATCTCTGTTGACCTGCTCATGATATAGCACCGCTCGACCACATTGCGCAGCTCGCGGATATTGCCGCGCCACTCCAAACCGGAGAGGTACCCCACGGCATCGGCGGCGAGACCTTTCACACCCAGCCCGGTTGTACGTGAAAGCCGTTCCAGAAAGTGCTGAAGCAACAACGGTATATCTTCACGCCGCTCGCGTAGCGCTGGTACTTCGATCGGAACAATATTGAGGCGATAGAATAGGTCGGCGCGAAACTTGCCGTCTGCGACAAGTTGCTCGAGATCGCGGTTGGTCGCCGTGATTACCCGCACATCAACTGTCTCGCTTGTGTCTGATCCCAACGGCTCGATCTCACCGTTTTCGATCACGCGCAGCAGCTTTGCCTGAATGGCAGGGGAGAGGTCACCGATTTCATCGAGAAAGATGGTGCCGCCGTCCGCCGCCTTGAACTTGCCATCCCGATTGCGGTCGGCGCCGGTAAAAGCCCCCTTCCGGAATCCGAAAAGCTCTGATTCTGCCAACTCATGTGGCAGTGCGGCGCAATTGAGTTTGATCAAGGGGTGCTGCTTGCGGTTCGAGTGAAGCCATATTTGCTGTGCGACCAACTCCTTACCAGTGCCGTTTTCGCCGGAGATCAGCACCGTTGAGTCCGTCGTTGCGACGGTGATCAGTCGCGTAATCATATCGCGAAGCAACTGCGATTCACCGACAATCTGATAGCGTTCGTCTTCACGTTCGACTGCCACCGCTCTTTTCAGGCCGATTGTCGTGAAGAGGTTTCTCAATGTCAACAAGAGCCTCGCCGGATCGATGGGCTTCTCAAGAAAATCATAAGCTCCCGACTTGGTCGCCAACACGGCCCGTTGAATTGTCGCTTCGCCGGTGATCATCACGACTTCAATCTCCGGAAACTCAACCCGGATTTTCGGAAGTGCGCTCAGCCCATCCTCGTCGGGCAAAGCAATGTCCAGCATCAGCACGGCAACAGTGTTTGTCGCCACTGCCTGGCGGAATCCGCTGACAGTTCCGAATGATTTTACCTGATACCCTTCGTCTCCAAGCAGAGAGACCAACGACCTGCAGACGGAGACATCGTCATCGACTATAAATATTCGATTCTTCATTGATCCTTCATCATCACGACACGGGCAAAAAATCCCGGCTGTAGATTGCCATAGCTGAATGTCCACCCGTGCGCTTCACATACCTTTTTTACGATCGCCAGTCCCAAACCGGTGCCGGCCTTCTTAGTTGTTAGATAGGGCTGCGTGAGATCGAGTTTCTCGTCGGCGCCGATGCCGTCATCAAGCACTTCCAGCCAGTAAGTGTTCGGCTGTTCGATTGCCTTAATCGTGATAATGCCTGCTTCCGATGTTGCTTCAATCGCGTTTTTGAGCAGGTTCGAAACGACGCGTTTCAGAAGATCATGATCGGCGGACACTTTTAGCGTTGGTGGTTCAATCAGTGCCGTGATCGTGCGTCTTTCTGCAGATCCCGAATGCAGTGCCACGATCTGACTGATCAGCGCGCCCAGATCGATCGCGACGCGGGCGAGTTTGGCGGGATGCGCAAAAATAGCGAATTGCTTCGCCAGGTCGGATATTGCTTCAATTTCCGCCGACAACGCATCAACTGCGCCGGCGAGCTGCGGATCGGCGGTCTGGTCGGTCAGGAATTTTTGTCTAATCTGAAACAGCGCAACATTGACAGGCGTGAGTAAGTTCTTGATTTCGTGTGCCACCGTGCGGGCATTTTCACGCCAGATCAGTTCCTTTTCCGCTCGAATCAGATTCTGCGTGGCGGTCTCCAGAGATTTGGTCATAGCATTAAAATGACCGGTCAGGGCGCCGATCTCGTCGCTGCCTGCAATCGGGATCCGGTACTGTAAGTCGCCACGACTAACTTGCCTGGTAGCGTCCACCAGGCGCTCGAGTGGTGATGAAAAGCTGTAGGATAGCGACTGTGCCGTCAGCAAGGAGACTATCAACGACACAAGAATCAGCGCAATCGCGATCTTCAGCAACAGGTTCTTGCCTCCGGGGAGCAGGTTCTTGGAGAGACTGAGATAATGCGACCGTCCATCCATCACCTGATTGGCTTGTGCGAAAACTTCATCCGGCAAGAATCTACCGACAGTGATGCGGGAGTGGTCCCGCTGAGATGTTGCCCACACCAACAATCGGTTGCCTATCGGCGCCCGTCCGCAGGAATCGGGTGCGCCTGACCGTTCGACAGCAGTAATCAGGCTCTGTACGTCCGGGGCTATCCTACCGTATTCCGTGAGCCCGTTTGCTTCTGAAATGTGGATGAAAGCCAGTGTAGAATCAACCATCACCAATCTCTTCCGCAGCGGCTCATCAGCGTCTAACAGGTAGCAATTCTCCACCAACAACCGCCGCTGTTCATTGGCCACTAGACTAACTACCAGACTGTCAGCGGCATCCAGAGTTTGCGATACTCCGCGCGCGGCCAGCAGGTCGGCGCCCTCGGTGGCGAGACGATAGGAGAAAAGCAATAGCGCCGCCGTCGGCAGAAACGCCAACACCAGGAACCAAAAGAACAGTCTCTGTTTGAAGCTCACAACTATCTCAATAACCCGGGATAATTTTTGCGAAGATCCTCAATCGCCTGCCGATGCGCCTCAAATGCGATATTTGCGGGAATTTCCCCGATTCCGAAAAAACCGACTTCGGCGGCGTCGTCCCCTGCGGTTGCGACACCACCAGCAACCCGGCCGAAATAGAGAATCAGCACGGCATTGGTGCGCGGATCATCGGTGCCCGAATACACATTAAAGATCTTGCCGACGACAATATCCAATCCGGTTTCTTCCTTCAACTCGCGTTCGGCGCAATGCTGTGGCGATTCGTCCCACTCAATAAACCCTGCCGGAATACACCAATCACCCTTGTAGGGGTCAGCGGCGCGCCTCACCAGTAGTAACTTCCCGTCAACGACAACTACTGCTCCTGCCGCCGGAGCCGGATTATGAAAATCGACGAAATCGCACGCCGGGCAAACCATACGCTGCTTGTGATCGTGTTTCCGAAGTTCCAGCGGCGTCGTACAGAGCGGGCAATTTCTGAAACTGGAAATCGGGTTTTTTTCGCGCATACTATGTCACTTTCAAAACTACCAGAGTCATATCATCCTGCAAGCTGCCCGAGCCCACGAACCTCTTCACATCTTCGATAATCTTCCGCTCAATTTCACGCGGCGTCAGGTGGCGATGATTGGTTATGAGCTCCAGGATGCGTTCCTCGCCATACTGTTCATCCTCTTCGTTCGCCGCCTCGTTTAGCCCATCGGTATAGAATAGCATTACGTCATTCTTGCGCAATTGCACTTCACCCTGGTCGTATGAGAGATTCGGAAACGCACCCAACACCATCCCGCCTCGATCCAGTCTCTGCTGCTTCAAGCCGTCGGATACGACGATTGGATAATTGTGTCCGGCGTTGGAATATTTCAGCATTTTGCTGTGCGGATCAAATTCGGCGAAAAAAAGCGTGGCGAATTTCTCCGAGTCGGAAGACTGTTGAATCAGGTCGTTGACGTTGCGGAGTACCTGTCCCAGGGGAATCTCATGTCTAACCTCCGACCGAATAGCGGCCTGAATCTGAGTGATGAGAAGCGCCGCAGGCATTCCTTTGCCGGAGGCGTCGCCGACGATCACGCCATAAGTCTTGCGTGGCGTGGCAATAAAGTCGAAGTAGTCACCACCAACGTGGCGAGATGGTTCCGAATACGCCGAAAACTCAAAATCAACACCGCGTGGAAACTCCTTGGGGAGCAACTCCTGTTGAATCGTGCGCGCGATGTTCATCTCTTCTTCGAGCCGCTGTTTTTCAATCGACTGCTGGTAGAGTCGCGAAGTCGTGATCGCAACCGCCAACTGATTCGCTACGGTTACCAGCGTCATGACATCTTCATAGTTGAGGCGATATCCGGAGACTTTGTCGGAGATCGCCAGACATCCCAGCAAATCCTCCCCGGACACCAACGGCGTCACAAATCTAACCTTCAGTCGCGCCAGATGCTCTATCAGCGGGGACTGCGGGAATTTGGCAATGAGTTCGTCGAGATTGATGACACCGGTGCTGCGGGCGACTTCCACAACCAGTTCTTCGCCCACGTCAAAGACCTCACCGCCCTCCTGCTGATCCGTGGCGACCACGGTACAAAGCTGCGTCGGGCTATCCTGCTTGATGAAAATGTATGTATGCTCGATCAAAAGCTGATTCTTGAGTACGTCGTTGGCCAGTGTAAAGATCTCCCGCAGGTCAAATACCGACGAGATCTTGCGCGAAAAATTCTGTGAGATGTTGCGATAGTCAGCCTTGTCGCGGATGAACAACTTGCGGATCAGCTCGTCCATCTGGCTCATTACCGGCTGGAAGAGGATCAGCGCAATAATAATGAAGACGACTTCGACACCCGGAAGCTTGAAGCCGAACAGCGTAACGATGATCGATTCCAGTTGCCGGATGATTAACACATAGGCGCCAACCACGAGTGCCGAGGTTGCCGAAAAGACCAACGATTGCCGCACTATCAGGCGCACGTCCATAAAACGATAGCGCACTATCGCCCAGACAATCGAGCCGCACCCGAGGATCAGCGCCAGAATCGTAATTGCCGTCGTTGTTCCCCGTGAAAGTTCGACAATTCCCAGATTGGGCAGAACAAAGGCAACTACATAGAGGGCTAACGCCGAGATGATGCCGTAGATCACGACCACAACCTGTTTGCGCAATTGTACCGCGACCACCCTCTTAGTACCCTGATAGAGGATCAGCGCGGCCACGACGACATACACGAAATTGACGATCGAGAACGCCTTGATGTGACTGTCAAGCAATATCGAGAACACCGTGCCCACCAGAGTCAGCGGGCCAAAGATCGCCTTGCCGATCGCCCCCATCTCACCAGGAGCGATCGACTTGATGAGTTTGTCGGGATTAGCAAGAACGGTTGTCAGAAGCAGATGAAACACATGGGGGATGAAAATCATGTATTTCAGCCTCGGAAACCTGCTGTAGAAGCGAGTCTCGGTCGGGAAACAAAGAGCGAAAAATACCAGTTGCGGGAAGAACAGTTCCCAGATGTAAACGGAATTGTAGAGCGCACTCCCTCGGGTCAGCGTCTCGGCGCCGAGCATACCGAGGCCGTAAAACAACGGCCCGAATGCCGCGAAACCGAACATCAACGCCGTGATGCGATTTATCCGCTTGCGCTGATCCTCCTGATAGATCAGAAAAGCGATGATGAAGAGGAGCGTAGCGCACGCGAGATAGACTACCGCAATAACCAGTTCGAGATACACTCTACCTCCCGAAGCCGGGATCAAGCGATTTTTTTGGTGAGGGTCACGACAGTTCCCCCGCCTTCAGCGCGACCAATCTCCACCGTGTCCATCAGGTGCTTCACGATGAAAATGCCTCTGCCGACTTCCCGCAACAGATTCCGCGGGTCCACCGGATCTTCGACCCGCCGAGGATCAAAGGAGATCCCCTGATCTGTGACGACAATCACTACCTGTTCAGGGTCAAGCTTGAGTTCGAGGGTGACAGTCTTGTTCAAGTCCTGTTTGTTGCCGTGGTTAATGCCGTTGTTGACGATCTCGGTCGCGCAGATGGCAATATCGGCAATAAGGGTGTCGGCGAGATTACGTTCTCTAAGTCGCGACTCGACAAACTCGTCAACCTCCCGGATCAAAGCCGGATCGGAAGGAATCGTAATCCTGTTCTGTTGAATCTCCGGTTTGTTCAGCATCGCCAGCGACTATTAATCATTGCTTCCCGATGGAAGCGACCGCCTCGTCAGTGGAGTTGTAGGCATCAAAAACGGTGATCAGCTTGGTGATCGTTAACAGCGACTTGATTTTATCAGTCACGTTCGACAGTTTCATTTCACCACCGGCTTCCCGCACGGTCTTCAGGCAGGAAATCATGATTCCCAGCCCCGTCGAGTTCATCCAGTCAACTTCCTTCAGATCGATCACCACATTTTTCGCGTTCTGGTTGACGTGCTCTCGAATAGCTTCCTTTAGAACAGTTGCGTCTGGTCCACCCATGATTTTACCCTTGGGCTCCAAAACGATCACACCATTCTGTTCACGGCTGTTAAGCTTCATATTGTCCTTTCCTCTAACTCCTTATTACGGCTTGCGCTGGCCTTCCCGCAGTACGGGACAGCCTTGTCAAGATAGATATTCGCGTAGTTCTGTCAATCAATTATACGTCGTCACGGTCTCAGGGTTGTGAGCGCTGTTTTGGTGTTTCTAAGCACCTGACCGAAGATGTCCCCTCAACTGCCAGCGTAAGAATCAGCGAGGCGAAGCGGTCTGCGATTCATTTTTCTGCAAGCCGCCACTGCATTAGCAGAGCATCAAATTGCAGGCTTTGGCGGTGCCGGGATCTTATGCTCCGAACTTCTGCGGCGACACCAGTGGTCAACGCGGCAATGATTATGAACAACACGATCTATGCTTCTTCGTTTACAGACTGCTACAGTGGCGAGGAGGCACAATCCGGTGCGGCTCTATTTCTTGGACAGTCCCAATATCAAACCAAGCACCAATGACCAGACTGCGGCAAGTCCGATCTGATAATCCGGCGGCAGGCAAAATGTTACGGTGTGTGCCGGGATCCAGAACCAGATTAACGTCCACCAGGCGCGGGTCATTCCTTTGGTGTTCCACTCCCACAGTATTAGGTTGTCTTCCAGCCGATGAAAGAACATCATCTGAGGGCCAAAAAAGACATTCGTCAATAACGATACGGCGAACGCCCAACCGATACCGTCCGCCATAAACTGGGGCAACAGATTGTGCTCCAGGAGTGCCTTGGTGAATCCCTTCATGCCAGTAAAACCATACTTGATAATGATGCCCAGAAGCGCCCAGGCGAGGACCTTGCCGGCAAGCTGCATTCCGTTGCAGGGCAAGGCGATTCGCTTCTGGCGAAGGCCGGAAGCGATCAGCTCGCCCAGTGTGCCCAGTATGGCAAACTGAATCGCGGCCGAAAGCAGCGGATTTTCCCTGACCCATTGTGAATAATCGTACATTATTGGGCCTCATATATCGCCATCACCATAGATGCTACAAGACCTTAACAGGATCGGCAAGCGGGTATTTATGTGCGCCGCCTTGTTCTATGCAATCCGCATGGGGCACGTCCGGTTTTGTCACGTCTGGACCGGGGCGAACTAGATGGACTTCCATTGGCGTGTCCTTCGTCATCCAGTTGGTTTGACCGGCTTTCTTGCCTTAGATAACACCGGAGACTCGACTTTGTTCTTGACATTATGCGGCAGATTCTATATACTTGGATCCAGTGACAGTGTAGAGAGACTCGGACTCGGATCCGCACCGGGGAAGTCTCGGGTATGCCTGCGGCGTGCACTGCAGGAAAGTATATCAAACAGATCGAGGAGGCTTTTCATGTTAAGAACGCTGCTAACGATTCTTACTCTGATGCTGATCTCCGCACCGGGCGTTTACGCGCAGAGCTGCGCCGATGCTAACGGAGATGGTGCGACCGACATCTCCGACATCATTTACATGATGCATGAGCATATTGGAGGATCTGCTATTCCAACCGGTAAGGGAGATATCGATTACCGTCAGGGTTATAACGCGGGCGACATGCGCTATTTTATCGATTACATTTTTGCCGGTGGTTCCGCACCGGGCTGTCCACCGTTCCCATCCTATTCACTGGTCAACACCGATGACTCTCTTATTCTGCCGAGTTACGTCGTCCCGGCAGGGAGCGGCCAGTTTGCGCTGCCGATCTACCTCATCAATCACGCAAAGGTCAGCGATATGGTGCTGCCAATGCGGGTTAATGGTCTGGGTAGCGCGGTTTTTTTCGATTCTCTACAAATCAACAGCTTCTTTTATTCGGACGACAGCTTAACGCATAATTCGGTAGCAATACGCACAAAATCTGTGAATGGTTCCACCGGCGTAATTGCCTTTTCTATCATCGATCATCGGGATGACATCGCATCCGGCATCAATCTTCTTGCCTTGGCTTTTTTCCACTATACATCGAGTCCCGGCGGAACAGTCAGCATGGATACGGTTACCATCAGACCGCACACGTTCCTAAACTACGTGTATGGCCCCAGCTACGCGGTCGGTATTCCAAAAGTCGTGGTTGCTGCGGCATCAGCCTTTCCCAAGATGATCGTACAGCCAGATACTCTGATTTTTGAAGCCATTGCGGGCTATACGAATCCCGACCCGCAGCAGTTTTCGATAGTATCCAGTGGAGAGTCATTCAACTGGACACTTACTCCGCCTCCGCCTTCCTGGATCGGCGTCGATGCCACATCAGGCACCTCCGGTTGGATTGTCAGCGTCTTTCCCAATACGGCAGGTCTGTCCGTCGGTGTTCACTACGGTGATATCATCGTATTTTCCACCGGAGCGCTTGGTTCGCAGAAAGTCGTGGTCAAACTGACAATTAAGCAACAGTTTCCGTCGCTCGACGCCAACTGTGACGGCGTATTTAACGTCGCTGACATTGTAGCGCAGATCAATTACATATTTAGAGGCGGTAGTTTGTGCGATCCCTGCACGGGTGAATGGCCCAAAGGCAAGTAATAGCTGATTTCTGGTTTTGCGGTTTCGATCTGGTCAGGCCAAACTCACCGTGAAATAGCAGACCTTGAGAGATATCCGTTCTGTCGGGGCTAGATCTCACTCTTCGTGATCTGACCCGACGGCACGCCATTTTCTAGGGCTTAATCACGATCTCCGTCGTTATCTTGCACTTGTCGGTCAGCGTCGCTCGGACCGAGCAGTATTTGTCCTGCGAAAATGCTACTGCCTGCTCAACTTTGTCGCGATCCACGTTGTCCCCTTCAATGACATACTTGATATGTATCTGTGTGAAGTACTTGGGATTCTCTTCAGCCTGTGTGCCGTCCACCTCGATGCGCAATGACCGAAGTTGCTGTCGCATCTTCTGCAGAATCGACACGACATCAATCCCTGTGCAACCTGCGACGGCAGCGAGCAGATGATCAGTCGGGCTGGCAAAATCACCGGAACCACCCGACTTCTTCTTGCTGTCCATCCGGAACTTGGCGCCTTCTTCATTGATCGCTTCAAACTGTCTGTTGCTGACCCAGCTCACATCGACATGCATTTCAGGAACTCCTTGCCCGCCTTATTCCACCGTCACCGACTTCGCCAGATTCCGAGGCTGGTCGACATCACAACCGCGCAATACCGCAATATGATATGCCAACAACTGCAAGGGGATAATTGACACAATCGGCATCAGGTGGTAGGGCACTTTCGGTAGATAGATCACATGGTTGGCCAGACGGGCGATATCCGTATCCCCCTCAGTAGCCAGTGCAATCACCTGACCATTGCGCGCCTTGATTTCTTGAATATTGGAAATGACCTTGTCATACACTTGATCCTGCTGCGCGAGTACGACCACCGGCATGTTTTCATCAATCAACGCAATCGGCCCATGCTTCATCTCGGCGGCAGGGTATCCCTCCGCATGGATGTAGGAAATCTCCTTCAGTTTGAGGGCACCCTCCAGCGCTACGGGGAAATTGATGCCGCGTCCCAGATAGAGGAAGTTGTTCTTGTCGTAGAAAAGCTCGGCGATTCTCTTGATTACGTCGTCTTTCTGCAACTGCCGCTCCACCAGATCAGGGATGCGATCCATCGCGTCAATGATCTGCCGTCCCTTTTCGAGAGACATGTTCCGTTGACGGGCCAGGAGCAGTGTGAAGAGCGCCAAGACTGTGATTTGCGACGTAAACGCCTTGGTCGATGCTACTCCGATCTCCGGTCCTGCGTGGGTGTAGATGCCGCCGTCCGATTCGCGGGCAATGGATGACCCAACCACATTGCAGATTCCCAGCACCGTGGCGCCTTTTTGCTTCGCTTCGCGCAGAGCTGCTAACGTGTCGGCGGTCTCGCCCGACTGACTGATCACAAAGACCAGCGTGCCTTGGTCGACGATAGGAGAGCGATAACGGAACTCGGAAGCGTACTCAACTTCCACCGGTATCCGCGCCAGATCCTCGATCATGTATTCACCGATCAGCGCCGCATGCCATGATGTTCCGCAGGCCGAGATAATGATCCTCTTGACATGCAGCAATTCCTCCGCCTGCAGTTTCAGACCGTTCAACCTTGCCGTACCGGCGTCATAGTTCAGCCGTCCGCGAATGGCATTGCGGATTGTTGCCGGCTGTTCGTAGATTTCCTTCAACATGAAGTGTGCAAAACCGCCCTTTTCCAGCTGTTCCAGATCCCACTCAATATCCTGATACTTGGGGGACACCGGCAGATTGTCGATCGTGGAAATCTGAATTCCTTCGCGCGAAACGGTGGCGACTTCGCCTTCTCCGAGGTAGACCACTCTTTTGGTGTGCTCCAGCATGGCGGAGACGTCTGAGGCGATCAGATTCTCGCCTTCGCCCAGACCTACGATCAAAGGCGCGCCATGACGCGCTGCCACAATAATGTCCGGCTGCTCCAATGACAACACCGCGATTCCATAAGTCCCTTTAACCTGCGACATCGCCAACTGCACCGCGCGCGTCAAATTGCCGTCGTAATACTCTTCAATGAGATGCGCGATCACCTCGGTATCGGTATCGGTCTCGAAGGCGTGCCCTTTGCGCTCCAACAACACGCGCAACGTGCTGAAGTTTTCGATGATGCCGTTGTGAACAACGGCAATCTTGCCCGAGCAGTCCAGATGCGGGTGAGCATTGATCTCGTTCGGTACACCGTGCGTCGCCCAGCGGGTGTGTGCTATGCCGGCCGTCGCGGTAAACGTTTTGCCTTCAAGTTGCTCTTCCAGCACCTTGATCTTGCCCGCCGTTTTCTCGAACACAATGTGACCGTCTTCGAGCAGCGCCAGTCCCGCCGAATCATAACCTCGATATTCCATTCGCTTCAACCCGTTCATCAGAATCGGGCATGCGGCACGTTCACCGATATAGGCAACTATTCCACACATCTGTTCACTTCTCCTATCCTAAGAGAGCCGTGTTCTTCAAAGGCATTTTCGTCGGAACAACCGGTCTGTCCCGACGCTTGATTTTATCCTCTATGTCCAAAGCACCTTGGCCAGTGCCTGACACATCTTATACAATGTTCATCGGCTGCCGTCGCCGTTTTCTGCCCGGAAGTTGAGTCGCCGCGCAGCTTATCCTGAACGGCACGATGCTGTTTCCGGCCGGCCGTCCGGCGCTTGCTACCAGTTTCCTGAAGATATCGGTTCCCGGTATCACCGCAAACCGTTTATTGCGGTCTTCTTGCACTCCTGCTGTCACGTTCCCTGCAATATTTTGCATTGCCGACGCGCCATTCCCCTTGTATAACATACGCTTACGATCCCTCGCCTTTTGGCACACAACTTGAGTGATAGGAAGGCAGATCACGACCTTTTTGAGGCGTGATGGGAGCAAAATCGTACATTACGATACGGTAATAGACACTAACTTTTGAAGCAGGTTAGTGGACGTCAGGCGGCTGCCGAGAGGGAGCCGCCTTGCTCGTTGCTCGGTTATCCGCTCAGAGTCTTTTTCGCGCGCCGTTCCAACAGTTCCATCATCCTCACCAGCTTCAGCCGGTTGTAGCGTTGCAGCATTACAAGATAGATGTTAAGCAGGACTCCTAATCCCAGTAGCACAGCGCCGGATTTGTATCCCTTCAAGTAGATGGTGCGCCCAATGAAGAACGTGATGAAGATCAGGACGAGGTGCACGATTTCATTGAATCGCGACCATGCTTCGGTTCTCTCGATGGATTTAATGGATAGGGGACTGGTTACAAAATAGGTGTATAGCGCCTCGCGCTTCCTGAGTAGGCTCACAAATCTGCCAACAGTTGCCAGTATCACCTGCTTGAAGATTTCGACCCCCAGCATCTTGTAGACGAGTCCGCTACGTTCGAAGCGTTTGGGCATGAAGTAGAAATCAAGTGCCGTCAGGAAAGGATTCTTGACAGCATCTATATTGTCAGCGCCGCTTTTCGATCTTGGCCCAGGTGTCTTTCAAACCGACTGCGCGATTGAATACGACCTTGCCGTTTTTGGAATCGAGATCAACACAGAAATAGCCCTGCCGTAAAAACTGATACTTGCCGCCGACCGGCGCATCCTTCAACGACGGTTCGACCTTGCAACCGCTCAATACTTCCAACGAGGCCGGATTGAGATTGGCCTTGTAGTCTTTGCCCGGTTCAGTTTTGCTGGGATCTTCCGCAATAAACAACCGGTCGAACAAGCGCACTTCGGCATCGACGGCATGTTGCGCCGAAACCCAGTGCAATGTGCCTTCAACCTTGCGATTGTCCGCCGTGCCGCCGCCGCGTGACTCGGGATCATAAGAACAATGCAGCTCGATCACTTCACCGGTCTTGTCGTTTTTGACCACTTTCTGGCAGGTGATGTAGTAGGCGTGTTTTAATCTCACTTCTTTCCCCGGTGCAAGTCGGAAAAACTTCTTGTGCGGTTCCTCGCGGAAATCATCCTGCTCGATATAGATGACCTTGGAGAAGGGTATCTTGCGTGTGCCGGCATCGGGATTTTCCGGATTGTTGATCGCTTCGAGTTCCTCAACTTGCCCATCAGGATAGTTGTCGATTACAACTTTCAATGGCCGCAGTACTGCCATCACGCGGGGCGCAATTAGATTCAGATGTTCGCGCAGGCAAGCTTCAAGAAGCGCGATATCCACCGTACTGTCGGCTTTGGCGACACCGATCTTGTCGGCAAACAAACGAATCGATTCCGGCGTGAAGCCGCGTCGGCGCAGGCCGCAGATCGTCGGGAGGCGCGGATCGTCCCAGCCGCTGACGTAGTTCTCTTTCACCAACTCCAGCAGCAGACGTTTGCTCATTACTGTGTAGTTGAGATTCAGGCGCGCGAATTCAATCTGTTGTGGGTGGTGAATTCCCAACTGATCGATAAACCAATCGTAGAGCGGGCGATGATCTTCAAACTCCAGCGTGCAGATTGAATGCGTAATCCCCTCGAGTGAATCGCTCTGTCCGTGCGCCCAGTCGTACATCGGATAGATGCACCATTTGTCGCCGGTGCGATGATGTGTAGCCCGCGTAATACGGTACAGGATCGGATCGCGCATGTTGATGTTGCCCGATGCCATATCAATCTTGGCGCGCAGGGTTTTTGCGCCATCAGGGAATTCGCCGGCGCGCATTCTCCGGAACAAATCGATATTTTCTAAAGTCGTCCGGTTGCGATAGGGGCTGTCCTTACCGGGGGTCGTCAGGGTGCCACGATACTCGCGAATTTCATCGGCAGTCAGATCGCAGACATACGCCACCCCCATAAAGACAAGTCGCATGGCATATTCGTAAAGCTGCGTGTAATAGTCGGACGCATAGAATTCGCGATCTTCCCAGTCCCAGCCGAGCCAGCGGACATCCTCTTTGATCGATTCCACATACTCCAGCTCTTCCTTGATCGGGTTGGTGTCGTCAAAGCGGAGATTGCATTTGCCGCCGTAGTCGCGCGCGAGACCGAAATTCAGGCAAATTGATTTGGCGTGCCCGATGTGCAAATAGCCATTTGGTTCGGGGGGAAACCGAGTATGCACTCGCCCCTGATTTTTGCCCGCCTTGAGGTCATTATCTATGATATCCCGAATAAAATTCGAGGGTCTACCGCTTTCCGTCGCCATATCTATTTACCTTCCGTTTCCTGTTCTCGTCTTTTGTAGGCGCAACCCTTGCGGTTGCGCGACCGTGTTCGTCTATCATCACCGGACAGCTGCAAGGGCTGTCCCTACACCGGAACCCGCATTGTTTTGACTGCTACAATACGAAATTCTTTATCGGCTGGTAAGGGAATTTTGGACAGACTCAGGCGTCAGGCAGCGTGGATCCGGCAGCTTTTCGGCAGTTCGTCCCAAGTTCGGCCATCGAGAAGACGACCATTACGCTTCTTCTGGACACCGCCCCATTGCTTGAAGAAGAACGGCACGCTGGCAGCAACGCACTGATCGCGGATATCACTCACCCAGGACTGATCCATTGGTCGCGCTTTCGGCCCCGACTCGCCGCCAACGATGACCCAATCAATGCCTTCTAGATTCAGGTTAGGCAAAGGTCCAAGCAGCGGTTCCAGCGACAGGAACTTGGTTCGGGCATGTGTCTCTCGTAGGCAATCGATCCGCCATTGCACTTCTTCATTTTCGACACTGACTCCTATCCAGACGTTGGGCGGCCAGTCGATTCGCGGATCAAGTTTAGGCAGCCGTTTAGCGCGTTTGGTCAGTACCTGAAACGTGTGCCAGTGGGCGCGGCGCATGGTGTCAAACACTTGCATGATGTACGAAGCAGGTACTTCCGGATGAAAGAGATCGCTCATCGAATTGACAAAGATCATCTGCGGTGATTTCCACAATAGCGGTTTCTCCAGCACGTGCGGATGCATCGTCAACTTGAACCCGTTGGCATAATTCGCCTGCCCCATGGCCTTAAGTCGCCGCGCCATCCGTTCGGCATAGCAATGCTTACACCCGTCGCTAACCTTGGTACAACCCGTCAACGGGTTCCAGGTTGATTCAGTCCATTCGATTGATGATTTGGCCAAATTACCTCTTAAGATCGCGCCGCCACTTTCCACAAGTTGGCGGCGCGATGCACTTAATTATAGTGAGCATGCTCACTCATGGCTACTTCGCCGTAAGGTACGCCACCTGAACCGATTGATAACAAGCCTGCCACACTAGCGGAGACTTGCCGGTCTTTGAGGGATTTTTGGCATCCAACGCGAAGTTTCCTATAGTGTCCGCAAGTTTCAACCCGAGTTCCCCGTTGAGCAGGACGACGGGATGCAGGTTTTTACCCCAGACATATCTTCCGTTCTTTTCCTCTAGGAGAGCCCTGAATGCGCCCAAGATCGGATAAGTGAAGCCATCTGGCACACCATACATTGTCTTCTTGTCGAGAAATAACAAGTCGTTATGGGTCTTTGGAAACTTCGCATGAAAGGTAACGCCTGTCAGTTTGCCAAATTTCCCGCCGGAGACATCGCCGGTCTGGCCCCTTACCTGATTGTAGAGTTCCGGCAGCTTCTCTTGAATATGATCATAGAGCTCCAATATCTCTCTAGCTAGCGGGTAGATTTTCTTGTACGATTGGGAATGCTCTTTGAAGTGCTTGAGGCAGGCGGCCTTAGATCTGTAAGTGTTTATTGGTTGCACTTTGTCGTCGAAATGGTCTCGATCAAATGCAGTGAGAATAGCAATAACCTCTCTAACATCGATAGGTCTCGGGTCCCCATCTTTGTCAAGCTCGTATTCTTTGAACGCTATTGACTCAACGTAGGGAGCACCGTCAAGTGCTTTCTTCAACTTCTCAAAATCACCTGCAAGGTTCATCAAGCTCTCGTCCCGAACTTGATTAGAAGTATTCCTCGCATCGACAATCTGGGTGATATCTTCGTGAGAAAGACCTTCCAACATTTCTACTTTGACAAACTGTTCGATCGACTGATCCACTCTTTCTTCAAGCATGATGTTGTACGTGTGTCCCCCGTCAAGAAGGCCGTGCAGATCGGGATCCTTGAGCTCGAGTGTGACTCGCGATGACTTATTGTCGAATGAAGCCGAAGCTACCGAGAGGACTATTCCGCGGTTCATAAATATGAACATATCTGGCTTCTCGCGAAAGCTAGTCCTGATCGCATGAGGAACAGCACCTTTTAGCTTGGGATCGCGTACATTGATCTTTCGCCAGCCTGTGAGATCAGGCAAATCCCTCGTGTTTACGACTGCATAATAATTCTTCAGGCCAGGGTTAATATTCTGTGTGTCGATGTGCCTGAAAGAGAGGACAGGAAACGTAAGCTTGGTCATAATGACCTCCGAGTTAAGAGATTCTTGAACTCCGCATCTAGGCCGATAGCCTAAGATACGTGACGCGCGTTCTGCAACGTCAAGGGCAGTATGATTGTTTTAATATGGGCAGTCAAGTTTTTTCTTAGCACCGCATTCAAGTTTGAAACGAAACAAATGCGCCTTCGCCCCGGGGTAATGTGGTACGCATTGACCCCCAACATTCACCTTGCCTTTCGCCATTTCCTCGCGTATAATCTCGACGAAATGCGTCTGTACGAAAGGACAGGATCGTGAAAGGGAAACTCGACTTTATCTTTAGACCCCAGTCAATCGCCGTTATCGGCGCCACCAATCGCAAGGGGTCAATCGGCCGCGAACTGCTGCACAACATTATCGACTACGAGTTCGAGGGCAAAGTCTTTCCGGTCAATCCAACCAAATCGGTGATTCATTCGATCAAATGCTATTCGACTATTCTCGATGTTCCCGATCAGGTCGATCTGGCGGTCATCGTCGTGTCCAAGGAACATACTCTCGATGTGCTAGCGCAGTGTGGTGAGAAGGGGGTCAAGGGAATCCTGATGATCACTGCAGGTTTCAAAGAGACCGGTCACGCCGGCGCTGAACTGGAATTGAAAGTATTGGAGATGGTCAATAAGTACGGCATGCGCATGGTCGGCCCCAACTGTTTCGGTATTATCAACGCCGACCCCAGAGTACATCTCGACGCCACTTTCTCCAAACTTCGCCCCAGTTTCGGAAAAATAGGACTGATTTCGCAATCGGGGGCGATGGGGGAGGCTATTCTGGCGCAAGCACAGGACGTGCGTATTGGCATCTCGATGTTCGCCTCGATCGGCAACAAGGCCGACATCAATGAAAACGATATGCTCGAATACTGGGGGGATGATCCGACTGTCGAGGTCATTCTTCTATATCTGGAAAATTTCGCCGATCCGCGCGGCTTCACGACGCTGGCGCGTCGCATCACCCGCAACAAACCGATCGTCATCGTAAAGTCCGGCAAGACCACCAAAGGCGCCGCCGCGGCCTCCTCGCACACCGGCGCGCTGGCGGGATTGGATGTTTCGGTCGAGGCGCTGTTCGAGCAGACCGGCATTGTCCGTGTCAACACAATCGAGGAAATGTTCGATGTCGCCAACGCTTTGGCCAAAATGCCTGTGCCCAAGGGCAACCGTGTAGCGATTGTTACCAACGCGGGAGGGCCCGGTATTCTCGCGACCGACGCTCTGATCGGCGCCGGTATGAAACTGCCGGAATTTTCGCCTAAGACAGTCAGCGCCATCCAGCCGATTTTGCCTCCGGGGACGGCGGTAAACAATCCCCTTGATCTCGTTGCCGGCGCCACCGGTGTCGAGTTCAAGAAGGCGCTTTCGCATGTCGTAAAGGATCCCAATATCGATTCGGTCATTGCGATCTGCGTACCGCCGGTGACAATTGATCAAACTCTGGTGGCTGACGCAATCATCGAAACCTCGAAGATCACCAAACTGCCGCTATACGCCTGCTTTATGGGAGTCACTTACGGCACCGGTGCTTTCGAGCGGCTTAAGGAGCATGGCATTCCGGCAATGATTTTCCCCGAATCGGCCGCGACTACGCTGGCTCTGATTGACAAGTATCGTCGCTGGTTGTCGCGCCCCGAGGGATCGCTGGTCAAGGTCGTGGGGGACAAAAAGAAGGTTGCTGCGATCATCAAGAAGAACCGGCAGGAACAGAAAGAGGCCGTCATCGGTGACGAAGCGCTTCAGATACTGAGTTGCTATCAGATTCCTGTCGCTTCATACAAGTATGCTTTCAGCAAGGAAGAGGCCGGCAGAATCGCCGCCAAGATTGGTGGGCCGGTTGTGATCAAAGTCAATACGCCATTTATCCTTCACAAAACCGAATACGGTGCAGTCGCGGTTGATCTGCGCACGCCAGCGGAAGTGGTCAGCGCTTATGCCGATATGGAAAAACGCATCACCAAGGCTTTCCCGAAGAGCAAGGAGCAGTTTTCGGTTGTCGTGCAGGAGATGATCACCGGCGGTGTCGAGACCGTAATCGGCATGACCACCGACCCGTCTTTTGGAGCATTGATCATGTTCGGTCTCGGTGGTATCTATGTTGAGGTTATGAAAGATGTCTCTTTCCGGATTGCGCCCTTGACTGATCTTGATGCTCGCGACATGATAGAATCACTCAAGGGCTACAAACTGCTTACCGGTTTCCGTGGGTCAAAACCGGTCAACATCGCTTCAGTGGAAGACTCAATTCTCAAGTTGTCGCAATTGGTGCTCGATTTCCCAGACTTCGCCGAGATCGATATCAATCCCTTTATCGTCTCCGCCGATGAACACGCCACTAAAGCTGTTGATGCAAGGTTTGTGTTGGCGAAAGGGAAGTAGGGTACCCTGCGAGACTGCCGCGGACGAATACCTCGCTATTGAGCTTTCAAGGAATTATATGCTCAGTACAGCAGGTTGGCATATTGGTCGGGCTCATAGTAGCCGGGGTAGGACACTGACTTTGTGGCTTTGTGATTGAAGAAGATCGTAGTCGGGTAACCGCCGACGTGGAACACCTCACGCACCGCCGCATAACAACTCATAGTTGAATCCCCGACGACAATCATACTGTCTGAGTTTCCATCGATGATGCAGGCGTTAAACCATTGATCGAGCATGCCCATCACGGTGGAATCGCGGAGGGCCTTGCTTTTAAGCAATTTGCACCACCCGCACCAAGACGCACCCACGATCATCACAGACACCGGCTTCTTTGCAGAGATCGTGTCGTAGATTGCGGCGGTGCTCACCCACGAGAAACTACCTGCTCGTGGCAGGTCGTCGATCTCGTTTTTCTGTGCTGTGCTGTGTGTGCTGCATCCCAAGCAACACAAGAGAAGCAAGAAGGCCAACGCCAAACCGTATGGTGAGCTGTATGAGTT
This sequence comes from uncultured bacterium, assembly GCA_903930455.1. Taxonomy (GTDB): domain Bacteria; phylum Zixibacteria; class MSB-5A5; order CAIYYT01; family CAIYYT01; genus CAIYYT01. Next base: position 2,728 of record CAIYYT010000111.1, on the reverse strand, counting down.
CATCAGAATCCCCTCAACGATAAGACAACCCTACTCTGACAGGAATACCAGCACCACAACTTGGTTCTACCGATAGACCGACGATTCTCGCGGCTTCGACTAAAACGCCCAATCGCGAGGAGATGCGATACTCAAGTCCAACCCCGAGTTCCAGACCCAAACTGGAAACCTTTTTCTCGAACCAACGCGTCAAATACTCATCATCGTCCGAGACCCAGCGGAAGAGTTCCTCATACTTACCGATGATCTGGTAGTGCCAACATGGTCCGCCAAACAAGTACGGTATGAATTTCGTCATTCTGGTTGAGTTCACGAAGTCGAACTTGAGTTGGAGACTTGCCGTGACAGCCTTTGAGGCGTATCCATCCACGCGGATCCACGGGGCAAGGTATGAATCGTGTTTAATTACCGCTTCAGGGTCAAAGGGGAAATGGCTGTAGCTGAACATCGCACGGGCGGTCAGATGTTTCGTGAGTGGATAGCCCACACCTCCGCTGACATGCAGTCCCGCATCCCAGTAATGCTTGAGAATCCACGGTTGCGAGGGGATGGCAACACCACCGGACAGCGTGTAGACAGGTCTTCTGGTCTGCGAAAAAGCGCAGCAGGTCATTGCGATTACCAACGATACGATTGAATACCAGAGTTTCAGAAGAACCTCCCTCCCACGAACTCAAAGCCGTAGTTCTGGAGACAATGATACTGCCTGACGAGGTCAGGCGCAAGCGCGAAATTACGAGCGAACAATCGACTTCGGATAGGGGAAGCCTTTATGTTATGCAGACAGGAAAGCTTACTTCTTCCTCGCCCGTTCGTTGACAATCATTTGCCGGACATCGGCGATGCTCGGGAATTTGGGATCGAGCGACTCGGTCTTGCTAAGCATCTCATCGGCTTTGGCGAAATCGCGCATCTGCAGATAAGTTGATGCCAGATTAAAATACCCCGCCGGATTTTGCGGCTGCATACTTGCGGCGCGTTGGAACTGCTCCAAAGCAAGATCCAACTTGTTCTGTCGCGCGTAGACCTGTCCCAGGTTGGCATACGCCTCCACAGAGTTCGGCACATACTTCAGGAAGCGTTGATATTGCTCTGCCGCTTCCATGCGCATATCAACAGCCAGATAGCAGCCCGCTTTGAGAAAGATCGCGTCGTAGTCGGTTGTGTCTGCCACAAACGCTTTTTCGTATAGATCTGCAGCTAAGGCATACTCTCCCAGCTTGATATGCACATAGGCGTATTCGTGGTATGCCCAAGCCGCTTGAGGGTTTTTCTTGATCTCCGTCACCGCCAGGTCCGCAAGTTCCTTGATACGGTTGCGCTTGCGGTAGTTTTCGGCCACCGCCTGTTTAGGTCGATCATCGTTTGGATCAATGGCCATTGCGCGCCGATAGTAATCGACGGCCAATGAGTCTTTGCTCTGCCGGGCACAGGCATCGCCCAGATTGGTAAAGACGGCCGCTGAACGGGGATTGAGCGTTGCCGCCTCGTAAAAATCCTTTTCGGCATCGGCATATTTGCCCGCGCTGTAATAGGCGCTGCCCGTAAACATGAATCCCTCAAAATCTGCATTAACTCGCGGCGATAAACCGGGAATATAGGCAATGCCATTGCACACGACCAGCGCGACAACCAATGCTGCCAACCAGCGATAAAATTTGCTGTAGCTGCCTTCTCTGTATAGCTGGACTAACGTCCAGAATCCCGCAGCAGACCAGACTGCAATGATCGGCACCAGCATCGCTCGATATCGCGAAGTTACAGTAAACAAAAGCATTATCAAGACATAGGAGAGCACATATCCAATGAGCACACACTGCCTCTTGCTGCGACGTAGGGTGGAGCCGACCGCCAGAGCGGGCAACGCCAAGGGGAGCAGGATCCCGAAAGGAAACGCGATCAGCTTCTCCCACAACAAATATCTGAGCACACCGCTTTGCTTGGCGAAGAAGTAGATCTGCTTATCCTTTGGAATTTCGTAGCCGGTGATCAGATAGGCAACTTTGCGCATTTGAAGTCCGATCCACGACAGCGGATGGGTGAAGATGTACTTGAATCCTTGTTTTAGCCAATAGCTGCCGGTCTCGGTCGCCGTCAATTCCCTTCCCGTCTGCTGGCTGGCAAGCGCAGAAGCTACGTCGATGCCCGGCTGCGCATCGGAGACCGCACCCGGCAGAACCGGCTTCCCGCCGTCAGCCTGAGCGTTGTTGCCGGCTCCGAAACTAACGCCGCCATACGTCTCATAGACAACTGCTTCGCCACCTGCGATAACGTTGTGCGCAGCTACCGGTACAAGAATAATCAGGATACCAATCACAAAAGGTATTGTCTGCTTGATCCACTCCTGTCGATTTTCCGACAACCGTTGGTGAATCCACAGCACGACTATCGGCGCGAAAAGTAGGATTGCTGGATGTGCCGCGGCTGATAGTCCGAGCAACAGTCCGGCGGTTAGCAGTTTAGACCGCTTTCGACTCTCTTCGTAGATAGTCAGCAGCCAAATTGCGATCAGATTCAAAGTGAGTGCCAGCGTGAAGGGGAGCAGTTCAGAGCCAAAGAAGATCAGCGGGCCACAAAGTGCCGCCGCCAAACCTGCCGTTACCGCAATCTTGTTGGTGTAGTAGCGGCGCGCAATTATGTAGACCATCACGCAGGCAAACGCGCCTACGACACTCTGCAGAAGCAACGGCATGAAAAGCGCCTGCCCAAAGATCCAGTAGTAGAGGGC
>CAIYYT010000110.1 GCA_903930455.1 uncultured bacterium | reverse complement strand
TGGGAACCATAAGACATTTACTTGTAGAATTCGTAGAGTCGGCTCTGCGATTTATTAGTTTGATTTTGATCGGGTTTGTTTTCTGCGCGAACGTTGCCCAGGCAGAGATGTCGTTTAAGGCGACAGTCGACAGGCTGAGTGTTGCCTATGAGGACAAAATCCATTTGCAGCTTGAAGTCAAGGTTTCCGATCCGGCGACCAAGACGACGCCGATAGCACCTCCGGAAATCATCGGATTGCAGATCGGCGGTTCGGGGAGCAGCGTTGAGCGTCAAGGGGAGCTGATTGTCCGACGATACAGCTATGAACTGGTTCCGGGACGGAGCGGTTCGGTCACGATTCCGGCATTCAAAGTCGAATTCCAGAGCGGAGGGTCGGTCGATACATTGACGTCCGAGCCGATCACGGTGGAGATTGCACAGCCAAAGCCGATTCGGAAGCCGGGTTCATTCATGGTGTTCTATTTTGGCGCTGCCACGATGATCATTATCGCCGTGGCCGTGCTGATTCGACGCAGGAAAACCGGCATGTCATCCGAATCGATTGAGACTGACTGGCGCGATGAATATCGGCAGAGATTCGCGGAGGTCAGAAAACTCGCAGAGCGGCAGGATTTCCGGTCGTTTTCGACGGAGATCATGCGATTAGTTGTGGCAATCGTGGAGCGCGTTTACGAGACGAAAGTGTCGGGGCAGACGTCTTCCGATCTGCTGCGCTGGTTGGGAGAGAAGAATGTTGACAAAGAGAGTCTCGCATTGTGCAAGGACTTGTTCGATTTTTGCGAAGGGGTGAAGTTTTCATCGGGAAAGGTGGATGTGTTGGAAGGTACGCAGGCCTTGAGTCGGGCTGAAACAATCGTGGAACTACTCTTGAAATAGCGCCGTACAAAGTAGACCATGTGTAACTAACTTTCGGGAGATAAAAGGTGAATCAGGACATCAGAGAAATACAGGCGGAGGTTGAGAAGCAACACGAGTTTATCCGACGCCTGAAAACGGAAATCAATAAGGTCATTGTGGGGCAGGAGTATCTGATTGATCGGATGCTGATGGCGCTCTTGGCGGACGGTCATGTGTTGGTGGAGGGAGTCCCCGGTTTGGCAAAGACGCTGTCGATCAAGACTCTTTGTCAGGCGATTCAGGCGCATTTTCAGCGCCTGCAGTTCACCCCTGATCTGCTGCCGGCGGATTTGATCGGCACGATGATTTATTCACAGGCGGACGGCAAATTCACGGTCAAGAAGGGGCCGGTTTTTGCGAATCTGATCCTCGCCGACGAAATCAACCGTGCTCCGGCCAAAGTGCAGTCGGCGCTACTGGAGGCGATGCAGGAACGACAAGTGACGATTGCGGAAACGACTTACAAGCTTCCCAATCCGTTCATGGTGATGGCAACGCAGAATCCGATCGAACAGGAAGGGACTTATCCGCTGCCGGAAGCGCAGGTCGACCGGTTCATGTTCAAATTGAAAGTTACCTATCCTTCCAAGGCCGAAGAGCTGGAGATACTCAACCGGATGACGATCGGACAGACCTTCGAAATCACGCCGGTGATCTCGCCTCAGGACATTCTCAATGCTCGTGCAGTGATGAACAAGATTTATGTTGATGACAAGGTTAAGGAATATATCGTTGATGTGGTCTTTGCCACGCGCAATCCCGAGGCCTACAATCTCAAGATCAAGGAACTGATTGATTACGGGGCATCACCTCGAGCAACCATCTATCTGACTTTAGCTTCCAAGGCGCATGCATTCATGAAAGGTCGAGGTTACATTACGCCGGATGACGTCAAGAGTATCGGCATGGATGTTTTGCGCCATCGCGTGATCGTAAGTTACGAGGCCGAGGCAGAGGAAATCGACAGCGAAGCGATTGTCACCAAGGTGTTCAACGAGGTTGAGGTTCCGTAGCCGGTGCTTCCTAAAGATATCATCAAGAAAATCCGCCGCATCGAAATCACGACCCGCAAGCTGGTCAACGATGTCTTCGCCGGCGAATATCACTCCAGTTTCCGCGGACGCGGCATGGAGTTCGAGGAGGTGCGCGAGTACCAGCCGGGGGACGATATTCGTCTGATTGACTGGAACGTTACCGCTCGCACCGGAGCGCCGTTCGTCAAGAAATTTCGCGAGGAACGCGAGTTGTCGGTGATGCTGCTGGTGGACGCTTCCTCCTCGGGGCAATTCGGCACCAGAAATCAGCTCAAAGAGGAGATGGCTGCCGAAATCTGCGGACTACTGGCATTTTCGGCGACGCATAACAATGACAAGGTTGGGATGATCATTTTCACCGATCAGGTAGAGAAGTTCATCGCACCGCGAAAAGGCCGGGCGCACGTGCTGCGTCTGATCCGCGAGATTCTCTATTTCAAACCGACAGGCAGATCGACCAATATCGGCGCGGCACTGGAATATCTAAATCGCGTGGTCAAGCGTAAATCGGTCGTATTCCTCGTGAGCGATTTCCTGAGCACCGGTTATGCGAGCGATCTCATGATCACCAACCGCAAACACGATCTCATCGCAATTCGAATTAGCGATCCGCGCGAGTCGAAGCTGGAGAATTTTGGCATGATCGATTTCGAAGACGCCGAGACCGGGGAAATTATCACAGTCGACACGGCAGATCTACTGTTCCGAAAGGACTATTCTTCTCGCGCCACGGAACTGAACGAGCAACTGGAGAAGGCGTTCCGACGGATCAATCTGGACTATATTCAACTTACGACCGGACAGGACTATATCTTCCCGCTCTCGGCCTTTTTCAAACAGCGCGAACGGAGGTACCGTCGGTGAAGCTGGGTGGTGTACGAAAATCGCTGGTCTTTTTGCTGGCCACGCAGGCGTTGCTGGCGGCGGTGTTTGTGTTCTACCGTACCGCAGAGGGGGACGAAGGTTTCTATCTGGCGGCGGCACAGCGCGTAGCGGACGGGATGACCCTGTATGCGGATTTCTTTTTTCCGCAGGGGCCGATGATGCCTTTGGTGTTTGCGGCTTTCTCAGGTTGGGGTATGGCGTCGCTGATGTTGTTGAGGCTGTTGGCGTTGGTTGCGGGATTGTTATTGACGTACCAGACGTACCGCATTGCATGGGAACATACGGGGGATGACCGGGCGGCGTTCTCGGCGGCATTTCTGATGGCATTTAACGGCATGTTTCTGGCGTGGCATTCGGTATTCAAGCCGTTCGTCTTTGTCGATCTGTTTCTGTTGTTGTCGTTCGGATACTTGCTGCGGGCGGAAACAACAGAGAAGGGATTCCGCTGGAATGCCTTTCTGTCGATGCTATTTTTGTCTACCGCGGTGAACTTCCGCTCGATTTTCCTGCTGCTACTACCGGTGTATCTGTATTTCATTCTGAAATCAGCGAAGCGTCCGGCCTCAGGTTCGGCAAAGACGCTGCTCATTATGCTGGCCGGTCTGATAGTTCCATCGATACCCGCGCTGGTGCTCTTTCTCAAAGCGCCGGGCAATTTCTGGTTTGACAACGTCATCTTCCATCTATACCGGGAGCCAATCTCGCCGTTTTCGGCGCTCGTTCTTCACAAGGTCACGGTGTTCGGCAAGTTCCTGGCGCTACCACAGACAATACTGTTGCTGGGGGCGTTGCTAGGCGGGTGGTATTTGCTTAAGCACAAGGTTGTCGAAAACAGCATTATGTATCGACGGGGGTTACTCATGGCGGTGCTGATCTGCGTGATCTATTTGATACCGACGCCGGTGCATTTGCAGTACTTCCAGGAAGCAATACCCTATCTGATCATTGCAGCGTTGCCGGTGTTTGTGCTGATAAACCGTACCGAGGGTTTGAGGGCGCTGGGACGATCCGTGAAGTTTCTATATATCATCGGGGCAATACCGTTTATGTGGTTGTTCATAGTGTCGCCGCTTCCGATGAATGCTCGATTCGAACTGCCGCAGCTCAGGTCGGTGGTAGCAGAGGTGCAGGCGCGGTCGTCAGCGAATGACACGCTGCTATCTGAATGGGCGGGGTATGCCGCGCTGTCGCAGCGCCCCCAGTTGCCGGGTTCGGAGCACGTCGGTTTCTATTTCCCCTTAGCTGTTGATAGTGAAGTCTACGGACGCAATCATCTGCTTACGAATGATAATATCGTCAAAGCGCTGCAGCAGAAACGCCCGAGGCTCGTTGTGGTCGACTACAAGGTCTATCCTGCGTGGCAAGGGGCACTCGATAGCAATTACCGCCTGGCTTCGACGATCGGCGAAACGATGCTCTATGAGAGGAACCATGACACGCTATAGTCAACTGGTGCTGGTGTTTCTGATTTCTCTGGCGACGGCACTGCACGCTCAGGACAAGATTAGTGTCGAGTCGACTATCGACAAGCAGACGATTACCATCGGTGATCGAATTACATACACGGTCAAGATCTCATCTGACACTTCTTTGGTAGTCGATTCGCTCACGGTCGGCACGAATCTGGGATCGTTCGAAGTCAAGGATTACAAACCGCGTCAGAGTTTGATCAAGAACGGCACTCGCACGTCCGCGGAGTCGTTTGAGATCACGACGTTCACGACGGGGGACTATAAGATTCCACCGGTGACAATTCGCTATCGCACACCTTCCGGTGAAGTCAAGTCGATTGCCACCGATCCGCTACCAATCAAAGTCAACTCACTTCTGAGCGGTGAACAGGGAGAAGACATCAAACCGCTTAGGCCGCAGAAGGAGTTCCCACGGGAATTTCCGACTTTGTGGGTAATAGCCGGCTCGGTGTTGATCGCGGGTGCGATCTTGTTCGTCTGGCTTTATCGCCGAGCGCGCCGACCGATCAATCTCAGCACGGCTGTGGCTGATACACGGTTGCCGTGGGAGATCGCGTTGGAGGAGTTGGCGAAGCTACGCGAATCGGATTTGCTCGCGCGGGGTGAATACAAGCTGTTCTATCTCGAATTGTCAGACATCTTTCGCCGTTATCTGGAGAGACGATACGGTATCTATGCGCTGGAGCGTACGACGATTGAGATTATCATGGAGTTCCGCAAGCTGGCACTGGATAAGCAGGAAGAAAAGATCATAAACGATTTTCTGGAAGGCTGCGATCTGGTGAAATTCGCAAAATTTCTCCCGATAGCCGACGACGTCGAACGCGACTACTTGACTGCCAGAGAATTTGTCATTCAGACACGCTCCTTTCCGCTTTCGACCGTAAAGGAGGGTGAGTAGGTGTTCCAGTTCGCCAGCCCGATTTTCCTTTGGTTGCTGTTGCTTGTGCCGTTGTTGGGGTTTCTGGCCTTCCGCAGGAAACGGGGAGCCGCAATCAAGTTCTCGGACATCACACTTCTACGAGGCGCCAAGGAATCGCCAAGGGCGCGCAGACGGAAATGGTTGCCGATCCTGCGCATTATCGCGGTGGTGTTCTTCATTTTCGCGTTAGCGCGGCCACAGTCAGGCAAAAAGACTACGGAAGTGACGTCGGAGGGAATCGATATCATGCTTGTGCTGGATATTTCCAGCACCATGAAATCGGAAGACTTCAAGCCCCAAAACCGGATGTATGTCGCCAAAGAAGTAATCAAGGAGTTCGTCAAAGGTCGGCAAAACGACCGGATCGGATTGGTGATCTTTGCCGGTCAGGCTTTTACACAGTGTCCGTTGACGCTGGATTATGGTGTGCTGCTGACTTTTCTTGACCAGGTGGATTTTGGCATGGTTGAGGATCGTACGGCTATCGGAATGGGTCTCGCGACCGCCGTCAACCGCCTGCGCGATTCCAAGGCCAAGTCGCGGATCATCATTCTGTTGACCGACGGTATCAACAATGCCGGTGAGATCGACCCGCAGACGGCCGCCGACATCGCCCATGCACTCGGCATCAGGGTATATACCATTGGTGTAGGCAAGCCGGGCAAAGCGCCATACCCGGTCGAAGACCCGGTATTCGGTAAACGCTATATTTACCTGGACAACGAGTTGGACGAGGCACAATTGACCAAGATTGCCGAGATCACCGGCGGCAAGTATTTCCGCGCCAAGACCGAGGACATGCTGAAGAATGTCTACGACCAGATTTCGCAACTGGAGAAAACCAAGGTAAAGATCAAAGAGTATCTTCAGTACGATGAGCATTTCCCGTATCTGCTAATGCTGGGAGCCATTGCGCTGCTCTTGGAGTTGATTTTGCGGGAAACCTTACTGCGGCGGTTGCCGTAACGGAATATCGGGAAAGATAGTGTGTACAATGGTTGAGGAGAGTTGATGAGATTCGCTACGCCGGAATACTTCTATCTCGGTGTCTTCGCGATTGCGTTGATCGGACTGTTTGTTCTGTGGAGCGCCCGCAAGAAAAAGCGGCTGTTGGAGTTGTTTGCTGACAAGAAGCTCATCAGCGGATTGATTGCGAATTTCTCCGTGCAGAAACGGCGCCATAAGTATTTGCTGCTGTTTCTGGGACTAATTTTCCTGGTTTTGGCACTCGCACGACCACAGTATGGCACGCATATGGTGATGCTAAAGCGAGAAGGGCAAGATGTGATGCTCGTCGTAGATTGCTCCAAGTCGATGCTGGCGGAAGACATGAAACCCAACCGACTGGACAAGGCCAAGCAAGAAGTGCGCGGTCTGATATCGCGCCTGACGGGGGATCGGGTGGGGCTCGTGGCGTTTGCCGGCGCGGCGTTCACCGAGTGTCCATTAACGCTGGACTACTCAGCGGCCCAGATGTTTGTCGACGTGCTCGATGTAGATCTGATACCAGCGCCGGGCACAAATATCGGCGCGGCGATTGAGGCGGCCACGGCATCATTCAATCAAAAAGAGCGCAAGAACAAGGTCATGATTATCATCACAGATGGTGAGGACTTTGGTGGGGATATCAAGCGGGCGGTCAAAGAGGCGAAGGTGCAGGGAATAAAAATATACACGATTGGCCTCGGCAAACCGGAAGGGGAGCCGATCCCGATTCGCAACGACCGCGGGGAGATGATTGGCTATAAGAAAGATGAGCGCGGCGAATTGGTGCTGACCCGACTGGATGAACAGATGTTGCAGGAGATTGCCGCCGATGCCGATGGCCGATACTATCACGCTTCGGCGGGTGAAATCGCGCTTGACCAAATCTATGAAGACATCAACGCCATGGAGAAGAAAGAGCAGAAGGGAATGTTGATGACGCAGTACGAAGATCGCTACCAGTATGTGCTGCCGTTTGCGATCATCTGTTTTAGCGCGGAAATCCTCATCTCGGAGCGCAAGTCGCGCCGCAAGGAGAATGCAGCCAATGAGACAGACTGATATGCGGCAGATGATGGCTGTTTGTGCCATAACGCTGTTCATGTTTCTGAGCGGCCCGGCTGCGCGCGGCGATTATCGAGCGCTTAATGAAAAGGGCAACAAGGCGCTAGTCGAGGACAAGGCCGACGAAGCATTGAAGTATTACAAAGACGCTGAAGTTGAGAAACCGAAGCAACCGGTGCTCGATTACAACATTGGGTCGGCGCTGTACAAGCAAAACAAGTACCCGGAGGCGGTGCAGCGATACACGCGGGCGCTCAACACCGACGATCCAAAGTTTCAGGCGGATGCCTACTATAATTCCGGCAATGCGCTTTTTCGTGCTCAGCAGTACGCCGAAGCGATCAACGCCTACAAGAGATGTTTGGAGATTAATGCTGACGACAGTGATGCGAAGTATAACTTGGAACTGGCGCGTGTAAAGCTGAAAGAGCAGGCGCAGAAACAGGATAAACAGCAGCAGAACCAGCAAAACAAGCAAGATAAACAAGATCAGCAGCAACAGGACCAACAGAAGCAAGATCAGCAGCAAGACCAGCAGCAAGACCAGAAACAACAGCAGGGTCAGCAGCAAAACCCTCAGGATCAGCAAGATCAGCAGAAACAACAAGAGCAGCAACAGCAGCAAAGTCAGCAAGAGCAGCAGAAGAACGGTCAACAGCAGCAGGATCAGCAAAAAAACGATCAAGAACAGCAACAGCAGCAGGACGAGCAACAGAACGGCGACCAGAATCAGGAGCAGCAACAACAGCAGCAGAAGGCGTCTCGCGGGCAACAACAGAAAATGAGCAAACAGGATGCCGAGCGAATTTTGAATGCAATTAATGGCGACGAAAAGAAATTGCAGAAACAGTTGACTCGATTTAAGGTGGGAACCAGCGACGCGGGCAGGAGTGCCAAGGACTGGTAGATATGACAATGAGGAAATCGGTTGTTCTGGCTGTCGTGATGTCTTTCGTGCTTGGCCTATGCTCTGCGCTCTTGGCAGAGACCACGGTCAATGCCAAAGTCGATCGCACGGAGATTTCGGAGGGGGAGTCGGTACAATTCACAATCGAGATCAAAGGAGATGCGAGCAGCCTTCCCGCGTTAAATCTCGGTCAGCTTCCGGACTGGCAGGTTTATTCTTCGGGTACCAGTTCCAATTTTTCGTGGATCAACGGTCGCACGGAGCAATCAAAGCAATACAATTTCATACTGTCGCCGACCCGAACAGGGCGGCTGAACATCCCAGCCTTCCGGCTGACCATCGACGGCAAATCGTACGATACGCCACAGCTCTCGGTTATGGTCAATCCGGTTGCCATGCCTCAGTCGCGCAATGTGCCTCCTACCAGCGGGCGGCAGCGGGCACAGACATCGCAACAGCAACAACTAAGCCGGGATGACCTGCTGCTGCGCTGTACGGTCAACCGAGACACTGTCTATGTCAACCAGCAGGTGACTTTGTCCATGAAGTTCTACTATCGGGTGCGACTCTTGGCCAATCCGGAACCGCGGATTCCACAGCGGACCGGCTTCTGGGCGGAGGACCTTGGGCAGTGGCGCTCCGATCAAGAGACCCTAAATGGTCGGGACTACAACATGGCCGAGCTGCGCACCGCTCTTTTCCCGACCGCTCCCGGAACGCAGACGATTGGCTCGGCGGAAATGAATGTCGTGGTAGATGACGGCAGTTCCAATGATCCGTTTTCTTTCTTCAACCAAGGCTTCCCCGGTTACGGAGGTGGCAGGCGGCTCACTCTGAAGTCTGATCCGGTAAAAATCACCACACTGCCGTTGCCGGAGGCGGGCAAACCGGGGGATTTCGGGGGAGCAGTGGGACAATACCAGATGACGGCTCTGGTTGACAAAAACAAGATTGAAGTCAACGAGCCGCTAACCTTACACATCAAGATATCCGGCACCGGCAATATTAAGTCTGTCGGTATTCCGAAGGTGCCCGATTTGCCGGATTTCCGCACTTATCAGGCAGGGGATGACGAGAAAGTCGAAAAAGTGAATTATCAGGTGGGGGGGACCAAGACATTCGATCAGGTATTCATTCCCAAGCGCGCCGGCTCCTATCTGCTGCCGAGCCTGAGGTTCTCGTTTTTTGACCCGCAAGCGCGTATGTACAAGACGGTCACGAGCGAGCAGATTCAGGTGGACGTGGCGCCATCAAAGGACCGCTACGCTTCGCAGGTGCAGAATGTTCAGACCAACAGAATCGACCTGACCGCAAAAGATATCCGATATCTCAAAACAAGCCTCGGCGAGTTGCGTTCGCGCCGCAGCGCACCGATCTCTGCCAGTCCGTGGTTTCTCATAGTGATGTACATGTTGCCGGTTCTTGGTTATGTCGCGGTTCTGACGAGGCAACGTCACAAGGAACGGTTGCTTAGCGACGTCGGATTTCGCCGGTTACGGCAGGCGCGCAAACTCGCAGACAGTCGGCTCGCGAAGGCGAAAAGCCTGTTGGATGCTGCCGACGCGGATTCGTTCTACTCTGAAATCAATCGCTCGCTGATAGACTATTTTGCCGATCGCTACAATCTGCCTGGATTCGGATTGACCGCCGACAAGATCAGGGAGTACGCAGTCGGTAAGCAGAGTGATGTATTGGTCGGACAGTTGTTGGATCTGTTGCAGCAGTGTGATTTCGGCCGTTTTGCGCCGGGTGGTTCGGAAAAGACACAGATGACTCATCTTTGGGAAAGCGCAAAACGTCTGATCGTTGAATTGGAGAAGACTCGCTGATGAGACGATTGCTCGTGTTGTTGTTGCTGGCATTGCCCTCACTGGTTTACGCTGGGGCGAATGAAGATTTCCAGGCGGGCGTCCGGCTCTATGATCAGGGTGATTTTGCCGGCTCAGCCGACAAACTGCAGTCGGTCATTGACCAGGGTTACGCCTCGGCGCCGCTATATTACAACACGGCATGTGCCTATTACAAGGCCGGCCATCTGGGGAAAGCGATCGCCAACTTCCGACGCGCCGAGAAGATGACGCCCGATGACGAGGATATCCGCACCAATCTGGCGTTCGTCAAGCAATTCTGCGTCGATAAGGTTGATGCTTCACAGACGGATCCCTTTCTCACGCAAGTGAAGAACTTGCTGGCGACCCTACATCCGAATCAGTACTTCCTGATTTCCTTCATCGCGTGTGCCCTGCTATTCGTTTTTCTGGCGCTGAAACGAACTGGAGTCATTGCGCGTTTCGGCAATTCTCCCGTATTCGTGCTGGCTGCAATCACAATCATCAGTGCGACAGCCATGATGTGGGTTCTGCGCGCGAACTATCTTGTGGATGAAGGCGTAATTGTGGTCGAGCAGACCGAAATCCTTTCCGGGCCCGGAAGTGACTTTGAGTTGCAGTTTGAAGGGCACGAAGGATTGCCCTTCGAAGTACTTGACCAAAAGCAGGACTACTACCTGGGGTTGTTTGCCAACAAGCTCAAGGGGTGGGTCAAAATCTCCGCGGTCGAAAAGATCTAAGCAGCAGATAAGCAGAGTCGAGACTTAGCGGGTTTCGCCTCTCCCACAGCCTGAAACCCAAACCATCTTGGCGGCATCTAAAGCATTGACAGTATCACTGCGGGTTAGTATGTTTTGGAGCACATGGTTCATATGATTAGACAGGGCAAATGAAGATTCTCGACTGGAAGAAGCTGCTCGGGGCTGCTATAGCAGTGGGCCTCCTGTACATCAGTTTTCACAACGTTGACTTCAGGGAACTCTGGCGCAGCCTTACCCGAATCCATCCCGTTTATCTGGTTGGGGCTGCAGCCAGCGCCGTGGCAATGAACTGGGCCAAAGGAATGCGCTGGCGGGCATTGATCAAGGATGTCAAAGTCATCTCTAAGCCCCGCGCTTTTGCGCTCTTTAATGTCGGGCAAATGATTAACCTCTCAATTCCGATGCTGGGAGGGCAGGCAGGGCGGATTGTGATGCTCGCCAAACAGGAGGGGCTGTCCAAAACCTTCTGCTTCACGACCGTGGCGATGGAGGTTCTCTGCGACGCCGTCAGTCTAGTCCTATTGATATATCTGGCGTCGTTTTTGTTCGCCATTCCATCGTGGGTCAGGGAAGTGGAGGTCTATGCCGCTATGGGCGTTGGTCTCATGATACTGACTTTGATATTGCTCATGCGCTATGAGCGAAGGCTAGCCTATTTCGGCAAGAAGACGATCCGCCGACGTTTTCCACGGTTGTATAAGAAGTTGGAGAAGTGGACCACCTCCATGTCTCAAGGTATCGCCGCTGTTCGTAGCAGTCGCGGTGTGTTTACACTGGGTTTCTATTCATTGCTAGTGTGGCTTTTCCATATCGGTATCTGCATAATGTTGATCCGGGCCTTCGGGCTAAAAGCGCCGTTTTGGGCCGGAGCCGTGATCGTGATCATCAACTCCTTCCTGCTTCTGATACCGATATCACCGGGGAATCTGGGTTCTTTCCAAATCACGGTGATTACTGCCCTGTCTTTTTTTGATGTTTCTCACGCCGAGGCCGCCGCCTTTAGTATTGTTCTTCATTTCATGGATTATGCGCCGGTCTTCACTATCGGGTTCATACTCCTTATAACTAACAATTTCTCGTTCAAGAAGTTACGCGAAGAGACGGTGCGAGAAGTACAGCAATCGGATTGCTCTAGCTGATTGCCGTCGACCGAGCTTGAGAAAAAAATCACAAAAACCTAAAAAAGATGGGAACAAACGGACTGACTAGTCCGTCTAACAGCATAATGATGAGTAATGGTGAGCACAACAACAGGAGGAAAGTACTTCCTCCGGACGAACGCCGGGAGATGATTCTCGATGCCGCCTTGGAGGTGTTTTCTAAAGGTGGGTTCCAGGACGCCGATGTGGACGAGATAGCGCAACTGGCGCAGGTCGGCAAAGGCACCGTCTACCGCTACTATCCATCAAAGCGTGAGTTGTATCTGGCAGTAGTCGAGAGAGTCTTCGATCACCTCCAGGCTCGGCTGGAGGTAATACAGGGACAAACTCAATCGCCGAGAGAGGTGTTGCACGCCGGGGTGGCGGAGCATGTCCGTTTTTTCACCGAGAACCCTCGCTGTTGGCGTGTTTTGGTAGTCGGCCGTCTGGAAGATCGTCTCAACCCATGTCGCGATACGATGCTGGCTCATCGTACGCTGTTGGACAGTCTTACGACGTTAATTCGAGAAGGAATCGCCTGCGGTGACTTCCGAGAAGTTGATCCCGAGTATGCGGCCTTCGCCCTGATGTCAACGGCTGCGACGGTTGTCGAAAAGCACTTTCACCAGGATAAGGACACCCTTCAAGAAGATATCAATAGCGCGCTGGACATATATATGAGAGGAATTGGTAAGTGAACGATTCGTCAACCACTGTCCGACCTCGCCGGCTACGATTCGGCGTGAAGCTGCGGACAATTCTGTTTCCCGTGCTCGCAGCCGTGTTCTGCTGTGCAAGCACTACGGCCTTTGGTTCGCCGATGACCATTGATGATGCCGTGGCTTCGGCATTACGGAACAATCAGGACTACCTTATCGCCAAGTCGCAATTAGAGAAAGCGGAAGCCGAGATTCAGAAGGCGACAGCTGGCGCACTGCCTACGCTTAGTTTTGGCTCAGCCTTTACCCGCAATCTGAAAATACCGACCTTGTCCATCGGCGGAGAGTCGTTCAAGTATGGCAGCGACAACCAGATGGATGTTGGCCTGACTCTGACTCAACCGATTTGGCTCGGCGGCAAGGTCTTTGCGGCGATGAAGATCGCAAAGATCTACAAGAGTTATACGGAAGACATGGTTCGAGAAGCCGAAGGGCAGATCGTTTATGGTGTGCGCCGCGCCTTTCTGGCGGCGATACTGACCCAGGATGTTGTCAAAGTTTACAAGGACGCATTGTCTACTGCTGAGTTGAATCTCGACATCGTGAACAAGATGTATTCGCAGGGAGTGGTCTCGGAGTATGAGTACCTGCGTGCACAGGTAGAGGTCGCCAATCTCAAACCGCAGTTGACGCAGACACAGAATGGCGCCGTTATTGCTTTGGAATCGCTCAAGAATCTGATCGGCGTCAAGCTCTCCGAGCCGCTTGACCTACAGTACGAATTCGATTCCACCGTGGTGGGCAGGCAATTAAATCTGGAATACTTGCAGAACCTGGCAAGTGCGAATCGGGCATCGCTACAGCAGCAGGAACACTTGGCCGACATCACTCGTAGAGCCATTGGTATTGCCAAGTCCGGTCGCAGCTTTAATCTGATTTTCGAGTCGCAGTACGGCTACCGTCTTCAGGGGGATGATGACGCTTTCCGGCTTTTCAAGGGACATGATTGGACGCCAAGTTGGACTGCAGTTATGAGTCTCAGCATGCCGATCTTCGACGGTTTTTCCACGACTGCAGAAATAAGAAAAGCGAAGACTGACAATCAGGATGCCAATTTGAGTCTCGAACAACTCAAACAGCAAGTTGAGCTTGATGTCAGGCAGGCGTACTATACTTACGAAGAATCGGGCGAACGGTTGAAGGCGCAATTGAAGACGATTGAACAGGCGGAAGAGGGGTTGAAGATAGCGAGGCTGCGCTACCAGAATGGTGTCGGTACGCAACTGGAGATATTATCGGCTGAGGCGGCGCTGACTCAAGCCAGAACCAACTACGTGCAGGCGACGCATGATGCCGCGGCGGCGGTCTATGGTCTGCTGCGTGTGACCGGTGTTAACAATATCGAGATGTTGAAGGAGCAATAGATGAAGAGAAAGCTGATATATCTGCTACTGATCGCAACGATAGCGATCCTGCCCCTGTCGTGCGGGAAAAAGTCCGATTCTGCGACAACCCTGCCCACGATCCCGGTCAGGACGCTGGCTGTGCAACCGGGTATGCTGGAAGTGACGCGGGAGTTCACCGGTGGACTCAAGGGCGCCGAGCAAGCCGACATTTACATACGCTTGTCGGAGGCGGTAACTTCTCTGCCGTTCAAGGTGGGAGATCGGGTGCAGGCGGGTCAGGTGATCGTGTCACTGGACGAAGGCGGTGCAACATCGCAATACTATCAGGCTAAGGCGACCTATGACAACGCCGAAAAGAATTTCCAGAAGATGAAGTACCTGTATGATGCCAAGGCCATCAGCGAGAGTGCGTTCGATGAAGCCAAGGCGGGATTTGAAGTAAGTAAGGCCAATTATCAGGCGGCCAAAGAGCTGGTCGATATTACGTCGCCGATCAGCGGTACGCTGGTGGAGTTGGATGTCAAGATCGGTGACGTGCCGCTTCAGGGAGTGCTAGCAGCTCGCGTCGCGCGCACGGATGCACTGCGGATGACGTTCGGTGTTCCGGCTGATCTGGTTGGTCAGTTCTCATCCGGGATGACTGGATTTCTGAGAGTTCAGGGTGACGACAGCGTTTACACTTGTACGGTCACGAAGGTCTCTGATGCCGCCGAGCCGCAGACGCGGACCTTCAGTGTGGAAGTTTCGGTTCCGAATACGAGTCGGCGCTTGCAGGCGGGTACTTTCGCCAAGGTGACGTTTGTGGTTGAACGAAAAGACAATGTTCTGACAGTTCCCGCGGCGGCCTTACTGTCAAACGAGGGAGTGATGTCGCTGTATGTGGTCAAGAGTGACACAGCGCATGAGCGCACTGTTGGCGTTGGAGCCAGCAATGGCAAGGAGACGGAAATCCGCTCAGGTCTGAACTCGGGCGAGGAAGTCGTGGTAATGGGACAGGGGTTCTTGTCTGATGGTTATCCGGTGATGAGGTCGACGAAGTAACTATGATTCTATCCAAGGTATCAATTAACCGACCGGTCTTTGCGACCATGATGATCCTGGCACTGGTAGTGCTTGGCATCTATTCATATCGTGGGCTCAGTGTCGAGCTGTTCCCGGACATTGATTTTCCACTTGTGGTAGTCAGCGTCACCTATCCGGGCGCCACTCCGGAAAATATGGAAACCGAAGTGATGAAAAAGATCGAGGACGCGGTAAACCCTCTGTCGGGGGTGAAGCATATCGAGACGAAGTGTTTGGAGAGCTACGCCTACTCGGTGGTGACATTCGAAATGGGCAAAAGCGCGGATGTGTCCTCGCAGGAGGTGCGGGAGAAGGTAGCCAGCATACGAGCGGATCTGCCGGACGATATCGAGGATATTGTCATCCAGAAATGGGATCCCAAGGTGATGCCGATCATCTCCGTGGCGGTCTCCGGCGAACGTTCGGCACGTGAGTTGTCATTTATTGCCAAAGAGACGGTCAAAAAACGTCTGGAATCACTCCAGGGTGTAGGCAATGTCGAACTGATCGGCGGCGAGGAACGGGAAATCCTGGTCGAACTCGATCTGGCGAGTTTGGAAGCGCTCAATCTTTCCATTTTCGACATACAAAATCGCCTGGCTGCGGCGAGCCTAGATTTGCCGGGGGGCACAATCAAGCAACAGGGACGCGATTTTACGGTTCGCACCATGGGCAGGATCTCCTCGCTCGACGAGATACGTGATTTAGTCGTCAAGAATGAGAAGGGCAAAGAAGTCCGGATGCGGGACATCGCCGTGGTCAAAGACACGACCAAGGAGTTGGAGTCGATTTCGCGCTTGAACGGCAGGCGGGCAGTGGCACTCAATATCGTGAAACAGTCTGGGGCCAATACGGTGGATGTGGCGAAGCGGATCAAGGCGAAGCTTGGGGAAGTGAAGAGCTTGCTGCCAGCGGGGGTCAGTCTGATTATTGCGGCCGACAATTCGACCTTTACGGTGGAAGCCATCGATGACGTGATGGTGAACATCCTTTACGGAAGCATACTGGCAGTGCTGGTGATCTTCCTGTTCCTGGCGGACAGTCGACCAACTTTGATTTCGGCGGCAGCTATTCCGACGTCGATTATCGCCACATTTACTTTCATGAAGGCGTTGGGATTTACCCTGAACTTCATGACGCTGCTCGGATTATCGCTGGCTGTGGGATTACTGATTGATGATGCCATTGTGGTGATCGAAAACATCTATCGACATAAAACGATGGGGAAACCGATGGATGTTGCCGCCAACGACGGTACTTCCGAGATTGGCTTGGCGGTATTGGCGACGACATTCAGTTTGGTCGTGGTCTTTGTGCCGGTGTCATTTATGCAGGGTATTGTTGGGCGCATGTTCTTCTCATTCGGTATGACAGTGGCGTTCGCAGTGTTGGTTTCGCTGTTTGTGGCGTTTACACTAACACCGATGTTATCGTCACGTTTTCTGAGGGAAGAGCATGTACATCACGTGGGGACGCGAAATCCGGTTTACATGCTAACTAATGGCTGGAACAACTTCTTCGATCGTCTCAATGTCTGGTACCAGTCGGTCATCCGAGGCGCGCTGAATCACCGCGTGCTGACGATTGTTATCGCCCTGGTGGTGTTTATCGGCAGTTTCTTCATCGTGCCGTTGATCGGTACGGAATTTCTGCCGCAATATGATCAGAGTGAATTCTGGGTGTCGTTTAAGGCAGGGCCGGGAACCACCCTGGCGGAAACAGCTAGACTTACAGAGGGGGTCGAACAGATAGTCGGCAGTCACAAGGAAGTGAAGACGCAGTTTACGACTATCGGTTCGGGGTCCGATCCTGACAGTCGCGGTTCGATCGCAGTGAAGCTGATCGATCGCTCGGAGCGAGATGCCAGCGTGTTCCAGCTAATCGAGCAGTTGCGTAAGGAACTCTCCAGCTATGTGGGACTGCGTCTGACAATCAGCCCCGAGGAATCACACTCAGGCGGAGCAGGGGGGGCTGTGGAAATCGCCGTATCAGGTGAGAATGAACAGAAGTTGATGGCACTGGCCAAGGAAGTTGAAGACTCGGTTCGGGCGACGCCCGGAGCTGTGGAGATCGACAATTCGCTGGGCGAAGGCAAACCGGAGCTGCAGCTTGAGCTTGATCGTGGGAAGATCTCTGATCTGGGACTAAACGTCACTCAGGTCTCGATGGCCGTGCGCTATCTGGTCAACGGAGTAGTTCCGATGAAGTTTCGCGACGGCGATTATGAGTCGGATGTGCGCTTGCGGCTCAGAGAGTCTGACCGCAAGAGCGTGTCGGATCTGTCGCGCATTCTAATCCCTTCGTTGAAGGAAATAGACGGCAAAAATGGATTCCAGGTGCCGCTCAGTCATGTGGCGACGTTCAGAGATGCGAGTTCAGTCTCGGAAATCAACCGTTACGATCGGCAAAAAACGGTGAAAGTGTATGCCAACAACTTCAATCGTTTTTCCGGAGATGTGCGTTCTGATGCTATCGCCAAGGCCGATAAGATTCCAACGCCTCCGGGGTATCGGATCTATCAGACCGGTGAAGCCGAGTATCAGGCGGAAGCATTCGTAGCGATTCTGAGCGCTCTGGCACTTGCTGTGATCCTGATTTACATCGTCTTGGCGTCGCAGTTTGAGAGTTTTACCGATCCGTTTGCCATCATGCTGTCGCTGCCGATGTCGCTGGTGGGAGCATTTCTGGGATTGCTGGCCTTTGGTAGTTCGCTGTCGATTATGTCGATGATCGGTATCGTCATGCTGATGGGGCTGGTGACAAAGAATGCGATTCTGCTGGTCGATTTCGCCAAACAGGCCATCCGCGGGGGGACTGACCGCACCGAGGCGCTGGTGAAAGCCGGTTCAATACGACTGCGGCCGATTTTGATGACGACGTTGGCGATGATTTTCGGTATGCTTCCTCTGGCGTTGGGAATTGGTTCGGGCGCGGAGTTGCGAGCCGGTATTGCCCGCGCGGTAATCGGCGGGTTGGCAACTTCAACTTTGCTGACCTTGATTGCTGTGCCGGTTGTGTTTACATTGCTGGATGATATAGCCAAGAAGCTTTTCGGCAAACGCGGGAAGGCCGTTGCAAACAACAATACCGTTTGATAGAATTCCAGGCAGCAGAAAGCTCTTTCTCGACTATCTGTTGGGAGTAGCATCGGAGTTCTATTCATATCCGTTTACTAATCGGGAATCCTATACGTCGGTTCAGCAGAAGCTGGGCCGACGTTCTTTTGAGCGCGAGCGAATTGTCGCCGCTCTTTTGCGGCAGAACCACGAGTTCGGCGCCGGGCCGAGGACAGTCGAGAACATCAACAAGCTACTCGATCCAACAACGACCGCCGTCTTCACCGGACAGCAGGTGACGATTTTCGGTGGTCCACTGTATGTCTTCTACAAGGCGGCACTGGCAGTCCGACTGGCTGAAAGCAATTGCCGCCGTCTGCAGTCGCCGGTAGTGCCGATCTTCTGGCTGGCGGCGGATGATGCCGATTTCGACGAAGTCGCCAAGGTCATTGTCCCCGGCAAAGACGAGAAGTTGTTGGAGCTGGTGTATCGACCGAAGCAGCATCCGGGCGGCCAGACGATGGGATCGGTTCTCTTTGATGATGCTATCCTGATTCTACTAGACCAGTATGAACAAGCACTACCAGATACCGAATTTCGCTGCGAACTGATGGCTCAGCTTCGGGAATGCTATCAGCCGGGCGAATCAGTTGTAACCGCCTTCGGCAAGTATCTCAGTTATCTATTCAAGGATACGGGGTTGATTCTTGTCGACCCATGTGATGACGAATTCCGCCGTCTGGCATTGCCGGTGTTTCAGAGGGAGTTGAAACTCCGCGAAGAAGCCGCTCGCGCAGTCGAGAATAGTAACGCAGCTTTGGAGGCGAGAGGATACCATCTTCAGGTGACGAAGGCAGGTGAGTACTCCAACCTCTTTTTCTGCGATGGCAGGCGTACACGCATCGATTTCGCAGCCGGCGGATTTTTGGTGGATGGCAAGTACGTTACCCAGTCTGCTCTGGAGGCGAAAGTTTCCGACACGCCGTCGCTCTTTGCGCCAAATGTGTTTTTGCGCCCGATCGTCCAAAGTCACATTTTCCCGACACTCATCTATTTTGCGGGTCCGGCAGAGACCGCCTACTTCGCGCAAATGCGGGAGCTTTTTGAGGTATTCGGTGAAGTGCCGCCGGTTATCTATCCGCGTTTCTCCGCGACTATTATAGAGCGCAACATTGCTCGGCTCATGGAAAAGTATGATCTTACTTTCGAGGAGTCTCTAGGTGATATGGGGCAACAGATCACCGAGGTCATGAAACGCACTTTCCCTGCCGACTTTGATTCCATGTTTGCCGATCTGCGTGACAATATCAGAGAAAGATTAGGTGAGATTTCGCAGTTGCTTGATCCAAGCGATCATGGGCTTGTCACCAATGCGGCGCGCATTGCCGGTCGTATTGATGTTGAGATCAAGAGTCTTGAGGAGAAGGTCTTTCAGGCGCACCGCAAGAAGAACCAGACGGTGCGCATGCAGTTGGAGCGTGTGGCGTTTCATCTGCATCCGGCACATCAGTTGCAGGAGCGCGCGTTTCCAATCAACTATTACATTGCCAAGTACGGCCATTGGGTCATCGACCGACTCTTGGGCGCGACCGACTGCAACAGCGGAGTTCATTATTTGGTTTATCTTGATCAAACCGAAAGCGAGGCCACATGAGAATCGGAATTACCTGCTATCCTGTTATGGGTGGATCGGGTATCGTGGCGACCGAACTGGGCATGGCGCTGGCGGCGCGCGGTCATCAGGTGCATTTCATTTCGTATGCCTTGCCATTCCGTCTTGATCGGTTTCGCGAAAATGTGTTTTTCCATGAAGTCGAAGTCTCCAGCTATCCGCTGTTTAAGTATCCCCCGTATACCGAGTCGCTGGCAGCCAAAATGGCCGATGTCGCCTGTCGCTGGAAGCTAGATCTGCTGCATGTGCACTATGCCATTCCGCATGCACCGGCGGCTTTTTTGGCCAAGCAGATTGCGAAGGATTGCCGCATCAGAGTCATCACGACGTTGCATGGTACGGATGTAACTCTGGTCGGCAGCGAACGGTCATTTTTCGAGATCACCAAGTTCTCGATTAACGAATCGGACGGGGTGACTGCCGTATCGGAGGCGATCAAAAAGGAGACGATTGCCATCTTCGGCCTTGACAAGCATATC